>JBDTMB010000222.1:0-9124 GCA_039934485.1 Vicinamibacterales bacterium
CTGCTCCAGCCGCTTCCCGCATTACATGAAGACCTACGGCTTCCACGGCATACACGGGCGCGCGCTACCGGTCGCAGAGGGCGTGAAAATGGCGCGACCCGACCTGACCGTGTTCGTGAACACCGGCGACGGCGACTGCACCAGCATCGGTGCGGCGCACTGGATCCACGCCATCCGCTACAACATGAACCTCACGGTGTTCCTGCACGACAACCAGATTTACGGCCTGACCAAGAAGCAGGCGTCGCCCACCTCGCCCATCGGCACCCGGACCAACACGACGCCGCGCGGCAGCTACCTGGAAGCGCTCAATCCGCTCACGGTCACGCTCGGCGTGCAGAACGTGTCGTTCGTGGCACAGGCGGTGGACTGGGCGCCGGAGGTCCTGTTCGACATCGTCAAGGCGGCGTATCACCACACCGGCCTCTCGTTCGTGCGCATCGTGCAGCGCTGCCCGGAGTGGATGCCAAAGCTGCTCGAGCCCTGGCTGCACGATCCGTCCAGGGTGCAGCTGCTGCATCACCCGAACGGCCTGCAGCCGGGCGCGGGGTCAGCCAAGGTCTACAAGAACCAGCTGGAACACGATCCGTCGGATCTCAACCGCGCTCGGGAGATCGCGTCGAACACCGATGTGGTGCCGGTCGGGATCCTGTATCGCAATCCCGACGTGCCCTGTTACGAGGACCTCGTGCGCTCCACCAGGCTTCGGACGGCGGAGGTGACGAGGGCGGGCCTCGACGCCGAACTCGACAAGCACACGGTGTGGCCGCGCGATGCACACCGGGACGTTCGTGGGGGCGAGCCTTCAGGCTTGCCCGGACGGGTATCGGCATGACAGCGACCACTCACGCACACGTGGCCTTCTTCCTCACCGGCACCCGGCCGGGCGGGGATCTGCGTGCGGTTGACGGGCTGGAGCTGCGTCCGGCGCTGCTTGCCGGCTATCGCGACCTCGCCGAGTTGCGCTACGACTTCCCCCTCCTGCTCGTGGACAATCGTCCCGACGGCCCGCTGGTGCAGACCCTGTCCAGCGTCATCGACGACGCGCTCGCCGCCACCGCGGCTGGCCTTGATGGCGATCGCATCCGCCAGCACGGCCTGAGAATCGAGCGGGAGATTCGCCTGCTCGTCTCGAGCGGCGCGGCCTGGCCGCTGTCGTCGATCTGGGAAAACGAGTCCAGGTGGCTGGCGCTCGGCACCGAGCCCTCGTTCGCCGACAGCCGAAAACGCCTCCGCGGCGCGATTACCGTCGACGGCGAGCTGGTCGATTGCGACGCGGCACTGCCCGCGCGCCTGGTGCGCCACCTGTGGAGCGCGGTGCAGCGGCAGAAGGTGACCGCGTTCCACCAGAAACTCGATCGGCTCGTGCTGAAGCTGTCGGATATCCTCAAGGCCGATTTCGAGCGCTCGACGGCGCGCCGCGATGCCTCGCACTTGCAGGGATCGGTCGGCAAGGGCTTCGAGGACGCCTTCGACTTCGGCGCGATGGTGCGCGTGCTGGCCGGCGCCGGGCCCGGTGACGGGTTGGCGGAGAGCCGCCGGAAGCGGATCTATCAGTTGCTCGCCGTGCTGACGTCGCGGGCCTTTCTCCCCGGACCGGACGTCCACGCCACGCGCAATGGCGGCCAGCCGTACACGTTCGTCTTCGACACCTGCAGCGAAGCGCTCGACGCCTTCCGCAGCCGCATGCCCTCCGTGATCGCCCTGGCCAAGGCCATCGCCATCGCGGAGCTCGAAATCGACGGCCAGTACCGCGAGTTGCGGCACGACGCCCTGTTCGAGGAGTTCGGCGCGAATGGGCTCGACCCTCTGGACCTGGCCGCATTCCCCGACTATCTCGTCTGCGTCAACGCCGCAAACCTGCCGGCGGCCGAACAGGCGCGCCTCATGGAGATCCTCACCTCGGGGTTGCCCATCAAGGTGTTGCTGCAAATCGACGACATCCTCGAGGAGTCGCCCTACGGCGAGGGCGCGCTGGCCTCCGGCACGAGGACGCGCCAGATCGCCAGCATGGCCATGGGCCTGAACGATGTCTTCGTGCTGCAATCCACGAGCTCGAACCTGCCGCGGTTCCGCGATCACCTGCTCCGCGGACTGACCTATCGAGGCCCCACCCTGTTCAGCGTGTTCTCGGGCGCGAGCGGAACGGCCTCGGGCCTGCCTCCCTACCTGGTGGCCGCGGCGGCGATGGAGTCGCGGGTGTTTCCCGCGTTCGTCTACGACCCCGCCGCGGGTCCGAATTGGGCCTCGCGCTTCTGTCTCGACGCCAACCCGCAGCGCGAACTGGATTGGCCGATCCAGCGCTTTACCTACGAGGACGAGCGGCACCAGCGAGTGTCGGCGGACCTGGCGTTCACCGCCGTCGACTTCGTGGCGAGCGATCGTCGCTACGCCCGGCACCTGGCGGAGATCCCGCGGGAGCACTGGGACGGCGCCCTGCTCCCCGTGGACGAATCGCTGTCGCGCGAGCGAAAGGGACTGCCCGATACGGTGCCCAGCCTGTTGATGGTCGATGAAGAGGATCGCCTGCACAAGGTGATCGTCGACGAGCGCTTGATGCGGGAAGCGCGACGCTGCCGGGAGATGTGGCACAGCCTGCAGGAGCTTGGCGGGATTCACAATTCGCACGCCGAGGCGCTGCTCGCGGGCGCCCGACAGGCGTGGGAGGCGGTGCCGGAAGTCCACGCGCGACCGGCCGCCGGCGTCGTGATCCTGGAGAGCGCGCCGCTGACGCTGGAACCCGCGCGATCCACAGACGACGCCTACATCGAGACGCCGCGGTGTTCAACCTGCAACGAGTGCACGACGATCAACGGCAGGATGTTCGCCTACGACGGCAACCGGCAGGCGTTCATCACCGACGTCACGGCCGGCACCTACGCGCAGCTGGTGGAAGCCGCGGAGAGTTGCCAGGTCTCCGTCATCCACCCCGGCAAGCCGCGCAATCCGCAGGAACCCGGCCTCGACGAACTGTTGAAGCGCGCCGCGCCGTTCCTGTGAGCGTCATGGAAGCTCGGACAAGACAATGTGAACCCGGTTGAGGTAGTAGAAGAGCCTCTCGTCGAACCAGCCGCGCTCGACGTGCTCGAACAGGTTCACCGACGACGACGCGAAGACGCGTGCCGATGGATCGGCGGGCCCCGGCTGACTCTCGGAGACCCGGTGCATCAGGGTGGCCTGCTCGAATTCGGTCAGGGTTTGCACCTCCCTGAGAAACAGGATGTGCTTCCGGCTGGTCGTTTGCGCGCGGCGCCGCGAATCGGTGATCGCCGCGACAATGTCGCCGCCCTTCGTGAGGTCGCAGTTCACGACGTCCATCTGCCAATCGCCATTCGCGGCGGCGATGCGCTCGGCAATGACGAGCGCGTCAGCAGGCGGTGCGGTGATGAGAACCGGGCCGTCAGCTTGAGCAGCCACCTTGATGTCGATGTCCACTCCCCTTGCCCCTCTCTGCAACCGGTTTTCCGGCTTGGGCTTCGCGGAATGGTCGTTCAATGCACGAAAACTCATATCAGCCTCGGGGTGAGCGGCCGTCAGGGCAGGGCATCCGTCCGAAGGATGGCCGTTCACTGGGGATGTATACGGCGGTCGGAGGCGGCCGTCGCTTTGCGGCCCCTTTGCGGGTGCTGATCCCGCACTGAGGACGTAACTCCTTTGTCTACAGTCAGTTCTGGGTTACGATGAGCGAGAAGATCTGAGCCCTGGCCGGTCCGTGGGCTGGCTGGGTCCTCGGGAAGACGTTATCGATGGCCACGATTGTCAAATTTGGCGTGTTCGAACTGGATACCGAAGGCGAGCGGTTGCTGAAGAACGGCCGAAAAGTCCGAATGCAGCCGCAGCCGTTCAAGCTGCTCAGCCTGCTGGCGACCGAACCGGGGCGAATCGTGACCCGAGAGGAGATCCGTTCTGCATTGTGGAAAGACGACACGTTCGTCGACTTCGACCAGGGCGTGAATTTCGCCATCCGCCAGGTTCGCGACGCGCTCGGCGACGATGCGGATACGCCCCTGTTCATCGAGACGGTGCCCAAACGGGGATACCGGTTCCTGGCGCCGGTCGATGGTCTTGGGCCTCCCGCGACCCCAGAGGCTCGGGCGACCGACTTGCGCCTGCACAAGGCGCTCTGGGCGAATATCGTCGAGATGCGGCTGGCCGAAGAGCACCGCAAAAAGCAACGCCGGACTTTGATGGTGGCCCTGGCCATCACAGCTGCGGTGATCGTGCTGGCGGCCGCCGTCTGGTTGATCAGGTCGCGGTAAGCGTGGGCGCCTTCAGGCCGGCAGCGATGAGAGTAGTTTAGCGACCATCTCCGGGTCGGCGGGTTTGACCAGGTGATGGTTGAAGCCGGCCTCCTTCGAACGCGTGCGATCCTCGGGCTGTCCCCATCCGGTCAAGGCAATTAGCACGATTTCCTTACCCCAAGGCTCCTGTCGAATGCGGCGCGCCGTTTCGTGCCCATCGAGCGTCGGCATCCCGATGTCGAGGAAGACGACGTCCGGCTTGAAGGCTTCGGCGGTCCGAAAGGCCTGCGGGCCGTTGTACGCCAACTGGGTTTCGTGGCCATCGATTGCCAGCATCGCCGCCAGCGCTTCCGCCGCGTCTTCGTTGTCGTCCACCACGAGGATGCGCCTTGGCACCGTGTCGGGCGTCGCCGAGTGCCCGTTCGCGGAGTGGGCGGCGACCGCGCCATCCGCCAGCGGAATTCGAATCACGAATTCGCTGCCCTGGCCGGGACCATCGCTGTGGGCCTCGACGGTGCCCGCGTGCATCTCGACGATTCGCTTGACGATGAACAAGCCGATCCCGAGTCCGCCGTGCATCCGCTGGTTGGCGCCCTCGCCCTGCCTGAACATGTCGAAGACGCGCGGCAGGGTGTCCGTGTCGATGCCCACGCCGGCATCCCGGACGCTGACGACAGCTTCGGTGCCGATCTGTTCGACCGAGATCGCAATCTGCTGACCACGCTCGCTGTACTTCGCGCTGTTGTTGAGGAGGTTGGCAAACACTTGCGCGAGCCGAGTGCGGTCGCCGTGGACATACACCGGCGCCGGCGGCAGCACCACCGAGAATGGCTGGCCGCCGAGGCCGATCAAAGGCCGGCTGATTTCCACCGCGTCGCGGACCGCCCGGGTCAGATCCATCGTCTCCGGACGCAGTTCCACTTTACCGGTGGTGATACGGGCGACGTCCAGCAGGTCGTCGACAAGCCTCACCATCTGGCCAATCTGCCGCTCCATGATCTCGCGCGCGCGGGCGGCCGCCGGTGAGTCGGCGCCGGCATAGCGCAGGATGTGAAGGCCGGAACTGATGGGGGCCAGCGGGTTGCGCAGCTCGTGGGCAAGCGTGGCCAGGAATTCATCCTTGCGGCGGTCGGCTTCCTGGAGCGCCTCGACGGTCTGGCGGCGTTCGGTGATGTCGATACCCAGACCGTAGAACATCGTCGCCTGGCCATCGGCGTTGTAGCCAGCCTTGGCGCGCATTTCCATCCACCGCCATTCACCCGACTGCGCATGGCGAAAGCGGAATTCCGCCACGAAGTCGGTGCGCTGCGCCAACGCCTCGCGCATGCCGGCCTGGAGGGCCGATATATCTTCCGGATGCATCAGGGCAGCGACGGCCTCGCGCTCGTTGGGTCCACCGGGCGGCAACCCGAGGATCTCCGCCAGTTCCGGGCTCCACCACGCGGTATCCAGTTCGAGGTCTCGCGACCAGGCGCCCATCTTGCCGGCGCCCATCGCCAGCGCCAGCACGTCGCGGTTCTCGCGGAGCGACTCCGCGGCGCGGGCGCCATCGACGGCGAAGAGTGTCCGCTGCGCCACTTGCTCAACCAGGCTGGCCTCATCGTCCAGCCACCGGCGCGGCTTGCCGTCGCAGACGACGAGGACGGCGACCAGTGAACCGGAGCGGAACAGCGGCACGCAGATCATCGACACAATCTGCATGCCGTCGTAGGCGGCCTGCGCCACCGGATCGTCGGTGAGCGGATCGATCCGCACGTCGGGTATCACCACCGTCCGTCCGCGCTTGAGCTCGGCGGCCATCGCCGGGCCGAACATCTCGAGGTGATAGCGCCCCGCCACTGTGGGCACGCCGTCGGTGAACCCACGACTGATCGTGATCTGATCCTGATCGACGTTGACTTCACCGTAGGCGCAGCGGGTGGCCTCCAGGTGCAACCCCACGCGCGTGGCCACCTCCCGCATCACCAGCGCGGGATCCTGCAGGCCGCGGGTCGCATCGTGGATGGCTACGAGCAGCCGTTGCGCCTCCTCATTTCGCCGCAGTGAGTCCTCGACCATCCTTCTCGTGGTGATGTCACGCGCGGTCTTGGAGGCGCCGATGACACGGCCGTCGCGATCGTGCACCGGCGACACAGTCAGCGAGACGTCGACGAGTCGCCCGTCCTTGGTCTGGCGCTTCACTTCGAGGTGGTCGACGCGCTCGCCGCGGCGGATCCGCTCGATGATGGCGTGCTCTTCGTCGCGCCGATCATCCGGGATGAGGATCAGGATCGAGCGGCCGATCGCCTCGTCCGGCGTGTACCCAAACAGTTTCTGGGCGCCCTGGTTCCACGACGTGATGGTGCCATCCAGGGTCTTGCTGACGATCGCGTCGTCCGAGGAGGCGACGATGGCGGCGAGCAGGGATTGCGCCTCGATGCGGTTTTCGAGCAAGAGATTCGTGTTGGTCAGCTCGCGTTGACCAACCTCGAGCCGGCGCTGCGCGGTGCGCATCGCTTCTCCGAGCACGATGATCGAGCTGCAGCTGGCCAGGTAGACGAGGATGCCGACCAGTTCATTGAAGGTGACGCCGCCGCCGAGGACGCCGACGCCGGGAATGAACACGACGTCGCAGGCGACGAATCCCGCGACGCTGGTGAAGATCGCCGGGCCCGAGCCGCCAAACCACACGGAAAACACGATGGCCGGGAAGATCGTCGCCAGCGGAAACGCGGCTCCGATCCACGGCGTCACGAGCCAACGTGCGAGGACGGCAAGGAGGACGGCGGCCGCCGCGGCCGCGTAGTTGGTTAGGGTGGAATGCGACGGGGAGGTCGGCAGCGAGTTCATCCCAGTGGTTCCGTCGAAAAAGTGTAGACCAGAAGAAACGTCCGCGCGACAAGGATTGGCCGAAGGCCGTGTCGCGGTTCTCCAGCTCTGGCATGGCGCGGACGCCGCTACAATAGACACGTGCTCCCGTAGCTCAGCTGGATAGAGCACCGGCCTTCTAAGCCGGGGGTCGCAGGTTCGAGCCCTGCCGGGGGCGCCAACTCGCTTCGCGAGTTGGTCGCTCCCGCCAGTTCTCGGGTTCATGGCCGCGCCAAGCTTTGCTTGGCGCTAGCCAGTGCGAGCCCTGCCGGGGGCGCCATGGCGGGCTGAACCTCGTCGTGTTTACCACCGATGACGACACGGGATTCAGTCCATCGCGTGTGACGAACACATAGTTGTCCGACGTGACGAAACCAAGGCTGTATGGTTCGGCTGCCAGACGACCCGGATCGTGTTGACAGGTGGGTGCCGAACATCTACCGTGACCATATGAACGTTGACCTGACGCCGGACCAGCGGGCTATGGTGAAACGGGCCATCGAAAGCGGCCGGTTCAGCCACGAGGAAGAGGCCGTACAGGAGGCGCTGGCACTTTGGGAAGAGCGCGAGCGCAGACGGCTGGAGATCCTGGCGTCGCTCGACGAAGCGGAAGCGTCGCTCGCACGTGGCGAGGGCCGACCGATCACCGAAGAATCGATGAAGGCGCTCGCCGAGGATGTGAAGCAGCGCGGGCGCACGCGACTGGCTGCGGAGCGCAATGCGTCACACTGATGGACTTCCGCGTCGCACCGCAGGCTGAATCCGACCTCGACGAGATCTGGCACTTCCTCGCAACCGAAAGCAGTAACGTCGACGTCGCGGACCGCGTGGTCGACTCCATCACGGCCCGCTTCGCACTCCTCACCCGCCAACCATACATCGGTCGTCGTCGTGACGAAGACCTGCGACCAGGCGTGCGCAGTTTCGTGGTCGGCGACTACATGATCGCGTACCGCGTGGACGGTGCCCACGTCCTGATCTTGCGCGTCCTGCGCGGTAGCCGCGATATCGAGGCGTTGTTCCGCAAGTAGCTCGGCGCGTGGGCGACGATGACGGCGCCGCTCGACCGTGCTCTTCACGCTCGTCGGCCACAGTAGCTCCTGCGTCGGGCGGGGGGGCGCCATTCGACTCACTTCCTTCGCGCGCAGGAATTTGCGCGCGCCAGGTCATCCTTACCAGGGTCATCCTTACGGGGGTTGTTCCACCCTTTGCACTGATCTAGACTCCGGCCCGCAATTCCCCCCGGGTGACTGCTGGCGCGCGGAATGGGCTTCGCGCCGTGCAGCGTTGGCGATGCGCCAAAGGAGTATCAGTATGAGGCGAGTATTAACTGCAGTTGCGCTCGTGGCCGCGTTAGTGGGCAACCCGGTCGCCGCACGGGCTGACGTCGTGCTCGACTGGAATGGGATCGCAGTGGCGACCCTGGTCAGTCAAGGCGCAAGCCCGTTCGCTCAAGCTCGCTTCATGGCGATTACGCAACTCGCCGTGTTCGAGGCCGTCAACGCGATCACCGGCGACTACCAGCCGTACCTCGGCACCGTGGTCGCGCCGGTGGGCGCGTCGGCCGATGCCGCGGCCATCGCCGCGGCGTACGGGGTGCTGAAGAACTACTTCCCGGCGGCGGCGAACCTCACGCCGGCGTATGACGCGGCGATGGCGGCGATCCCCGACAGCCCGGCCAAGTTCGGCGGCATTGCGGCGGGACAGGCCGCGGCGGCGCAGATGATTGCGGCGCGCATCGGCGATGGCTCGGCGCCGCCGCAGTTCTACATGCCGACCTCAACCGACCCCGGCGTGTGGCAGAAAACGCCCAGCTGTCCGGCCGCCGGCGGCGTGAATTTTCAGTGGCAGAACATGACCCCGTTCGGCGTCCCGAGCGTTCCTGGCAGCCAGGCATGGATCGCGCAGTTTGCCTTGGACCCGCCTCCGGCCCTCACCAGCAGTCGCTACGCCAAGGACTACAACGAGGTGAAGCGAGTCGGCAGCGTGAGCAGCACGCTCGCCGAACGGCCGCAGGATCGGGCTGATGTGGCGCG
>JBDTMB010000223.1:0-9110 GCA_039934485.1 Vicinamibacterales bacterium
ATCATCGCCAACATCGTGACCAGCCCGCATCATCTCGGGGCCACGATGGTCACCGGGCGCACGCATCGGATGACCGAGCTCTTCGGCCGCCTGGCCCCCGGCGTCACGCTCGACGCCGCGCGCGCCGAGTTGCGCGCCGTGCACGACGCCATGGTCAGCGAGCACCCCGACGCGTATTCGACGACGGCCGAGACGCGGCTCAGCGCGACGCCTCTGCGCGAGCAGATCACCGCGCCGGCGCGGATGATCCTGCTCCTGCTGCTCGGCGCCTCGGCGGTGGTGTTCGTGATTGCGTGTTCAAACGTCGCCAACCTGATCCTCGCGCGCTCGGTGCGCCGCGAGAGCGAGTTGGCGGTGCGCGCGGCACTCGGCGCCAGTCGCGGGGCGTTGCGGCGAACGCTCCTCGCCGAGAGCCTGGTGCTGTGCGGCGCGGGCGCCGTCCTCGGCGTGCTCCTCGCGCGTCCGCTGGTCGCGGTGGTCGCCAGTTATGCGGCGCGCTTCTCGGTGCGCGCGCTCGACGTGACGGTGGATGCCAGCGTGCTGTGGGTTGGCGCGGGCCTGGCGATGGCCGCTGCCGTGGCGCTTGCCTACGTGCCGCGGCTTCCTTCGTCTTCGGCGCCGACCGGGTTGGGACTGGCAAGCGGCACGGTGCGCATCACGCCCGCGACCAATCGACGCCTGCGGGTGTTTGCCACCGCCCAGATCGCCCTGTCGTTTGTGCTGCTGGCGGGCGCGGGCATGTTGGTGGCGGCGCTGATCGCCTTGCAGACGGCGAGCTCCGGCTTCGACACCCGGCGGGTCCTCGCGCTCGACGTCCCGTCGGCGCTTGGCGACAGCAGCCCGAAGTCGATCGCGTTCTACCAGGAACTGTCGCGGCGAATCGGTGATCTGCCCGGCGTGGAGGGTGTCGCCGTGGGGAGCTTCGTGCCGTGGCGCGACGCCGGCAGCTTCGGGGCCGGGGTCCCGTTCGGCGTCGAAGGGTACACGCCCGCGGACGGTGAAGATAATCCGCGCGCCCGCTTACGGATCGTCTCGCCCGGCTTCTTCCCGGTGCTGGGCGTGCCGCTGCTGGCCGGACGGAATTTCACGGCGGACGATCGCCGCGGCAACGAGATGGTGGTGATGGTGAGCCAGAGCATCGCGCAGCGCCTGTTCGCCAACGGCGACGCCGTGAATCGGCACCTGGTGTGGAAGGACCCCTACATGGGCGACCAGCAATATCGCATCGTCGGCGTGGTCACGGATGTCGACGACGAGAACGTCGTGCCCGGCCCGGCCCTCACCGTGTACCACCCGTTTCTGCAGCTGGGCGTGGCGGGCCGCGTGTTCGTGCACACATCAGGCGATCCCTATGCGCTCGTGCCGGCGGTGAGGCGGATCGTCCGCGAGCTGGCGCCGAACCAGCCGGTGGAACGGGCCGCGACGCTCGAGGACGTGCGCGCGGAAGTGCTGGCGCCGGACCGGTTGAACGCGTTCGTGATCTCCGGGTTTGCCGGCGTCGCGTTGCTGATTGCCGTCGTCGGCGTGGCCGGCGTGCTGGCGTTCTCGGTGAGCGCGCGGGTGCGCGAATTCGGCGTCCGGCTGGCGATTGGCTCGACGCCGCGGAGCCTGCTGGTGGGGGTCCTCTCGGAGGGAGCAGCGATCGCGACGATCGGGATTGTCTCGGGCGCTGTCGCCGCGTACGCGTTTGCGGCGGCCGCCGCGGTCTATCTCGGCAACTTCCGGCTGCCGGGACTGTTGCCGATTCTCGCGGCTGGGGCGGTGCTTGCGGCCGCGGCTGTTCTCGCGTCGGCCTTGCCCGCCGCGCGCGCCTCGCGTGTCGATGTCCTGCAGGCCCTCCGATCTGAGTAGTCATGACGCTGAGATCGAACGCACGGATCGCGGGCTTCGCTTTCTGGATCTACTTTGCCGCCGGCATTGGCGCGATGGTGCTGGCCGGCAACGCGCCCGCCAGGGAGGTGTTGTCGCTCCTCACCTCCTTCCGCGCCCTCGTGCTCGGCGTGGCGGCGTCGGCGCTGCTCGTCATCCTCCTTCCCCTGCAAGTCGCCGGATGGTTCGGCGGCGCCAGGGCCTGGTCATCACCGGTGACCTGGGCGGTGTGGCTGCCCATGCTGGTGTTCGAATTGACACTGGCCGTGTGGCTGATTACCAGGGGCGCCGCGATGCCGGCGCGGCAACCCATTGAGGAGTTGAGATCATGACGACCATCACCCCAACCAACGAACTGCGTCCGCGGAAGTCGTTGCGACTGTGGCCGGCGGTGGTCATCGCGCTGGTTCAGCTGCTCGTGATGTTCGTCGCGCCGCTTGTCCTGTCCGATGACGGAGCGACTATCGGCGTGCTGGGGGGCGTGGCCGGCGCCCTGACGGTCTTCCTGTGGTGGCTGATATTCAGCCGCGCGCCCTGGTTCGAACGCCTTGGTGCGATCGTCTTGATGATCATCGCCGTAGTGGCTGCCAGATCCGTCGCCCATGAATCGATCGTCGGGGCGGGACAGGGGATGATGATCTATTTCCTGCCGACGCCGTACCTCGCACTGGCCCTCGTCGTCTGGGCGGTGGCCACACGTCACCGTCAAGGCGTGATGCGGTACGCGTCGTTGGCCGCAGCGATCCTGCTCGCCTGCGCGCCGTTTGCGTTGATACGAACAGCCGGTATCGGGGGCGGTGCGATGGGCGAGTTCCATTGGCGATGGACGCCCACACCCGAGCAACGGCTGCTGGCCCAGGTTCACGACGACCCCAAGCCGCTCCCACCGCCGCCGGCTGCGGCGGAAAGCCCGAAAGAAACGCCGGCGGTCAAACCCGCCGCGATGGCTGAACCAACGAAGACTGTCCCGGCTCCGGCAACCGTTGAGGCAGCAACACGGCCTGCCATGAGCGAGCGTGACTCGTCCGAAGGACGGGACACGCCGGTCGAATGGCCCGGCTTTCGCGGACCCAATCGCGACAGCGTGGTTCGTGGCGTGCAGATCAAGACCGATTGGTCCGCCTCTCCGCCTGTCGAGATCTGGCGACGGCCGGTCGGACCCGGCTGGTCGTCTTTCGCGGTGCACGGCGACTTCCTCTATACCCAGGAGCAGCGTGGCGATGACGAGGTCGTCACTTGCTACCGGGTCAGCACCGGTGAGCCGGTGTGGCGGCATCGCGACGCGGTCCGCTTCTATGAATCGAATGGCGGCGCCGGTCCTCGCGGCACACCGACGCTGAGTCGCGGTCGTGTCTACTCCTCCGGTGCGACCGGAATCCTGAACGCCCTCGACGAGGGCACCGGCGCCGTCCTGTGGTCGCATCAGGTGGCGACCGAAACCAAGACCCCGACGCCGATGTGGGGTTTCTCCAGCTCGCCGCTGGTCGTGGGCGACCTCGTGATCGTCGCCGCTTCCGGCACCCTTGCCGCCTACGACGCGGTGACCGGTCTCAAACGTTGGGCCAACCCCTCGCAAGGCGGGAGCTACAGTTCGCCACATCGGGTGACGATCGACGGCGTCGAGCAGGTCCTGCTGCTGGGAGGACCGGCCGTGATGAGCGTCGCACCGGCCGACGGCCAGCTCCTCTGGGAGCACAAATGGGAAGGCGGCGCGATCGTGCAGCCCGCGATCACCGAGGACGGCGGCATCCTGATCAACGCGATGAGCATGACCGGAGGGATGGGGACGCGGCGGCTGGCCGTGACGCGCGCGGCCGGCGCTTGGACCGTCGCCGAGCGCTGGACTTCCAACGGGCTGAAGCCGTACTACAACGACTTTGTCCTGCACAAGGGCCATGCCTACGGCTTCGACAACAACATCCTCTCGTGCATCGACCTCGAAGATGGCAAGCGCGTGTGGAAGGGTGGACGTTACGGCAACGGCCAGCTCGTGATGCTCGCCGATCAGGATCTGCTGCTCGTGATCTCCGAGGAGGGCGAGGTGGCGCTGGTGAGCGCGACCCCGGACAAGTTCACCGAGATCGCGCGCTTCCGGGCACTTGATGCCAAGACCTGGAACCACCCGGTGGTGGTGGGCGACGTCCTGCTGGTGCGCAACGGCGAAGAGATGGCCGCGTTTCGGCTGTCCATGGCCAAGAAGGACACGCTCGAGGAAAAGTAGTGGCCGGCCGCGCCCCGGTGGTCAGTCGCGATCGACAGGGTGGCCGGTGAGGCGTCTCACCGCGCGATCGATCGGGCCGCCGACCACCAGGACCACCAGCGCGAGTAGGACCGTGACGAGCGCCGCGCGCCAGAGCCCGGCGCCCACGGCCACGCCGACCGCCGCCACGATCCAGATTGACGACGCCGTCGTCAGTCCGTGGACGGCCTGCCCATCACCGCCGTGAAGAATCACGCCGCCGCCGATGAAGCCGATGCCGGCGACGATGCCCTGCACGATGCGGCTGGCCGCGCTGATGTCGCCTTGCGGCGGTTGCGCCAGGAGCAGTCCGATTAGGGTCAGCAGCGCCGCGCCCAACGCGACCAGCGCATGCGTTCGCAATCCGGCCGGCTTCAGCGTCATCTCCCGGTTGAGACCAACCGCGGCGCCGAGTCCGGCGGCCATCGCCAATCGCGCGGCGAGCATCCAGGAATTGGCTGGGATCGAGATGACATCCATGAGGTCCCCGGGGTTCGCCATGCCCGTCAATCTATCAAGAACCGCCTCAAGGGTGGAGCATACGACGCGCCCGTGGACCTTGCGGCAGGCGGAGGCGTGTTGGTGTCGTCACTCGAGAACCTGGATCTCCGGGTAGAGCGGCGAGGCGATCGTCCATCCCTCGGCGCCGGATCCCTTGAGGTGCGCGTCGAAAAAGCTCCGCACGCAGTAGGCCGTGATTTCCAGTTGACGCCGGCCGTCGATGCCGACCACACCCAACCGGCGCAGCGCCCCAAGGACGACATGGCTCTTCAGCAGCCCACCGTCATCGCTGAACAGGAAATGGTTCGCACCGCGGATCGCGAGTCGGCGCCGTCCATCCGCCGGCAAGCGATCGTAAATCGACCCGATGTTGGCCAGGATTTGGCGGCTCACGGGGTCGGTGGCCGCGGCGTGATCGCTCAGCAGGAACATGAAGGGCTGCCGCAGGCCGCTCTGAACGACGTCGCCGAATGGCTGGCCATCCACATCGATTCCGGCCTTGCACCTCGCATCGTCGTGGCAAAACTGCGCGGTGGTGGCGCCGCCAAACGAGTGGCCAAACATGCCGACGCGGGTCAGGTCGAGCCGGCCGGTGAACGTGCCGGAGGCATCTGCCGTATTCAGCCCTTCCAGCCGATCGAGGACGAACGCGGTGTCGGCGGTCCACGCCGCGAGCAGCTTCGTCATGCACGCGTCTTGCTCCGCTTGCGGTTTCTCCGCACACCGTTCCGGGTTGTTCGCCGGCGTCCGCCGCATCACGCGTCCGTCGGGAAACACCACGGCGCTCGTGCGATAGGGCGCGTCGAAGCCGACGACGACGTAGCCGTGGCTGGCGAGGTCTTCGGCGAGGGTGGTGTAGTTTGCGACGCCGGCGGACGCGCCCGCCCGCATGACCACGACGGGAAACGTCGGCGGTTGCGGGGACAGTCCGGGGTCGGTCCTGCTGTGGGCGTGGACCTGCGACGCGTCCCGGGTCACCCACTTCATCGGGCCAGATGCCGGCACGGCGGCCCGCATCGCGGCCGGGATGTAGTCGGCGATCGGTGCGGTCGTCCCGGCGGCCGACGGGTACCAAATCCAGACCAGCAGTTCGCGCCTGGCGCCGGCCACCGGCGCCAGGGTGTCCGCGGTTGCCTCGTCGGTCCAGTCGAAGATGGTGCGGCCCACAGCGAATGCGCCCGTCGGGATGGGGAGGGTGATCTCGGTCCGGCGTTCCACGGCGAGCGCGGCCAGCAGCACCGCGACCCCGGCCGCCCCGAGCGTCACCAGCGTCGCGACCCCCTGGACGATGCGTCGATGGTTTTGCAAATTACTTTGAACAATAAAGTAGATGCCGCCGGCCTGTCAAGACCTCCAAGCGAATGGTTTTGATCCTTGGTTTTTTCGCTACGGTTGCGGAAAAATGCCCACCCAGTCATGACTGCCGTCATATACAGGCGTGGTCCTTCGTGTCAGCTTGGCCTTTGACTTGCAGCGGCCGGAATTATTCGTGTCGGCCGACAACCAAGAGGGAGGGCTCCAAATGAAAATAATCAGGCACGTCCTGGTTCCCGTCGTCGTCTTCGCACTTTCAACGGTGGCCGCGGTGGCGCAGCCCAAGATCGAGAAGAAACCGATCACGCCGGTCGCTGCCTCCGACGCACCGAAGATGTTCAACACCTACTGCGCGGTCTGTCATGGCAATGATGGCAAGGGCAAGGGCCCGGCCGCCGCGGCCCTGACCAAGGCGCCGGCGGATCTCACGAAGATCAGCGAGCGAAATGGAGGCAAGTTTCCGGACGTCAAGGTCAGGCGTTACATCGAAGGGCTTGACGAGGTGGCGGCGCACGGCTCGCGCGACATGCCGATGTGGGGCGGGTTGTTCAACTCGCTCAGCCGCGATACCGCCCAGCTCCGCGTCGCGGGGTTGGCCGATTACGTCAAGTCGCTGCAGAAGTAAGCCAATCGTCGAGCGCGCGGGGTGAGCGTTAGAAGACTCGCCTCGCGCGCCCGTGTTAGGGTCACCTGCATGACGCGCCGTCAACTGCTCGCGTTGACTTGTTGCTGGACCTCCTCGGCGGTGTTGGGCCGCGCCCAGCACATGTCCGCGCCAGCGCGACACGCACCACAGACTCCGGAAGAACTGTCGGGACCGGCGGACGTGACGCTCCGCATTGGCGAGGTCGCGCTCGAGCTCAAGCCGGGCCGCACGATCCGGACGCTGGCCTATAACGGCCAGGTGCCCGGTCCCCTTCTGCGCGCCCGAGCGGGGCGGCCGCTCACGTTCGACATCTGGAACGACACGAAGGACGAAGACATCGTCCACTGGCACGGGTTCCACATTCCGTCGGACGTGGACGGCTCGTTCGAGGAGGGCACTCCGGGCGTCGCGCCCAACGGTGGGCGACGGCGTTACACCTTCACGCCGGACCCGGCGGGGACCCGCTGGTACCACAGCCACACCACGGCCGGCCGGGACCTGAAGAAGAGCACCTACACCGGCCAATTCGGCATGTTCGTGGTGGAGAGCGGTGCCGACCCTGGCGCCTACGACCTGGAAGTGCCGATTCTCCTGCATGAATGGGATCCGCGCCTGGCCAACGAAGGCCTGACGGATGTGACCTTCCGTTACTATTCAATCAACGGCAAGATGCTCGGCGGCGGTGAACCGATACGGGTCAGGCAAGGTCAACGCGCACTCTTCCGCATCCTGAACGCGAGCGCGACCCTGCACCACAAGCTGGCCTTGCCCGGGCACCTGTTCCACGTCATTGCCCTCGACGGTAACGCCGTGCCGGCCCCGGCCAGCGTTCCGGTGCTGGACCTGGGACCGGGTGAACGCGTCGATGCCGTCGTGGAGATGAACCGGCCCGGCGTGTGGATCCTCGGCGAAACGAGGGCGGCGCAGCGTGACGCGGGGATGGGGATTGCCGTCGAGTATGCCGGCGAGCTCGGCCCGCCACGGTGGGCGCCGACCGATCTTCGCGACTGGAACTACCTGGTGTTCGGCAGCCGGGAGATTGCCGCGGAGCCTGACGGGCGGCTCTCGATGGTCTTCAAGGCCACCGGAGACGGCCACCACTGGACAATCAACGGCAAGTCGTATCCCCGCACCGATCCGATCATCGTCAGCGCGAACCGACGCTACCGCTGGCGGTTCGACAATCAAAGCGCGGATGCGCACCCGGTCCACTTGCATCGCCACACCTTCGAGATCGTCCGCTTTGCCGGCGAGCCAGTGTCAGGACTCATGAAGGACGTGGTCGTCGTGCCGGCGTGGAGCCAGGTGGAGATCGATGTCCGCACGACCTCCCAGCCCGGACTCACGCTGTTCCACTGCCACCAGCAATTCCACATGGACATGGGCTTCATGGCGATGATGCATTACGCGCCGTAACCGGGAATTCCGCCTGCTGTCGGGCCGGCGCTTGCCTACTTGTGGTTGGCCTCCACCCCAGTTCGGCACGCCACGCCAGTTTGGGCCCGCAAATCGTGGCCCGCGTCTTGCTCCTGTTAAGTCCGAGGGCAAGACCATGACGACGACTGGTAAGACGACATCCGAGACTGTTGCCGGCCTCATTGATGCCGCCGGCGATCAATTGAGACATTTTTCCGAGCACGTCCGCCAGCGCGGCACTGCGGGCCTGATGAACGACGCGGCTGCGCTCGGACGGCGCCGGCCCGCGCTCTTTATCGGCGGCGCGTTCCTCCTGGGTCTCGGGGTGGCGCGCATCCTGAAGAGCTCGGCGATGAGGGCTTCATGAACACGCAGACGCTTTCCACGTGGACGCGAGAAAACCCGCTGGCGGCGGGTGCCCTCGCACTGGCCGTCGGCGTGATCGCCGGCCTCATCGCCCCGCGCACTGAAGCCGAAGACCGCGCGTTTGGCCCGATGCGGGATGCGCTTTTCGAAAGGGCCGGCGAAGCGGCGCTGGAGTTGAGTCAATCCGTAACCGACGAAGTGCGCGAGGCAGCGAAGCAGGCGCTCGCCATCGATCGTTCCGCCGCCCCGCGCTTCTGGGCCAGTGCGAGCCAAGCGAGCTGAACAACCATGACCAACCACACCGATCCCGTCACGCCCACCGGCCCGCAACATCCGGGCCTGCCGAGAGAACCTGAGCAGCCGGTCGTCCCGCCGGACGATCCGCACGCGCCCGATGTGATCGGCACGCCGCGCGTCGATCCGCCGTCGATCGAACCGCCCATGAAAGCGCCGTCGGAGAGGCCCGTGATCAACGAGCCTCCCTCGCCGCGAGCGTAAGGAGAACGCCAATGCGTAGACAGACAGCAGCCGCGCTACTCGCCCTCCTCGCGACTGCCGGCTCGTGGGCAGTCGCACAGACCGGGGGCCAGCGCGAAGAATTCAGCGCCATCGCCATCGTCAACAACAACACCGGCAGCGGCGCCGGCAGGGTGATCATCCAGGTCACCCGCTGGTCATCGACCGACGATCGCACGCTGCTGGTGAACACCCTGTTGAAAGACGGGCCATCCGATCTGCTCGATGCCCTCAAGGACCAGC
>JBDTMB010000224.1:0-9105 GCA_039934485.1 Vicinamibacterales bacterium
ACGCAGAGGACGCAGAGGACGCCAGGGCCGCAGATGACGCAGAGGACGCCAGGGCCGCAGATGACGCAGAGGACGCTAGGGCCGCAGATGACGCCGATGACGCAGACACGCTCGTAGCTATAATCGCCGCATGGCGGCGAAGCGCGGTTGGTGGAGGCAGACCGTGAGGTTTGCCTTGGGGCTCGCGACCTTGGCCTTCGCGTACGTCGCGTACGTCTACCTGTCGCTGCCGGATGTCCGCGCGCTGGCCACGAACAATCCCACGAGCACGGCATTCATGGAACTGCGCATTGCCGAGGCCAACGCCGAAGGGCGCAAGTTCGCGATCCGCCAGAAGTGGGTGCCGTACAAGCAGATCTCCTCGAACCTGAAGCGCGCCGTGATCGTCACCGAGGACGCGGCGTTCTTCGATCACGACGGCATCGACATCAACGAGATCAAGGCGTCGTTCGAGAAGAACTGGGACGAGGGCCAGTTCCTGCGCGGCGCGAGCACGATCACGCAGCAGCTGGCGAAGAACCTCTACCTGTCGCCGTCGAGAAACCCGATGCGCAAGGTCAAGGAGCTGTTGATCACGCGACGCCTGGAAGCGGCGCTCACCAAGCAGCGGATTTTCGAGATCTACCTGAACTCGATCGAGTGGGGCGACGGCATCTTTGGCTGCGAAGCTGCCGCGCGCGCCTACTTCGGCGAGTCGTGCGCGAGCCTCTCGCCCGATCAGGCGGCACTGATGGCGGGGGCGATCATCAACCCGCGGGAGCACAGCCCGGCCAAGCCGACGCGCCGGCTGCTGCGTCGTCAGCAGATCATTTTGAAGCGGATGCGGATTAGGGAATCGCCCACGGTGCCCACGGCGCCCGCGCCGGCGAACGAGACGCCGACGCTGCCGCTGGAGGTGCCCCCGCCCGACAACGGCACGCCACCTGTTCCACAGCCGTTCCCAAGCCCCAAGCCTCGGGCCCGAAGCCCGGGGATCAGTTGAGGTGCTGCTCGCGGGCGTCATCATCAACCCCCGCGAGCACAACCCCGCACGACCGCGCGGTTAACGACTCATCAGCCGCATCGACTGAATATTGCCGCCGTCCAGACTGCCGGCGACGCTCGCGACGATGGTTCCGCGCGAGTCCTTGACGACGATCGAGAACACGTCGCGGTGGCGGCCAGGTTCGCCCTGGTCGGTGGCACGGGCCTCGAACCGGTAACCGTCCTTGCCGTTCCACTTGCCGGCTCCGACAATCGTCACCGTGTCCACGGTCGGCTGGCGCTTGCCCGTCTTGGTCCCCGGCTGAAACGCCGGATCGTCGAGGAACGTCACGCTTTCAATCGCGGTCGCCTGGAAGACGCGCATCGCTCGGCGGCGGTCGCGCCCGTAGGCCCCATCGTGATTCCCATCGTCGTCCGACCCGTAGCGGTCGTCGTCTTGGTGCGAGCTGCGTTTGGGATCGTTGACCCAGTACTCGAACCGCCCGGCGTCCGCATTCGCGAGCTGCGACACACGGAACGCGAAGTGATGGTGCACGCCGCCGTTGTCCAGATGCCCCATGCCGACCATGCGGCCGTCCGGTGCGTTCGGCGGCGGTGGAGGCGGCGCGGCGACCGTGTAGCTCGCGTTCGCCGAGGACGTATTGCCGACGCGATCGGCCGCCGTGACCGTCAGGTTGCGGGTCCCCGGAACGGACGTGTCGATGTCGCCGCCCACGGTGGCGCACGT
Organism: Vicinamibacterales bacterium; assembly: GCA_039934485.1. Lineage (GTDB taxonomy): Bacteria > Acidobacteriota > Vicinamibacteria > Vicinamibacterales > UBA2999 > 12-FULL-67-14b. The sequence goes on from JBDTMB010000224.1 coordinate 1,712, forward strand.
CGCCACGCCTGATCCTCCGTCGTCACACGAGATGGCCGCCGACACCGACTCGCCGACGAGGTAAGTGCCGCCGGCCGGGAGGATGACGTGAATGGCGGGCGCCTGTCGATCGACCTGATTCCCACCGATCGGCCCAGCGGTCGCGCAGTTGCCCACGGCATCACACACGGTCCGGGTGGTGGTCTCGGCGCTAGTTGTTTCGGTTCCCACCGCCACGCTCGTGACCAGTGAGAATGACGCATCCGTTGCCGTCGCGAGTCCCAATCCGCTGTCGCTGGCGGCGCACGCGATGCCGACATCCGCAGCGTGCCACAGACCATCGGCGATTCCGCACGTGACGATGGGCGGCATCGTGTCGTGCACCGTGACGTGCGAAGTCGCCGTGGCCGTGTGTCCATGGCCATCGTCCACGGCTAACGTGACCTCCTGCGTGCCGAGCGGCAGGACGACCGACGGTGTCAGGCCGGAAGCGATGCCGAACGCGCCCGACCAGGTGAAGGTCAGCGCATCAAGATCGGGATCGGTGGACGCCGATCCATCGAGCACGACCGTTGCGCCCGCCGGCGAAGTCGCCTCCACGATCTGATCGGGTCCCGCGTTCGCGGTCGGGGCGCCGTTTGGCGATGCATTCACGGTCACGACGAGAATGGTCTTCGCGTTGCCGCCGTGCCCGTCGTCCACGGTGAGGGTCAGCGCGTGGGTGCCCACGGGAAGAACGGGATTGACGACGGCGCCGTTCAAGACGCCGAACGGCCCCGTCCAGATGTAGTCGAGGGCGTCCCCGTCGGGATCGCTCGACGCGGAGCCATCGAGATGGACAGTCGCACCGGCGGGCGACGTCGCCTCAACGGTTTGATCGACACCGGCCACGGCCATCGGCGCGCGATTGGTCGACGGCGACGTAAACGCGAGTCGCACGTCCGCGCCCAGGGCGAAGTCGTGGACGGCGATCGAGCCGGGCGCTGCGGTTCCGGTGTGCGTCAACCGGCTGCTGAGCCCCGTCGCCGTATCCGCTGAATAGACGTCGACGGTGTACGGACCGTCGCCGGTGCCGACCGTTTGCACGGTGTAAGGGCCCGGCGCGGGATCGCGCACGAAGAAGTAGCGCGGCTCGGTATCGGCTCCGCTGTCCACGCCGTCGGCGCCGAAGTCGTTCACCGGCTGGCCGGTCAGCAGGTCCATCCCAATGCGGCGTCCCTGTGCGTCGGTCATCAGAATGTTCACCGGCGACTGAATGCTGATGCCGAGCGTGACGCCGTAGCCCGGGCTGATCTTCGCAGGAAAGCCGGCGATCCCCATCGGATGCCAGATGTTGTTGATCACCGTCTCGACTTCATCGCGGCCGAACGCAGGCAGCTTGACGATGTCGTTCCCCCAGAACCGGCTGCCGACAATGCCGAGGCTGGTCGACGCCACTCGATCGACGACATTGACGTGACCGGTTGATGGCGAGTAGTACGCCAGCGGCGCGCTGAACAGAATCTCCGGGGTGGGCAGACACTCGTTGAATGGCTGTGGAAATGTCGGCGCGGCGCCATTGGCCTTGAACATGTCCTCGTTGATGTTCGTTAGAAATGGGGGCTGGGCCGTCACGATCAATCCCAAACTTCCCCATGTATCGACGATCACCCCGTTCATATAGCCGACGCTGGAGAATCCTCCTCCGACCAGCGGCACGAGCGCGCCTCCACAGAGGGTGGGCGGCAACGTCACGTCGGGAATATTCGCGTCGTTCATCATCAGACTGGCATATTCTTTGGCGCCGCCGCCGAGCATATAGTCCAGGCTGCCGGAGAACTCGCTGCCGATCTTCAACCCCGCCTTGATGTGGAATGGATCGACGACGCCTCGGATGATGTTTGAGTTGACGGCATAGGTAGTCCCGCCGTTGTAGAACATGTGGCTCGTTTCGGGCGAGTTTGGATAGGTGACGCCGGCCGGTCCGTTCGTCTCCCACTTCCCGGTGGCCGGGTGGTAGACGAAGGTTTTGACCTGCGCGCCGGGGGTAAACAGTTCGAAAAACCCTGCCTGAAAGTTGTACGTCTCGTTATCGACGACCTTGAGATCCGATCCGCTCGTCCCGGTGTTCGCCTCCACGATCTTGCGCGTGGCCAGGTGCAATCCGCTGTAGTGGAAGTAGCCCGTCGACGGATCGGCGAATCCGTACCGGGGAAATGGAAGCGCGGCAGTGGGCGGCGCATCGACGGCGCGGCGCGCGAAATCGGCGATCAACTCGGGCGGGTCGCCAGGCCGCGTGCACCGCAGCATGCGAATGCCGCCGTCGTTGCGCTGGGCAAGGAACACGACGCGGCCCTTCAAATCCACGATCAGCTCCGACGGCCCATCCCAGAACATCGGATCGCCGGAATCCCACGGCGTCTCGCAGAAAACGGAGGCGACGCCGTTGCGGACGCGCTCGATGCGTCCGACCGATGGCGACCCGAATGTTTCGTAGACGGGATAGGACTGGCCGACGAGCAGGTCGCCCTTCTTCAGGTGATCAAGGACGGTCACCGTAGCCGTGGCGCTGCCGATGTTGGCTGAGTGATCGCTCCATCTGAATGTCACCGTCGTCACGCCGATCGGGAACTCGTAGCTGTTGCCGACGGTCGCGCCGTTCACCCGTGCGTCGAGGAACGCCGGCGTCGGGTCGATCCAGTCGCCGGCGTGGCTGCTGGTCAGGAAGTGAGCCAGGTCGTCGTCATCGGATCCCGTCGCGCCGGTGTCGGTGGTGATGCCGACGGTGATGTCGTCAGGTGGGATGACCATCGGCGGCTCGGTGTCGCCGACGACGAGCACGCTGACGCCGTCACTGCCCGTCCCGCCGCGGCCGTCGGACACCGTCAGCGCGAAGTCGTGGAGCCCTGGAGGCAGGCTGACGGACACCACGGCGGTCGAACCGATGCGGTGACCCGTCGCATCGACCCAGGAATACGTGAGCGGATCACCGTCCGGGTCGGACGATGTGGCGCCTGATAGCGTCACCGCGACAGGCTGCACGCCGATGGTGCCGACAGTTAGATCGCGACCGGCGACGGCGATGGGCGCGTGGTTCGCCCCCGCCGTTGGATTCGTCGCCGGGGTCACCGTCGTCGGGTCGCTCGCGGTGTCGTTCCCCGTATTGATCTCGTTGCCGCCCGACACCGTCGCGGTATTCGTCACGCTCGTCGGCGCGTTGCTCGCCACGTTGACCGTCAGCGTCAGCGCCGGATAACTCGCGCCCGCCGCGAGTTCGTCGTTGCGCGTGCACGTCAGCGTCCCCAGCGAGCAACTCCAGCCGCTTCCGCTCAGCGCCGTCGCCGTCAGCCCAGGCGGCAGGGTGTCGGTTAACGTCACTGTCGCAGTGGCCGGCGCGCCACCGGTGTTGGCGACGGTGATCGTATAGGTCGCGTCTGTCTGGCCCTGGGTAAAGTTGCCCGCGTGTGCCTTGGTCATCGTCAAATCGGGCACGGCGACACATGATGTCTGGAGCAGGATTGACACGGTGTTGGCACCCGTTGCGAGCGCGAGGTCGGGCTTCCCGTCACCGTTGACGTCCCCGATCGCCACTGAACTGGGACCGGTGTCGACGGTGTAGTGGACCGCTGTCGCGAACGTGCCGTGCCCATTCCCAAGCAGGATCGACACGGTGTTGGAAGCGAAATCCGGATTCGCGACGGCGAGGTCGGGCTTCCCGTCACCGTTGACGTCCCCGATCGCCACTGAAGAGGGATCGGTGCCGACGCTGTAGTTGACCGCTGGCGCGAACGTGCCGTTCCCATTCCCCAACAGGATCGAGACGTTCGGGAGGTAGGAGCTCGCGACTGCCAGGTCGGGCGTCCCGTCACCGTTGACGTCCCCGAGTGCCATTGAAGATGGACCCCAGCCGGTGGCCACGCCGTAGTTGACCATCACCCCGAAGGTGCCGTTCCCATTCCCCAACAGGATCGAGACATTCTGGGAGTAGTTCGCGACGGCGAGGTCGGGCGTCCCGTCACCGTTGACGTCCCCGATGGCCACTGAAGATGGGCCGCCACCGGTGCCGTAGGTAACCCCAGAAGCGAAGGTCCCGTTCCCGCTACCCAGCAGGATCGACACGGTGTTGGAACCGGTGTTTGGAACCGCGAGATCGGGCTTCCCGTCACCGTTGACGTCCCCGACCGCCACCGAATTCGGGCTGACGGTGAAGTAGTCGACCGCCGCCCCGAAGGTGCCGTCCCCGATCCCCAGCAGGATCGACACGGCGTTGGAACCCAGGTTTGCGACCGCGAGATCGAGCTTCCCGTCACCGTTGACGTCCCCGATCGCCACTGAAGACACGACGCCGCCGACGTCGTAGTTGACCGCCACCCCGAAGGTGCCGTTCCCATGGCCCAACAGGATCGAGACGTTGCGGGAGGTAAAGTTCGCGACCACGAGGTCCGGCGCCCCGTCACCGTTGACGTCCCCGATCGCCACTGACTGTGGGTAGCCGCCGACGCCGTATTTGATCGCGCCCGCGAAGTCAGGGCACGTCGTGCCATTCGCTCGCGCTCCCGCAGGCGTTGCCAGCGCCAGCACGATCATCGCGATGCGAACCTGTCCGGCACGCGAACTGAAGCGGGTAACTCGCCAACCGTGAATACCGAACATCTCAACCTCCTCAAGGGTAGAATGGCCGCCTCCGGGGTCGCCTATTCTGGGTGCACTCTAGGTACCGGGAGGCTTTGAAGTCTTCAAACCCGGCTCAAACGCTGCTCAAATCGATGTCGAAGGCTGTGAACGCCGCTCCACACTCCTACGAATTCGGCCAGTACCGGCTCGATCTGCCGTCGCGACGGCTGCTGCGCGGCGGCGACGTGGTCTCGCTCACGCCGAAGGCGTTCGATATCCTCGTGGCCCTGATCGAGCGCCGCGACCGCGTCGTGGACAAGGCCGAACTGATGCAGATCGTTTGGCCCGACAGCTTCGTGGAGGAGGCCAACCTTTCGCAGACCATCTTCGTGCTGCGTAAGACGCTCGGTGACGAGGCCAGCGGCCGCCCGTTCATCGATACCGTGCCGCGCCGGGGTTACCGCTTCGCGGCGGAGGTGCGGCAGGACGCCGCGGTACCCGTGCGCCCGCCGGCGGTGGTGTGGGGTGGCATCGCGTTGTCGGTGGCGGTCGCGGTGGCGCTGGCGCTGGCGTGGTGGACCTGGAGTGGAGTGCACGCGCGCCCCGACGCCGCGGACGTGATCGCCGGCAAGAAACGGATTGTCGTCCTGCCGTTCGAAAACCTGACACGCGACCGCAACGACGATTGGCTGGCGAGCGCCTTTTCCGACTCGCTGACCTTCGGCTTGCAGGGCCTCGATGACGTCATTTGCGTCAGCCGGGATCGCATCGTCGAGTTGTACCGCCAGCAATCCATCAGCGAGAGCGCGCCGCTCGACGGCGAGGCGCTGCGGCGGTTGTCGCAGGCGTTTGGCGTGAGCTACTACGTGCAGGGGACCTACCAGCGCCTCGGCGATCGGATTCGCGTCACCGCTCGACTGGTCGATCATGGAACAGGCGAAGTACGAGCGCAGGAGAGCGTGACCGACGAGTTCGCGAAGTTGCTGGAGGTCGAAGACGACCTGGCGAACCGGTTCGGGGCCAAGCTGGAAGCCGGCCGCCAGGTGGCGGCGTCGCGCCCGAAACCCTTTTCACTCGAGGCGTACCAGGCCGTGGTCGAGGCCCGCACGGCCTACGCGGCGGGCAATCCCCGTGAAGCGATGGGTGGGCTGCAGCGGGCGGTTCAGCTCGATCCGGGCTACGCCGAGGCGTGGGCGCTGCTGAGCAAGACGACGGCACGATTGGCGGCGTCGGCAAACTTCGTCTCCGGGTCGCCCGAAGGCTTGCATCAATCAGCGCTGACGAGCGCCCGGCAGGCCGTGTCCCTCGCGCCTTCCCTGTACGAGGCCCACACCGCGCTCGCCCTCGCCTATCGCGAGGCCGGGCAGGTCGAGCTGTGGCGCCGCGAAGCCGAAACGGCGATTGCGCTGAATCCGCGGCTCGCCGAAGGCTACGAGCTGCTCGCCGACTGGTACGCGGCGATGACAGGCTATGGCTGTTCGCACGGGAACGACCCGGCGCTCGCGGAAACCTACTTCCGCACCGCCCTCGGTATCGATCCCAGGTTCGCCGTCGCGTGGGGAAACCTCACCTACCACCTGCAGTCTGCCGGTCAGTTTGACGAGGCTATGCGCGTGGCCGATGAGGCCGCGAAGACCCTGCCGGAGAGCATCGCGGTCCGGCGCGCGCGCGCCTCAGCGCTGCTCTTCGCCAACCGGCCCGCCGAAGCGGAGCAGGAGCTGCTCCGGCTCCCGGAAAACAACCGCTCGGTTTTGGATCGGTGGATTCTCGCCAGCGTGGCCTTGCTTCGCGGCGATGAGGCCGGAGCGACCCGGGAGTTCGACGAGATTCTCCATGCTCTGCCGGGCACCAATCTGGAGCTATCGGTTGCCCGATCGTATTTCCTCGCACACCATCCCGATCAAGCGCTGGTGCACCTCGATCGCGCCGTGGCCCTCAACCACGACTGCGCCCGGTTCGCCGCTTCAGCCGCGCAATTCGCGCCGTACCGCGACACACCGGCGTTTCGCGCGCATCAGGCCAGCTGGAACTAGGGCGAGTCGCTTCGCACGCACTCCCGGCTGGCTAGTTGACCCGCTTGGCGCCGACGAACCGCGACGCCCAGTACTGCGTGCTCAGTTGTTCGACCCGGACGACGCCGCGCTCGCTGGGGGCGTGGACGAACTGATCGCCGCCAATCGCGATGCCGACGTGCGACGCGCCGGGCGCGACGGTGGTAAAGAACACCAGGTCACCAGGGTGCAGCCGGTTGCGGTCCACGCCCTTGCCCATCCGGAATTGATCGCGAACCTCGCGCGGGACGTTCACGCCGTTCTGGTTGAAGACGTACTTCACGAAGCCGCTGCAATCGAACCCCTTGGGATCGATCCCGCCGTTACGATACGGCGCGCCGCGTAGCGAGAGGGCAGTGCTCGACAGGGAGTATCCATCCGCGGACCCGGTCCGCGGTGCAGGCCGGCCCGGCGTGGACGGCGCCGGGGCCGGGGCCGGCGTCGCGGTGGTGCCGCCCGGCATGGGGAAGGGCTGGGGGGTATAGACCACGCCGGAACTGGCGCACCCGTTGAGGGCGAGCGCGAGTAAGACGCCGATGACGATGGGCAAGCCTGGAGGTTTGCCCCCACCTGGAGTTCGCATGCGAGTTCGTGCCTTCTCCCCCTATCGGCACTGTGTGCCGAATTGTGTAGGGCCACTCGATTCATGGCACAATGACCCGTAATCATCATGGAGCAGACGCTCCTCCTTAACGCAACCTACGAGCCGCTGAAGGTCGTCAACTGGCAGAAGGCGGTGACGTTGTGGTGCCAGGGCAAGGTCGAGATCAT
>JBDTMB010000225.1:0-9091 GCA_039934485.1 Vicinamibacterales bacterium
TCGCAGTACAGCCGCCGCGTCCCCAGCGTCGGCTCCTCGACCTCCACCGTCACCGTTGCTGCGGCCGTCTCCTGCCGCATCACGGGTCGGTTCGCCCCCGGGGTCCACGCCCACGTATTGCGAAACCACACGGTCGGCAGCAGGTGCAGGGGCGCCGGGTCCGGGCCGCGATTGACGGCCGTAATCTCAATCAGGATGTCTTCCGGGTCGCCCTTCGCGTACTCGACGAACACGTCGAAATAGCGCTGCTCGTCGAAGACGCCGGTGTCCATGAGCTCGTACTCCGGTGCCTCGCGACCGCGCGACCGGTTTTCGTCGACGAGCTGCGCGTACGGGAACGGCGCCTGCGGATATTTGTACAGCCACTTCATGTACGAGTGCGTGGGCGTGCTGTCGAGATAGAAGTAGCACTCCTTGACGTCCTCGCCGTGGTTGCCCTCGTTGCCCGTGAGGCCGAACAGTCGCTCCTTCAGAATCGGATCCTGGCCGTTCCAGAGCGCCAGGGCGAAGCAGATGCGCTGGTGCCGGTCGGAGATCCCGGCCAGGCCGTCCTCGTTCCAACGATAGGCGCGCGAGCGCGCGTGGTCGTGCGGCAGGTACTCCCACGCAGTGCCGCCCTCACTGTAGTCTTCGCGCACCGTGCCCCAGGCACGCTCGCTGAGGTACGGGCCCCACCGCTTCCAGTGGTGCTGCCGCTGCCGGTCTTCCTCGAGCCGGGCCGCTTCTGCGGTCATCGTCTGGTTCTTGTGGGTCACCGAGCCTGCTTCCTGGCCGCGGGCCGCCGCGCGGCGGCGAGCACCGTCCGATCGAGACGCAGGAGCTCACCAAGCGACCACGCCTGGAACGGGCACCCGCGTGGCGTGAACGGCGGTTCGGCGTCGGCGATCTCCGACACATGGCCAAGGCCTGCCACCTTGAGGTGCGCCAGCAGCGGTGCCAGGAAGCGTTCCCTGGCGACGGCCCGGTTGCGTTGAGTGCTGCCGTGCACGCGGAGCCACGCCTCGACGAAGGGACCAATCAGCCAAGGCCACACTGTGCCCTGATGATAGGCGTGGTCCCGCGCCCACGGCCCGCCTTCGTAGCTCGGCGCATATCCGGGTGAACCCGGCGCCAGCGTCCGGAGCCCGATCGGTGTCAGCAACTGCTCCTCCACGATCTCCACGACGCGCCGCGCCCTCGGCCCCTTCAGCACGGGGAACGGGAGGCCGCCGACCGCGAAAATCTGGTTCGGACGCACCGACGCGTCAACGCGTCCGGATTCATGGTCGACATCGACGACGTCGTACAGACCACCCGCCTCGGCGTTCCAGAAGCGGGCGCCGAACGACGCGCAGCCCCGTCGATACAACGCTCGCCATTGTGCATCGCGCGCCCCGGCGATCCGCAGGGCGTTCAACCACAACGCGTTCACTTCCACGGGTTTGCCCGTACGCGGCGTCACGACCTGGCCGTCGACCTTGGCGTCCATCCACGTCAGTTGCACGCCGGGCTCGCCCGCGGCGAGCAGCCCATCGTTGTCGCACGCGATCCGAAAGCGGGTGCCCGTGGCGAAGCCCTTGACGATCCCGTCGATGGTGCCGTGCAGTTGCGTGGCCGCCGGCGCGGGCAAGCGTCGACCCTGTCGCGCGAGCGCCGCTTCCAGTTCGAAGGCAGCGACGACAAACCAGAGCGACGCGTCGACGGCATTGAACTCGGGCGTGTCGCCGGTGTCGGGAAAGCGGTTCGGCAGCATGCCGTCGGCGAGGGTGCCGCTCCACTCCAGCAGGATGGCAGTGGCGTCCTCGAGCCGGTTGGTCGCCAGTGCGAGCCCACGGATCGCGATGAACGTGTCGCGCCCCCAGTCGGTAAACCAGGGATAGCCCGCGATGATGGTCTTCCCGGCGCCGCGCTGGACGATGTAGGCGTCGGCGGCGCGGTCGAGTGGGGAAGGGAAGGCGGCTCGCCGCTTCGCTTCGGCCTTTCGTGTCCGCTCGGTCGATTGGACAATCGAGGCACGCTGGCCCGGCCGGCGCGGTGCGGTGTCCGCCGAGAGTATCCAGACCGCACGCGTTCCGGGCGTCAGCGTCCACGAAATCTCGCCGGGTGACGCCAGGTCTTCAACCGCGTCGAGGCCGCGCGCTTCTTCTTCCGCATAGACGAACTGCCGGAACCAGATGGGGTCGTGCCGATAGGTGCCGTTCGACCGGCTGCGGATGGTGGGCACGCCCTCGTAGGGGGTCCACGTCACCGAGTCGCCGTCGAGGTCTGGCGTGAAGTTGAAGGCGTCGTTCTCATGGTGCAGCGCGTGATAATCGCGTCCCGAGAGTAGGGGGCGGACGACCAGCGTCGCGCCGTCGGGGCCGCCGTCGAGGGTCCAGGTCAGCACCGTGGCGGCGGTTCCCGCGGCCACGAACAACTCCATCACCACAGTGGCCCCCTCCACGGCGAATTCCCATCGCGGCCACGGTTCCACGGTGAACGCCGTCATTCGGGTCGCGCCGTCCGGATAAATGACACCTGACGCGTAACGATGGGAGGTCAGCGGCACGCGGCGGTCGCCGATCTGCAACCACGCGTCGAAGCCGTTGACGAGCATCATCCGGCCGCCTGGCGGCGTGGTCGCCGTCAGCAGCACGCCGTGATAGCGGCGCGTGCGGACACCGCTGGCGGTTCCCGACGCGTAGCCGCCGTAGCCGTCCGCCTCGAGCCATTCCTGTTGATCCATTCCTTGTGCTCTCCGGTACGCTGGGGGCCGACGCGTCTCAGCACGATGGCACGGGTCGTTGCGTGTGGAGCGCGATTCCTGAGGATTGGTGAGGAGGCTCACTCGCCCCGAGCCCGATGTGGCACGTAACGTTCGGCCCCGCCGGGAGACTTGGTCCTACGCACGACTCGCCACCGAAATCCGTGAGAGGGATTGATGGGGCGTGTGCCTCGAAGGAGTACCCCTATGTCGGTGACGATCACGCAAACCGCTCGTACCTCGCCGCCTCGCCCTCCAGGACCGTTGACGCTGGCCATCGATGTTGGCGGCACCGGGCTGAAAGCCGTCGTGCTCGATGCTCGGGGCCGACCGTCGGGCGACCACCTACGCGTGCCCACGCCCGCCGACCGTCCGCCGGGAACAGTGGTGCGGGCGATCCGCGATCTCGTGGCGCCGCTGGGATCGTTCGACAGGATCTCTGTGGGGTTTCCGGGCGTCGTGCGCGACGGTGTGGTGCGCACCGCCCCGAACTTCGCCAGTCCGAAATGGCGGGGGTTCGACTTGGCGGGAGCCCTCGCGGGTCTGTTCGAACGGCCCGTCCGGGTGCTGAACGACGCCGAAGTGCAGGGGCTGGCGGTCATCACGGGCAAGGGCGTCGAGCTCGTCCTCACTCTGGGGACGGGTATGGGCAGTGCGCTCTTCCACGACGGCGTGCTGATGCCGCACCTGGAACTGTCGCAGCACCCGATTCACGGCGGCAAGACCTACGATGAGTATCTCGGCGATCGCGCACGCAAACGCCTCGGGACGAAGAAATGGAATCGTCGCGTCCGCCGCGTGCTGCCGATTCTCGAGCGGGTGATCAACTTCGACCAGTTGCACATCGGCGGCGGCAACGCGGCGCGTATTAATTTTTCACTCAGGCGGAACACGCACATCGTCGACAACAAGGCGGGCCTGCTGGGCGGCATCGCATTGTGGAAGTGATCGCGCGTCACCCGGCGCAGCAGGAGAGCTGGCTCACGTCTTTCGTAAACGTCTGCGCCGCGAGCTTGAGTCCCTCGACCATCGTGAGATACGGAAAGAGCTGATCGGCGAGGTCGTGCACGGTCATCCTGGCGTGAATCGCCAGGGCTGCCGTCTGGATGAGCTCACCCGCCTCGGCCGCCACGGCCTGCACGCCCAGCAGTCGGCCCGTGCCCGCCTCGGCGACGATCTTGATGAAGCCCCGTGTCTCGAAGTTGACGCGCGCGCGGGGCACCGCGTCGAGAGGCAGCGTGCGGGTGTCGGTCTCGATGTTTCGACGGTGCGCGTCGGCTTCCGACAGCCCCACGGTGGCCACCTGTGGGTCTGTGAAAACGACCGCCGGCATCGTTGCGAGGTCGAGCGAGGCGTCTCCGCCCGTCATGTTGATGGCCGCTCGAGTGCCTCCGGCGGCCGCCACGTAGACGAACTGCGGACGGTCGGTGCAGTCGCCCGCCGCGAAGATGTCCGGCGCACTGGTGCGCATGTGGTCGTCCACGACGATGGCACCTTGCGCGTCCAACGCGACGCCGATCTGCGCCAGGCCCAGGTCGGCGGTGTTCGGTGCGCGCCCCGTGGCCACGAGCAGCTGATCTGCTCGGATCTCGCCGCCACTCGTGGTCAGGCTGAATTCGCTGTTCTCGAACGTCACACGGCTAGCCTGGGTCTGCGCCAGCACTTTGATGCCTTCGGCGCGAAACGCCTCCGTCACGGCTTCCCCGATGGCCGGATCTTCACGGAAGAACAGCGTGCTGCGGGCGAGGATGGTCACGCGGGAGCCCAGCCGCGCGAACGCCTGCGCGAGCTCCACCGCCACGACCGACGACCCGACCACGGCTAGTCGCGGCGGGATGCGATCGCTGACCAGCGCCTCGGTCGACGTCCAGTACGGCGTGTCGGCCAGACCCGGAATGGGCGGGATGGCCGCGCTCGCGCCGGTGGCGATGAGGCAGCGGTCGAATGAAACCAAGCGCTCGCCGCCCTCGGTGAGCTTTACGGAGAGGGTGTGACCGTCCTTGAACCGCGCCTCGCCGTGCACGACCGTGATGGCGGATATCCCGGCGAGAATGCCTTCGTACTTCACGTGGCGCAGTTCGTCGACGAGGCCTTGCTGTTGCGAGAGCAGCCGCGGCCGATCGACGGTGACCGGCGTGGCGGAGAGGCCGGCGTCGAAGGGGCTCTCACGGCGCAGATGCGCGATGTGCGCGGCGCGGATCAGGACCTTGGACGGCACGCACCCCACGTTGACGCAGGTGCCGCCGACAGTGCCGCGTTCGATCAGCGTGACGGTGGCGCCGAACTCCGCGGCCTTGAGCGCCGCGGCCATCGCGCCGCCGCCACTGCCAATCACCGCCACGCGCAGGCGAGTGTCGTCCGGAAGGGGGACGGCGGTCGACGTCGTGATCGCCGCGGACGGCACCATTGTCTTCATCAGACTGTCCTTCTCCTCGCCAGCCTCGATACCGGCCTAGAATTCAGCGTAGGGCCGTACCCAAGTACGGAGTCAACACTATGCCGAACCCGTTATCCAGTCTGACCATCGGGGCGCTCGCGGCGGCCGCGGCCGTCAACGTGGAGACGATTCGCTACTATCAGCGCAAGCGGCTGATGACCGAACCGAAGAGGCCCTACGGCCAGGTTCGACGATATGGCGACGCCGACGTTGCTCGCGTCAAGTTCGTGAAGTCCGCCCAGCGGCTGGGGTTCAGCCTGGAGGAAATCGCCGGACTGCTCGCCCTGGACGATGGGACGCACTGTGATGAGGCGCGGGTGATGGCCGAGCACAAGCTCGACAACGTGCGCCTCAAGCTGCGCGACTTGCAGCGCATGGAGGCGGTGCTCAAGCGGTTGGTCGCCGATTGCTGCAGCAGTCGCGGGACGATTTCGTGTCCGCTGATAGCGGCGTTACGGACTCGCTGAGCGCCAGCGCGAAACGACGGCTCGCGCGATGCGTTAGTCTTGACCCATGTCCACCCATTACGATGCGATCGTGATCGGTACCGGCCAGGCCGGACCCTCACTGGCGGCGCGGCTGGCGAAGGCCGGCCGCAAGACCGCCGTGATTGAGCGCGGTCGCTTCGGCGGCACGTGCGTCAATGTCGGCTGTATTCCTACCAAGACGCTGGTCGCGAGCGCCCGTGCCATTCACATGGCGAGACGGGGCGAGCAGTTCGGTTTCACCACGGGCGGTGCCGTACAAGTCGACCTGCCGCGCGTCATGACGCGCAAGGACGCCATCGTCCGGCAGTCGAACGAGGGCGTCGCAGGGTGGATGAAGGGCACGCCGAACATCACCGTTTACGAAGGCCACGGGCGGTTCACCGGCGCGCGCACGGTCGAAGTCAACGGCGAGACGCTCGAGGCCGAACAGATCTTCATCAACGTCGGCGGACGAGCGGCAGTACCCGACATGCCGCGCGGTCGTGCCGTGCCGTACCTCACCAATACCAGCATCCTGAGTCTGGACGTGCTCCCCGAGCACCTGATCGTGGTGGGCGGCAGCTACATCGGCCTCGAATTCGCGCAGATCTTTCGCCGGTTCGGAAGTCGGGTCACGGTGGTCGAGAAGGGCCCGCGTTTGATCGCGCGCGAGGATGAGGACGTGTCGGCGACGCTGCAACAGGTGCTTGAAGGCGAAGGCATCGCCTTTCGGCTGAATGCGTCCTGCATCGAACTCCGCGCCACCTCCAACGGTGTGGCGGTGGGCGTCGACTGCACGAACGGCGCCCCCGAAGTAAACGGCAGTCACGTCCTGATGGCGGTGGGCCGCCGGCCCAACACCGACGATCTCGGACTCGACGCGGCGGGCATTGCGACCGACGCGCGTGGCTTCGTCACGGTCGACGATCAGTGCCGGACCAGCGTGCCAGACGTGTGGGCGCTCGGCGACTGCAACGGCCGCGGCGCCTTCACGCACACGGCGTACAACGACTTCGAGATCGTCGCCGGCAATCTCCTCGACGGCGACCCGAGGCGCATCAGCGACCGTCACCCCTGCTACGCCCTGTACACGGACCCGCCGGTCGGCCGTGTGGGCATGACGTTGCAGGAGGCTCGCGAGTCGGGACGCCGCGTGCTCGTCGCCTATCGCCCGATGACCAAGGTCAGCCGCGCCAGGGAGATGAGCGAAACGCAGGGCTTCATGCGCGCGCTCATCGACGCCGACACCAAGCGGTTCCTCGGCGCGGTGGTGTTCGGGATCGGCGGCGACGAGATCGTGCACTCGCTCCTCGATGCCATGTACGCGGATGCTCCGTACACGACCATTTCCCGAGCCGTGCACATCCATCCGACCATCAGCGAGTTGATTCCGACGATGCTGCAGGACCTGAAGCCGCTCGATTAACGGCGACGACGCGGTCGGGAGACTGGCGCGCCCGGGCGGCGGCCGGTATCGCGAAAGAAGAACTGGAGTGGCAGATGCGCGCGCATCGCCCACGAGATTTCATTGTGCGCGCCCTCGGGGAACGCGAGGTAGCTCAGGTCGGCCCCGTCCCGATAGCCCTGGGCGCGCAGCAAGTCGTACATCAACCGGGTCGCCTCGAAGTTGTCGCCGGGCCAGCCGGAGTCGAGGTAGAGGCGCGCATGCCGACGCGGTTCTTTGGCGACGCGCTCGAACAGATCGTCGCGCCACCCGAACGTGCTCGACATGCAGGCCGCCATCCCGAACACCTCAGGCCACTCCCAGGCGAGGTAAAACGAGACCACGCCGCCGAGCGACGATCCCATCACCGCAGTCGCTCCGGAATCCGTAAGAGTGCGGTACTCGCGGTCGACGGCCGGCTTGAGCACCTCGACCAGGAAGCGACCGTAGGCCTCATAGCCGGGACGCGTGTACTCGGTCTCCCTCGCGTTGGGGTAGATGCCGACGACGATCATCGGATCGACCAGATTCATCGATTGCAGGACGTCGAGGGTTTCGGCGATACGCCAGTGGCTTCCGCCGAAGGCCTCGCTCTGAAAGAACAGGTTTGGGCCATCGTGCATGTACAACACCGGATAGCGACGCAGCGTATTCTCGACGTATCCAGGCGGCAGAAAGACCCGGAAGTGGTGCGCGAGTCCGTCCTGATCGGTCAGGTGGTGCTGTTCGCATACCGAGCAGGTGCCATCGCTGTCGAAGGCGGGATAGATATCGACGTCCCGTCCGGCCTGCGGCGACACGCGGTAGTTCTCGCCCACCGACCAGTGGCGCCGCGTTCCGTCGAGGCGTATCGGCTTGACGTACAGCGACGACTCGTCGATCAGCAAGTCGAACGAGTGACGCGTGCTCTTCCGGTCGACTCGGTCGGGGATGAGGTCGCGATCCCAGTCCCGGGCCGTGCGCAGCGCGATCGTGGCGGCCGTCGGTGGATAGTGGACGTGCACCGTGATTGGCTTCGGCATGGTGGCTCCTGACGGTTACCGCGCTGACCGCGGTGGCATCACGGCGCAGTGGGCGACGCGTCAGCGAGCCGCGTCATATCTATGAGCGCCCCGGCAACGACGCGGCCGCGCGATCTGCGACCACGGCCAACAGCGAATCGTAGGACCTGGCGAACGACGCCACGCCGTCCGCCTCCAGACGCGTCAGGACGGCGGCGAGGTCGAGACCGGCCGCCGCCAGTCGTGCCAGGGTGTCGCGCGCCGCGTCGACGCCCCGGTCGATGCGAATCTCCGGCGCTCCGTGATCGCGGTACGCGGCAATCGTGGCCGGCGGCATGGTGTCCACCGTGTCGGGGCCGATGAGCGCCTCCACGTAATAGAGATCAGGGAAGTTCGGGTTCTTCGTTGACGTGCTCGCCCACAGCGGACGCTGGCGCCGGGCGCCTCGCGCCGCCAGCTCCGCGAACGCGGCGCTGCCGAACGTTTGCTGGAAGGCGTGATAGGCCAACTTCGCGTTCGCAATGCCGGCCTGCCCCTGCAGCGCCCTGAGCGCTTCGGCGTCCCCCGCGCCCGCGGCGATCCGTTCGTCGATCAGCAGGTCCACAGCGGTGTCCACGCGGCTGACGAAAAAGCTGGCGACCGAGGCGATGGAAGTCAGGTCGCCGCCCGCCGCCGCGCGGGTTCGCAGCCCGCCCAGATACGCGGCCGTCACCTCCGCGTAGCGCTCGAGTGAGAAGATGAGCGTGACATTGATGTTGATGCCGTCGGCGATCGCGGCCTCAATCGCCGGGATGCCCTCCGGCGTCGCCGGGATCTTGACCATGAGGTTCGGCCGCGCAACGACGCGCCAGAGCCGCCGCGCCTCGGCGAGGGTGGCGTCCGTGTCGCGCGCAAGTGTCGGCGCCACCTCGATGCTGACGTAACCGTCATCGCCTTTCGTGCGTTCAAACACCGGCCGAAAAAGATCCGCCGCTTTCGTGATGTCGTCGATCGCCAGGGCGTCGAAGATGGCCGCCGCGC
>JBDTMB010000226.1:0-9067 GCA_039934485.1 Vicinamibacterales bacterium
CCTGCCGGAATGGTTTCGGTCTTGTAGCCGCGCCACCCGTTGAGCGACTTGCCGTCAAAGAGCGGCCGCCACGCCGCCGCGGCCGCCTGGCTGCTACCTGGTTGGAGGGCGGCGGCTTCAGCCGCCGCCGGGCGATGGACCAGCGGCCCGGCCACGAGTCCCCCGACAACCATCGCGTTCCATTCCCGGCGGCTCAGTTTCATCGGGTCTCCTCGCTGTCGGCGCACATTAGACCACACCCAGCACCCGGCACCCAGCACCCAGCACCCAGCACCCAGCACCCGGCACCCAGCACCCAGCACCCAGCACCCAGCACCCAGCACCCAGCACCCAGCACCCGGCACCCAGCACCCGGCACCCTTCACCCCTTACACGTCGCAGAGCACTACCGCTTCGCGCAACGACGTCAGCGGGTCCCGCACCGGGACGAACTCGTGCGCGAGGTATCCGGTGAAGCCGGTCTCGGCAATGGCGCGGCAGATCGCGGACCACTGCAACTCCTGCGAATCGTCCAGTTCATGTCGACCCGGGACGCCGCCGGTGTGGTAGTGCGCGATGTGGGCATGCTGCTGCCGGATCGTGCGGATCACGTCGCCCTCCATGATCTGCATGTGGTAAATGTCGTAGAGGAGCTTGACGCGCGGTGAGTTGACCGCGGCCACGACCTCGACGCCGAACGCGGTGCGATCGCCCTGATAGTCCGCGTGATCGACCTTGCTGTTCAACAACTCCACGCAAATCGTGACGCCGTGCTGTTCGGCCGCCGCCTTGATCTGGTTCAGGCCGGCCACGCAGTTGTCGATCGCCTCGCGATCGCTCCTGCCCTGGCGGTTGCCGAAGAACGTGATCAGGTTCGGCACGCCGAGCGCCGCCGCCTTCGGCATGGTGGCAATCAGGCTCTCGATGATGCGCGCGTGATTGGCGGGGTTGTTGAGGCCCTCCCGGATCGTGCCGCCGCCGCCGTATCCCATCGAGCAAGTCAAGCCGTGCTCCCGCACCACCGGCCAGTCCTGCGGTTCGAGCAGGTCGATCGCCGTGAGACCAAGCGCCGACACCGCGCGGCAGAGGTCGGGCAGCGCGATTTTTTGGTAGCACCAGCGGCTCACGGATTGGCGGAGCCGCCCCCGGGTCACGGCCCGGGCCGGCGTTTGCGCCGCCACCCCCGTGCTCGTGAGCGCCACCGCCAGCTGGAGGGCATGCCGCCGCGTGATCGGCTCGCCAGTCGTCATGCGCGGAATATTAACTGATAGGATAGCGCCGCAGTCGTTCCCGAACAGGAAGGACCAGATGCAGGGACAGCCCGAATCGTTTGACGCCATCGTCATCGGATCCGGTATCTCGGGCGGTTGGGCGGCCAAGGAGCTGACCGAGCGGGGTTTGCGCGTGCTCATGCTCGAACGCGGCAAGAACGTGGAGCACGTCACCGACTACCCCAGTGCGCGCAAGGCCCCGTGGGAGTA
The DNA here is from genome assembly GCA_039934485.1 of Vicinamibacterales bacterium. Taxonomy (GTDB): domain Bacteria; phylum Acidobacteriota; class Vicinamibacteria; order Vicinamibacterales; family UBA2999; genus 12-FULL-67-14b. The sequence continues at coordinate 1,461 of JBDTMB010000226.1, forward strand.
CCCGCACCGCGGCGGCCGCACGCACGCGATGGAAGAGGCCTATCCGGTCCTCAAGCGCGACTACCCGCTCAACGAACGCAACCTCGACTGGTGGGTGAACGAAAAAGAATCGCCCTACACCGAGGTCAAGCGGTTCGACTGGTACCGCGGCTACCACGTCGGCGGCCGCTCGCTCACCTGGGGGCGTCAGAGCTATCGCTGGGGCGATATCGACTTCGAGGCCAACGCCAAGGAAGGCATCGCAATCGACTGGCCCATCCGGGCCGCGGACCTCGCGGCCTGGTACGACCACGTCGAACGCTTCGTGGGAGTCGCCGGATCGACCGAAGGATTGCCGCAACTGCCAGACGGGCAGTTTCAACCCGCGATGCCGCTCAACGTCGCCGAAGACCGGATTGCCGGGCGCCTCGCCAAACAATTCGGCGGGCGCCGCCGCCTGATCCCGGGTCGCGTCGCCAACCTCACGCAAGCGCTGCCACGACGCGGGCGATGCCAATACCGCAATGCGTGCGCGCTTGGCTGCCCGCACGGCGCCTACTTCAGCACGCAGTCGTCCACGCTGCCGGCGGCGGCCGCCACCGGCCGTTTGACGCTCAAGACGTTTCAGATCGTCACCGACGTGGTCTACGACGCCAGCCGCAAGCGCGCCACCGGCGTGCGCGCGATCGACGCCACGACCGGCGCCACCACGGTGTACACGGCCAAGGTCGTCTTCGTGAACGCCTCGACGCTCAATAGCGCGTGGATCCTGATGCGCTCGGCCCGCGACGTGTGGCCGGGCGGGCTCGGCAGCAGCTCGGGCGAACTGGGTCACAACCTCATGGACCACCACTTCCGCTGCGGCGCCAACGGCACGATCGACGAGCTTGGGGATCGCACCGTGTACGGCCGCCGGCCCACCGGCTTTTATATCCCGCGCTTCCGCAACCTGTCCGGCGAAAAGCGCCCGTACCTGCGCGGCTTCGGCTACCAGGGCAGCGCCAGCCGGCAAGGGTGGCAGCGCGCGGTCGCCGAACTTGGAGTTGGCGGCGGGTTCAAGGACGAGATGTCGATGCCAGGGCCCTGGACGATCGGCGGTGGCGCCTTCGGTGAGATGCTGCCCAACCACGACAACCGGATCACCATCGACGAAGCCAGGACCGACAAATGGGGCCTGCCGGTGCTCGCGATCGATTGCGCCACCGGCGAGAACGAGCGGCTGATGCGCACCGACATGATGAACGACATGGCCGAGATGCTCGAAGCCACGGGGGTGAAGGACGTGCGCGTGACCGACAACCGCTCGTTCCCGGGGATGGGCATCCACGAGATGGGAACGGCGCGCATGGGCCGCGATCCCAAAACGTCGGTGCTGAACGCGCACAACCAGGTGTGGGACTCGCCGAACGTCTTCGTCACCGACGGTTCCTGCATGGTCTCGTCGGCGTGCCAGAACCCGTCGCTCACCTACATGGCGCTCACCGCCCGCGCCGCGGCCTACGCCGTTGACGAACTCAAGCGAGGGAACCTCTGAGCAATGGAGCAACCGATGGAGCACCCGACGACGTTCGGTTTGACGCGGCGCGAGGCCGTGCAGCGCGTGGCCGCGCTCCTTGGCGGCGCGGCGCTGGTGGGCGGTGATCGGGTGCTCGCCTTCTCGTTCGAGCCGGCCGCGATCGAGCGCGCGACGGCGCAAGGAACGGGCGAATTCAGCGCGGCCGACATTGCGTTGCTCGACGAGATCGCCGAGACGATTTTGCCCCAGACGTCGACGCCAGGCGCCAAGGCGGCCAAGGTCGGCCCGTTCATGGCGCTCATGGTCACCGAGGCGTATGACGCGACCGAGCGCCAGGTGTTTCAGCAGGGACTGCGGCAGCTGGACGAGGCCTGCCGCCAGGCGCACGCCGTCTCATTCATGCAGGCCTCGGCCGCGCAGCGGCTGTCGCTCCTCGAAGCGCTGGACCGCGAGCAACACGCCGTCATGGAGGATCGCGCACCGAAGCGGCGCCTGCGTGCACCGGTGGCGGCGTCCGAAGGCGACGAGCCCGCGCACTACTTTCGCATGATGAAGGAGCTCGCGCTGCTCGGCTACTTCACGTCGGAGATCGGCTGCACGCAAGCCCTGCGCTACCTCGAGTCGCCAGGACGGTTCGATCCCAACGTGCCGTACGCGCCCGGCGACAAGTCCTGGGCCGCACACGCGTAACCGCGCCGATCAACCGAGGAGCGGCTCGAACCTGGCCGTGAAGTGCCGCAGCGCTGGCGGCGCCGACACGATTCGATAGCCGCGCAAGCGATCCTTCAACCGCGCCACTTCCAGGACGCACTCGGCCACGTAGTCGATGTGGGACTGCGTGTAGACGCGCCTGGGGATCGCCAGCCGCACCAGATCCATCTGCGCCGGTGTCTCCGACCCGTCCGGGTGCAAGCCGAACATCACGGTCCCAATCTCGACGCTCCGTACCCCGGCTTCGAGGTAAAGGGCGTTCACCAACGCGATCCCCGGATAGGCGAGCGGAGGAATCGACGGCAGCAGCGCCCGGGCATCCACGTAGATCGCGTGCCCGCCGGCCGGCTGGATGATCGGCACACCGGCCGCGACCAGCTTGTCCGCCAGGTACTCGGTGGAGCGAATGCGATAGCGAAGGTACGGCTCTTCGACGACTTCCTCGAGCCCGGTGGCAATCGCCTCGAGGTCGTAGCCGGCGAGCCCGCCATAGGTCGGGAAGCCCTCAGTGAGGATGAGCAGGTTCCGCGCGTTTTCTGCCCAGCGGTCGTCGTTCATCGCGAGGAACCCCCCGATGTTGGCGAGGCCGTCCTTCTTGGCCGACATCGTGCAGCCATCGGCCAACGAAAACATCTCCTGCGCGATCGCCTTCGGCGTCCGCCCGCTCTGGCCCGCCTCCCGAATCTTGATGAACCACGCGTTCTCGGCGAACCGGCAGGCGTCGAGAAAGAACGGCTTGCGGTAGCGATCGCACAGCGCCCGGACGCCGCGCAGGTTTTCGAGCGAGACCGGCTGGCCGCCGCCGGAGTTGTTGGTCACGGTGACCATGACCAGCGGCACCCGGTCGCCCTGCTCGTCGAGCAACCGCTCCAGCGCGCCCAGGTCGATGTTGCCCTTGAACGGATGGACCAGCGACGGGACGCGCCCCTCCGCGATCACCAGGTCCAGCGCTTCCGCCTCTTCAACTTCGATGTTCGCCCTGGTGGTGTCGAAATGGTTGTTGTTCGGGACGACCTGGCCCGGTTTCAACACGGTGTGGAACAAAATGCGCTCGGCAGCCCGGCCCTGGTGCGTGGGGATGACGTGCTTGAGGCCGGTCAGGTCGCGGACGACGCGTTCGAAGCGGTAGAAGGAGCGGCTGCCCGCGTAAGACTCGTCGCCCTGCATCAGCGCGCCCCACTGCGCCGACGACATCGCGCCGGTGCCCGAGTCGGTGAGCAGGTCGATCAACACATCCTCGGCGTGCAGCGCGAACACGTTGTAGCCCGCCGCGGCCAGCGCCGCCTCCCGCTCGGCCCGGGTCGTGAACTTGATGGCTTCAACCGACTTGATGCGGAACGGCTCGATGATGGTTCGGGAGTTCATGGCGTTCCCAGGGAGATCACCTGGCGGCGCCAGAGGAGCGCAGCTGGTCGATCTCGTTGTCGCTGTATCCCGCCGCGTTCAACACCTCGTCGGTGTGCTCGCCGAGCATCGGGGCGCGGCGATGCGGATTGAGCGGCGTCTCGGACATCTTGATCGGCGTGCCCAGCGTGCGGAGCCGGCCGAGCGTGGGGTGATCCACTTCGAGCGTCATCTCCCGCGCCACCGCTTGCGGCGTCGCCAGTGCTTCCGCATAGTTGAGGATCGGCCCGCACGGGATGCCCGCTTCTTCGAATCGCTGCAACCACGCGTCCCGCGAGTCGAGCGAGGTGTGCGCTTCGATGAACGCCGCCAACTCCTCGCGGTGTTGGACGCGCAGGGTGTTGGAAGAAAAGCGCGGATCGCTATTCCATTCCGAATGGCCCAGCAGGTTTGCCACCTTCGCGAAGTTGCGATCGTTGGCGGCGCCGATCGTGACGTAGCCATCGCTGCACTTGAACGCCTGGTACGGCGCCGACAGGCGATGCGCGGAACCAATCGGACCGGGAATGCCGTTGCCCTCGAAATAGACGGTGGCCTCCCACACCGACAGCGCAAGCCCCGCATCGACCAGCGAGGTATCGATGTGCTGGCCGCGGCCGGAGGTCGACCGGGAGTGGAGGGCGGCGAGAATCCCGGAAAGGGCGAAGAGGCCCGCGGCGAGATCCGTCAGCGGCACGCCGGCCTTCACCGGGGGGCCGCCCGGTTCGCCGGTCACCGACATGATGCCCGACACGCCCTGCGCGATCAGGTCGAAGCCGCCCTTGGTGGCATCCGGCCCGGTTTGCCCGTAGCCGGAGATCGAGGCGTAGATCAGGCGAGGGTTCTCGGCACTGAGCGTGGCGAAGTCGAGGCCCAGCCGTCCCATCACGCCGGGGCGATAGTTTTCGATGACGATGTCGGCGGTCCGGGCCAGCCGCTTGAAGACCTCGAGGCCCTGCGGCTTGCTGAGATCGAGGACGATGCCGCGCTTGCCGCGATTGACGGCGTTGAAGGCGGCGCTGGCGCTGTCGCGCGAGCCGGCCATCGTCCGGGTCGAGTCGCCGGTCGGCGGTTCAACTTTGATGACGCGGGCGCCCATGTCCGCGAGCACCATCGCGCAGTACGGGCCGGCCATCACCTGCGTGCAATCGAGAACGACTATGCCATCGAGCAACGTGTTCTGAGACATCGACGCTGATCATATGCTCGCGCGCCACTTCGCGGCTGACGATCATCTCCGCCGCGCATGACGGCTAGCGCAGGCGAGTCACCTTGAGAATCTTGATGGGCGGCGTCAGCCGTTGGGCCTCGGTGTTGGTCGTGCGATTTGTCGATGAGGGCGCGGCCTGGATCTTCCGCACCACCTCCATCCCTGCCACGACGCGTCCAAAGGCGGCGAAGCCCTGCCCATCTGGATTGCGGTTGCCGCCGAAATCGAGCGACGGCTGAGCGTTGATACAGACGAACCAGCCCGACGTGGCGCTGTCGGGCGCGCCGCGGGCCATCGACACCACGCCGTCCTGGTGCAGGATGCCGGTGACGCTGGTCCGCTCCAGCGCGATCGCCGGGAAGCCTTCCTTCGCCCGATCAGGGTTGACGCCGGCCTGGACCACTTCGATCTTGACGGTGCTTTCGGGCTGGTTGTCCATCTTCACGGTGCGATGGAAGACGCCGCCGTCGTAGTGGCCGCCGTCAACGTACTTCAGGAAGTTCGCGGTGGTGATCGGCGCCTTGATCGGATCGACTTCGATCACGATGTCGCCGAGCTCCGTTTGCACGCGGACGCGAACCGCCTTGGACTGGGTCGAAACGAGCGCGGTGGCCGAAACCACCGCGCCGAGGACGAGAGCAAGACCAATCTTCATCACGGATTCTCAGAAGCGATAGGTGACCGCGAATTGGAACTGGCGACCGGGCAGGACGTTCGATCCGCCCGAGTGCTGGCCAAATCGCGCGTTGCCAACCAGGTTGATGTAACCGCCGGCGAGCAGGTTCTGGTTGTTGAGCAGGTTGAACACGTCGGCGCGGAACTCGATGTGGTCGTTCCCGACGGGGAACTGTTTGCCCAGCGTGAGGTCCGCGTAGTTGATGAACATGCCGCGCGCAGTGTTGCGTCCGCCCGGCGTGCTCGGCTGGCAGCCGCGCGAGTTGCAGGCCGCGCCCACGCCCGAACCGTAGCCGACCGGATCGCCAGCATAGCGAATCGTGTAGGGTGAGCCGCTCTGACTGTGCGTCACCGTGCTCAGTCGCCAGCCCCCGAGTACCGCACCGCTGCCGGGCAGGTTCCACGCGACGCTGGTCACGAGGTTGTGCGGCGTGCTCGCGCCGGTGGGACCACGATCGGACTCCGGGTCGAGGCTGTTCTCAGGTGAGAACCAGTGGTTCAGCATGTCCTCGGCACTCGAGAACGTGTATGAAGCGGTCACCACCAGCGGCACGGTGCGGTGTACGCCCGAGAAACGAATGCCTTGGTACCACGAGCGTCCCTCGTTGGTGAGCACGTCCATGTGCCGGAAACCGTTCGGGCCAGGGACATTTGGCCGCGTCAGGTCGGCCTGCGCCTGCGTGCGGACGACGGCATTGGGATTGGCGCTGAGCGCCGCGTTGAGCTGATCCTTCGGGATCGGCGTCGGCGCGTTCAGGTCGAGGAACCCGAGCTTGGTGCCGCGGTTGATGTTGAAGTCCACTGCCACGCTGGTGCGCGCGCCAAGCTGATGCTGGACACCTAAACTCGACGTCCACGCGTGTTCGTTCTCCAGGTCGGGCGAAATCTCCTGGATGCTGCGCGCGGGCAGAATCGAGCCGGGCGGGAAACCCGGCAGGGTGTTCGGGAACGTCGGGAAGAGCGGATCGGTTGGGCTTAGCGAGAGCGTCACCAGCCCGTTGCGGCCGCCGACGCCGCCTTTCACGATGGTGAAGATCGCGTGCTGCTGCGTAAAGCCGCCAAAGCCGCCGCGGACCGCCCACTTCTGATCGCCCTTGGGATCCCAGGCAAACCCGACGCGCGGGTCGAGGTTGTTCTTGTCCGTGGGGGCCGGCCAGTCGGGAATGTCCTTGATGATTTCGACGTCGTAACGCAGACCGAGGTTGATGGTCAGGTTGTTTCGGACGCGCCAGTCGTCCTGGAAAAAGCCGGCGAGGACGTAGGCTTTTGGAAACATCAGCCGCGCCTCGGGCGTGAGCGCGAACGCCTGCGAGAACTGGAACGGGTTTGGGGCCACGGTCGGTGAGCCCGAAAAGGTATAGCGGCCGTTCTGGAGGGGCGCGAACAGCTGCTCCGTCACGTCATACGTGAACGACGCGCCAGTCTTCATCGTGTGGTTGCCGGACCAGAGCGACAGCGTCGTTGACAGGTCGTAGGTTTTTTCCGGCAGCACACCCCAGGTGCCCTGATCGTTGCCGCCGGCGGTCGAGTAGCCCTGCCGCACAATCGACACGCACTCGCACTTCGCGGCGCGGCGGTCGGTATATTCCGAGTACTGAGCGCGAACCTCGTTCAGCACCCTTTCTGAGAAGATCGTCGTGAACGTGCCGTGCACCGTGTCGACGTTGTTGTCCCACATGAAGCCGGTGCCGGACAGGTTGAGGCCGCCGCTCTCGTTGTCCTTGTTCCAGCGGACCATGTTGTAGCGGACGCCAAGCGAGTTCTTGTTCGACAGGCGCCAGTCGAGCTTGGCATGACCCTGGTGCTCGTCGGCCGGTGTCGGCACCACTTGGCCGTTGGCCTCGGCGGCGGTGACCACGACCTGGCTGCGCTCGCGCCGCCGTTCGTAGCTGCCGAAGAAGAAGACCTTGTCCTTGACGATCGGGCCGCCGGCGGTGCCGCCGAATTGCTGCTGGTTGTACGGCGCCTTGACCTTCTCGCCGTTGACGATCGGCGCCAGCGGCGGTGCCGCGTCCAGGTCGCCGGGCCTGATCATCACGAACGCCGAGCCGTTCACCTGGTTGGTGCCGCTCTTGGTGATCATGCTCGCCACGCCGGCGGAGTGCCCGCCGAACTCGGCGGAGAACTGGTTGG
>JBDTMB010000227.1:0-9062 GCA_039934485.1 Vicinamibacterales bacterium
AGCGCGTCAGGTTGACCTGCTCTTCGTCGGCCTCCACCTGCGCGAAGTCGGTGTTGACCGTGGCATCAAGGGTCAGGCTGGGAGTGATGCCCCACTTCACGTCGAGGCCGCCGGTGAAGTTGTCGTCGACCTTGTCACCGGTGGTCCGCGTGAAGTCCTTGTTCACCGAGCCGAGCACGTACGGAATGAGCTTGATGTCGCGACGCGCCGCCAGGTCGAGCCCGCTCACCTTCGCCGCCAGCGAGACCCGGTAAATGTCATAGCCGCGGGGAATCGGCGCGAGGTAGACCTGCTCGTTCTTGTGCCGGATGTTGCGGAACGCATTGAAGCCCCAGGTCTGGTTCGTCCCGGTCGCGTAGCGCAAGGTCTTGAGCGGGATGGCCATTTCGGCTTCCCAGCCGCGCTCGGTGACCCGCGCCTTCACCGTCCAGTCGCCATCCCAATTCGGATTGAACGCACTGATGCCGCCGCGCTGCGTGCCGCCGCCGCCGGCGCCGGGTGCGGCGATGCCGCTCGTTTGTCCTTCTCTCGCCACCTGGCCGTCGTACTCGATGCCCAGCGGATTGGTCCCGAACACAAACGCATTCTGGTTGTCGTTGAAGGTGTCGAGCACCATCACCATCGAATCGGTCTCGCTCAACGACGCGTCGCGGCGGGACTGCGAGACGATGATCTTCGATGGATCGCTGTCGAAGCAGATCAGCCCGATGTAGACCATGCCCTTGCCGACGATCATCCGGACTTCAGTCTTCTCGCTGGCGGGCGCGCCCTCGGTGGGATCCTGCTGCGTGAAGTTGGTGAACGGCTGAACCGTCTCCCACACCGCCTCGTCGACCCGCCCATCGATGACCGGCGCGGTGCCGTTGTCGGCGAGCTTGCCCGCCTTGAAAGTGGGCGGCGACTGCGCCTGGAGAGGGGACACCACCGCCAGCAGCGCCACGGCACACGACCAACACAGAATCCGGTTTGTCTTTAAATGTAATTGATTCACGAATGATTGACCGTCGATGAGTCTACGATATGCCGAACAGCGTGACAACCACTGCGTCGGTTCGCCCCCTCATCGTTCTGCTCTTCTACGTCGCCTTAACGATCGCCCTCGCCTACCCCGTATCGGTCCATCCCTCGACGCTCGTCTTTGTCGACAATCCCGATACGCACCTCTATCTGTGGACGCTGGCGTGGGACACGCACGCGTTCACCTCGCGGCTCGACAAGTTCTTCGACGCCAACATCTACTATCCCTTCGCCAACACGCTCGCCTACTCGGAGAACCTGATCGGCGCGGCGTTCTTCGCGGCGCCGGTGATCTGGCTCACCGGCAACGTGGTGCTGGCGATGAATGTCGTGTCGCTGGCGTCATGCGTGCTGTGCGGGTTTGGCGCCTATCTGCTGGCGCGGCGCGTGCGGCTGTCGCACCTCGGCGCGGTGCTGGCCGGCGTCGTCTTTCTGGCCGCGCCGCCACGATTTTTCCGCATCGGCCAACTGCATCTCACCACCGTGCACTGGGTGCCGTTCGCGCTCGCCTTCTATCACGCCTACCTGGACGGCGGTCGAAAGCGCGACCTGCGGCTGGCCGTGCTGTTCTTCACGCTGCAAGTACTCACCAGCGGCCACGGCGCCGTCTTCCTGCTGGTCTCCATGCTGGCGCTCACGGTGTATCGCGTCGCCTGCGGCGAGCGCATCGCCTTCGTCCATCGCCTGCGCGAGCTTGGCGTCACCGGCGTGTTGCTGCTGGCGCCGATCGCGTTCGTGCTGGCGCCGTACCGAGCGGCGCAAAACGAGATGGGCCTCAAGCGCTCCCTGGAGAACTGGCTGCCAACCCCCGCGAGCTACCTGGCCACGCCGTCGCACCTGCATCAGTACCTCCGAGGCCTCATCACCGGGACCAACTTCAACGATGCCGCCAATGCGTGGCTCTTCCCGGGCGTGCTGACGATCGTGCTCGCGGCGATTGCGTTGGTGCCGCTTCGCCGATCGCTCGATCCGGCGCTGCCCCTGCGCGCGCGCTTGCGCCACAACGCCGTCCTCTTCTACGCGCTGCTCGTCGTCGTGTCGCTCGTGCTGTTCCTGCCGCCGCCGGTGGGCGTGTGGCCTTACGTCTATTGGCTGCCGGGCTTCAACTTCATCCGCGTGCCGTCGCGCTTCATGATCCTCGCGATGCTGGCACTAGGTGTGCTGGCGGGCGCCGGGTTCGATCGCCTCAGCGGGCGGGTCGGCGCGATCGCCAGGGGCGCGGCCTTTGCCGTCGTGTGTGCGGTGCTGATCGCGGAATACGCCAGCATGCCGCTCGGCAGCGTGCCGTACGCGATTACCATCCCCGCCATCGACCGCTGGCTCGACACCGTGCCCAAGTCGTTCGCGATTGCCGAAGTGCCGGAACCGAACCGGAGAGATAACGGCGCCTACGAACGACACCAGACCACGTCGATGCTGCATGCGATGGCGCATTGGCAGAAGACAATCCACGGCTACAGCGGCATTCGCCCGCCCCTGCACGAGCGCCTCTACCTCGAGATGACGCAGTTCCCGGATGAGGTGAGCGTGGCCAGCCTCCGCAACCTCGGCGTGACCTTTGTCGTGGTCCACACCGAGATGTATCCGGCCGGGGAGTGGCCCAAGGTCGAAGCCAAACTCGCGAACTTCCCTGGTTTACGGCTCGAACACGTCGAGGGCGAGGGGCGTGTGTATACGATCCTGCGGTAGGCCGCCGGTGGTAATGTTGACTTCGACTCTGGAGGTCGCATGACCCGGCGCTTGCTCCTCGTGGTTCTGGTGTCGCTCGCAGCGGCCGGCGTGGATGCCCGTCAGTCGACCACGCCTCAACCCACCAAGCCCCAACGCGAAACCCTTCGTGCCATCATCGCGGCCGTCGACCAGGCTGTGGCGGCGCCCGAGACACCTGGTGTCGACTGGCCGGTGCACCTGATGCGGGCCTCCGACGGCTCGCACTACGTGGCCTTCACGGTGAACCCGCCGCCCGCCACTCCTCTGCCTGCTGGTCCGGTCATGCTCTACATCCGCCTGGCGACGGCGGCCCCGTCCTCCGCGCAGTCCCTCGCCGAACGCTCGACGGTCAGCGAATGGCTGGCCGGCAAGCGCAGCGACCCGCTGATGAAACCCAAGAGTGGCTTTGTGCCGGGCGAGATGCCGAATTTCGGCGCCGGCGGAATCGCGGTCCGGGGCTCGACCCCATCGAGCGGATCGAACGATCTCTCGCTGATGGCCATGGAACGCGCCCGCGCGCGCCAGGAAAAGGAAGACTACGATCGCCAGCGTAAGGCGGAACTCGAAGGCCTCGAAAAGGCCAATCGCAACCTCCTGCCGTTCGAGGACTTCGACCTGAGCGTGGCGGTGCCGGCTGACGTGCGCGCGATCCAGCGCGCACTCACCGCCGGGCCAGGCGACTACGAGCTGTACGTGGGCTGGGCCGATGCCAGCACCAAGCCCCCCGCCGTCGTCCGCGTCGTCAAGCGCCAGCTGCACCTACCGCCGGCCTCGACGACGGAGTTGATGTTGAGCACTGTGATCGTGGCGGATCGCGTGGCCGTTCGCGAGGTGGCGTATTCGGCGGAAGAACAGCGGGCGCACCCCTACACCATTGGCGCCACCGACATTATCCCGGCGCGCGACTCGGTATTCGCGCGCGACGAACGGATTGCCGTGGCCTTCCAGGTGATCAACGCCCACGCCTCAGAGGCCGGCAAGCCCGACGTGAGCATCAACTTTCGCATCGTCCGGGTCTTACAGGATCGCGAAACGCCAGTGGCCAGCCTGACGCCGCAGCGCTATCACGACCTCACGCTGCCGGCCGATTTCGACCTTCGGCTCGGTCATCCGATCTTTGCCGCGGTCTCGGCGCCCCTCGCCACCATTCCGCGCGGTGAGTATCGGCTGAAGATCCTGGCCGCCGACCACATCGCGGGCACCACCACATCAGCCGATGCGGACTTCAGCGTGGTCGGCACGCCCTTGACGCTGCTGGCGGAAGCGCCGCCGTTGGGCCAGCCCTTCAAGCATGAGTCGGTCCTCACGCCCGACCTGCTGCGAGCCACCGTGCAGGGCTTGCGCCTGCCGACGGCCTCTCCCGAGCTGACGCGCGCGCTCGACCTTGCGGAGAGGGCGCAGTTCGTGGACTTGCTGCGTGAAGAACCGCTGGCCCCGGCCGAGCAAGGCGTGAGGATCGCGCTGACGGCGCTCGCGCTGTACTCCGTCGGCGATGCCACGTCCTCGTCCGTCCAACTGCAGCGCGCGCTGCAGCTCAACGCGCCCGCTGGAGGCGTGCAGTTCCTGCTGGGCGCCGCGCGCGCATTGCAGGGCCGTGATGCCGACGCGATCGCAGCCTGGCAGGCCGCAATCGACGCCGGAATGCCGGCACGAAGCGTCACGCCGCTCCTGGTCGACGCCTACTTGCGCCGGGGCGATGCGGTGAGGGCGGCGGCGCTGCTGGCGACGGAGCCGAGCGACTCGAAGAATGGACCGTGGATCCGCGCCCGCGCGGCGATGCTCATTGCCAGCGGACACGAGGGCGATGCCGTTGCGCTACTGCAGTCCCGGCTGGCCGTTCAGGCGGACGATCTGGATGCCGCGTGGCTACTGGTGCACGCGCTCTTCGCCACCGTGGTGCGCGCGCCGGCGGGAACAACCCCTCCCAATCTCGACGCGTTCACCACCGTTGCTCGCGACTACGTCGCCCGAGACGGAGCCCACGCCGCGCTCGCAAAGGAATGGCTTGGGATAGTACGAAAATAACGGTTGTTGGTTATTTCTTCTTAGCCTTCGGCATCACCGGCGTGGGCGGCTTGCCTTCGGTCTTCAGCGAGTACATCTTCCGTGACGCCACGGTGATGTGGGGTCGCCCCACCGTCACCTCGAGCGCGCGGGTTCGCTTCAGCGGGTCGGGATTCGTCGAGTAGTAGCCGAGCACGTAGTAGTCGCTGGTTTCCGCGTCGATCCTGCGGAACTCCGAGACAAAGTCGTTGGTGTTGACGACCGGAAAGCCACCGGTCTCCTCGGCCATATAGCGCAGCGAGCTTTGCGTTTTCTGCAAATACGTGCGCCACTCGCTCTGGTCGATGTATTGTCCCGCATCAACCACCCCGGATAGCCCGCGCGGGTCCACCGTGTAGATCGTCGCGTTGGCCCGGTTGGCTGAGAGCGTCAGCTCCTTCATCTGCTTGTGGAGCTCGAGATCGGCCGTCACGGCCCCCATCTTGAAATACGGGTTCTCCTGGTCGATCAACTCGCGCAGCGGATCGGCGAAGCGCCCGCCCTGGATGTGGTCCTTGCTGTTGCGGCCTTCGGCGAACGGATCGAGGTCGTAGCCGTTGCTGATGTAGATCACGGCCTTGCGCTTATTGGCGACGTGCTCGAGCTGGCCCAGGATGTTGTAGACGCTGAAGAACGCCATCTGCGCCCGGCTGCGGACATCGCCGGGGCCTTGCGACGTTTCGTGTGAGTCGAAGATGTCCTTGGCCGTCAGTCCGGAGCCGCGAATCTTACCGACCGCTTCCATCGCGGCCTTGTGATCGTAGGTGGGGTCGATTTCGATGTACGACGGGCCGGTGGACACCACGCCCACGAGGTCGCCGTCATGCAACAGGTTGTCGCCGATCTGCTGCACCAGCCGGCGCACGTGCGGCGTGTACTCCGGCTCGAAGTGCAGGTCGTCGATCACGATCAAGAAGACGCGGCCAGCCGAATCGTCCGTGCGGCGCCGGGGCGGCGGCAAGACCACCCCTTCCTGCTCGGCGGCAGGGGCCGGACTCTCGAACAGGTTGAACGTGCGGCCGCCATGAACCAGCGAAAACGACGTGATGGTCTGCGGCGCTCCGTCTTCCAGCACCGTGAAGTCCTCGCGCGCCAGGTCGGCGACGAACTGGCCCTTGTCGTTGCGAGGGATCACGTCGGTGGTGACCAGCGTCACGTTGGCGCGGAAAGTGGGCTGCGGCTGCTGCGCGACTGGAAAGGCAGAAGGCACAAGGCACAAGGCCAAAAGGCAGCACGCCAGAGCGACGGATTTCGGCCTTTGGCCTTGTGCCTTGTGCCTTCCGGGAGCCTCGAACATGCCCCCCAGTATAATGCCGCCTATGAACCCTTCGCGTCGTCAGGCCCTCGGCGCCCTGGTAGCGGCCGGCGCGGCCACACTCGTCGATCCGGGCAAGGTCCTCGCCCGCATGGCGGCCCAGGTGCCCTGCACCGCGCCTGGCACGAGCACGCTCATAGGCACGCTGCCCCTCTTCCGAGGTCGTCCGCAGGACCAGCAGTTCGGCATCAAGATCAGCGGCCAGGGCCTGGATGCGCGACTGGTGACGGACCTCTCGATCCTTCAGCCAGACAAGCTCATTACGCCAAACGAGCTGGCCTACATTCGCACCGAAATCCCGGCCGCGGCCGCGAATCACCAAGGCCCCTGGATAATCGAGACCAACGGCTTGGTGGCAAACCCGGGCGCCCTCGCGCTCGACGACCTGGTCAAGGCCAACCGCAAGATGGGGCCGCACCTCTTCGAGTGTTCAGGCAACGCCAACCCGTCGAACTTTGGCTTGATGAGCGTGGCGGAATGGGAGGGCGTGCCGTTGACCGACATCGTGGCGCGCCTCAAGCCAGCCAAGGAAGCCACCGCCGTACTCGTGAGCGGCTTCGACCACATCGGGCAGGTGTCGCAGCGATCGATCGTCGGCGCCAGCTGGGTCTACCCGCTCGCGTCGCTGGACAAGCTCGGCGCCTTCTTCGCCTCGCGCATGAACGGCGAGCCACTACCTGCCGATCACGGTAAGCCGGTGAGACTCGTGGTGCCGGGCTGGTACGGCTGCTCGTGGATCAAGTGGGTCAATGAGATCCGCCTCGTCGGGCCGGACGAAAAAGCCACCACGCAGATGGTGGAGTTTGCCGGCCGCACCCATCAAACGGATCCGCACGAATTTGCCCGAGACTATGCGCCCGCGGATATTCAGACGGCCGCCACTCCAGTGCGAGTGGAAAAACGCCGGGGCCCGACCGGCCTCGAGTACCGCATCGTCGGGATCCTGTGGGGCGGCTCCAAGCCGATCGATCGCCTCGCGATTCGCATCGGCAAGGATGGGGACTTCACGCCATTCAGCGTCTGCCCCACTCCGAAGACGCACACGATGTGGTCGTTGTGGGAATACACCTGGAAGCCCACGGCGCCAGGGACCTACGACATTGCTCTTAAAGTCGCGGACGCATCAGTGCCTCAACGCCGACTGGATAGTGGTTACTACATTCGCCAAGTGAAAATCGACGAGGTCTAACGGACGTTAACCCTTAACGGCGTTAACCACGGAGAACACGGAGGTCACGGAGTCATTGTTGGAAAGGCCGACGCTGCGCCGCACCTCGGCTTCTTCCAAGAATTGCTCCGTGAATCTCCGTGTCCTCCGTGGTTTACGTACGTGGCTGTCTCGTCTACTTGATGGCCTGTCGGGCTTCGATCAATTCGGGCAACGCCGGATCGGCAAGTTTCCAGTTAGCAAGAAACCGTTGATAGGCGGTCTTGGCCGCCGCAGCATTCCCGGCATTGCGCTGTGCGCGCGCGAGGCCTAGCAGCGCGCGGCTCCGATTAGGGGTTCGCGCGAGGGTCCGATCGAACCAGGTTGCGGCCTCCTTGGCGCGGCCGACTTGCAGCAGCAGCTCTCCGTACAACTCGTCAACCGCCTTGACCGGATACGGCCGGCCGATCGGCTTGGGCATCTTCGACTGCAGCGCGTAGGCCTGGTCCAGGCGGGCGAAGGCGCCGGCATGTTTGCCCTGGGCGAAGAGGTCGAGGGCTTCCATTTCCGCCAGCAGCACCGCCGCTTGCTCACGCAGCTCCGGCGGCTGGTTGGCTCCGGCAGCCGTCTGCAATTGACCGATGGTGGCTTGCACGCGTGCGGCATCGCCGAGGTTGACCGCCGAGAGGCCAACCGCGAACAGCTCATCGATGTTGTCGAAGGAGGTCTGCCCCTTCATCTCGTTCCAGCGCTCGCTTTCGATCACATACCGCGCCCGCATCGAGCCCTTGTCGTTGCGCAACGCCATCGGGCCGCTGCCGCGCCCGATTTCGCTGTCGCCGATGTGATGGCCCCCGGGCATGTCACCCGGTTTGGCCGCCTTGATCGCTTCGTCGATGAAGGCGATCGCGCCTTTCGCGCTCGCAAAGCGGCCTTGCTGCAGCCATTCGTACTGGAGCCAGGTGAGGCTGTGGTAATCGCGGATGGCCACCGACAGCTTCTTGTTCGACGCCCAGGCGATCGACACCTTCCACGACGCTTCGTCGGTGGCGGCGGCTTCATCCCAGAGGCCGAGTTGTACAAACGCGTGCGCCGGCATGTGGAGCGCGTGGCTCGCGGCGGGGGCGATCTTCGCATAGGCCCGGGCGGCCGCCAGGGCTTTCGGCGCGAGCGTCACGTGATCGTAGGCGTGCAGGATGTAATGGGCCGCGCCGGGATGGTTCGGGTTCCTCGCGAACACGGCCTCAGCGATGGCGCCGGCCTGGCGGCGAATCGGCAGCGCCGCATCGCCAGTGGGCATCGTCCCCAGCAACGCCAGCGCGTAAAAGACCTGCGCTTCGTCGTCCGTGGGATTGTCGGCGGCGACTCTGGCCATCTGCTCAGCGTAGGCGCGGGCGCGGGCAGCCGTATCGCCCGGTCCCCAGAGCGCCTCGACCGCGCGCAGGAAGCCCTGCTCCCGCGGCGTCTTCGCCCAGGCCATCCGCGCCTGCGGCGTGGCACCGAGCTTCGCGAGCGCGG
This sequence comes from Vicinamibacterales bacterium, assembly GCA_039934485.1. Classification (GTDB taxonomy): domain Bacteria; phylum Acidobacteriota; class Vicinamibacteria; order Vicinamibacterales; family UBA2999; genus 12-FULL-67-14b. Next base: position 8,751 of record JBDTMB010000227.1, read on the forward strand.
CTCGTCCCTTGTCGGGCTCCTCGAACATCCACAGCGGCTGGCTGAAGGCGAGGGACTCCCCCCAGTAGGCCATGACGAAGCCGGGATCGAGCTTCTGGGCCAGGCGGAAGGCATCGATCGCCTCTTCGTAGCCGAAGCTGTGGAGCCAGGCGACACCGCGAATGAAGTCGGGCTGGGCCCTGGCGGCGCCGGAGGTGGGAAAGGTGAGGGTGCCAAGAGGCTCGCCCGATTGCGCGCGGGGCAAGGCGATGAGCACGCCGGCAAGGACAGCGACCAAGGACCACCGGAGCATCGGCATGAGCGTACAACAGA
>JBDTMB010000228.1:0-9050 GCA_039934485.1 Vicinamibacterales bacterium
GTCAGGCTGGCGCCCGAGAGCACGGCAAACGCGTCTTTCCCGTAGGCGTGTTGAATGCGATCGATTTCCTGGGCGGTGCGGCGGATCGCCGCGTCGTATTCGATCGGATGAAAGCCGCCAGGTGATCCGGCGTCCTTCTGGTACGCATGCAGAAGGCGATCGGGGTGCGCTTGCTGCAGATAACGCTTGATGCCCTTCGGGCACATCATCCCCTTGTTGAAGGGGAACTCGTACCACGGCTCCACGCCAACGACGAGGTTGTCCTTGACCTTGAGTTGCATCCCGCATTGCTGGCCGCAGAAGCAGCAGTGGGTCTTGACGTATTTATCCGGCTCGACGCCGGTGTCGAGGCGGCCGTCCTGGGCGTAGGCGAGATGCGGCCCGAATTCGCCGATGGTCTCCCGATCGAGTGGCGGGGTCGTCCCTGTCGTGCGAGCCGGGTCGTTCATCGGTCAGCGTACTCCTGCGGAAGCGGTGGTCATGACCCGATCACGGGAAGAAGTTGTCGGCGTCTTCCGCGCCGAGCGGACCCTGGCCGACGGCAGGGTTCGCGTGCGCGGGCATCGGCAGCGGGCTGCCGTGTGAGAGCGGCGCGCCGCCGCGCCGGCCACGCCACAACGCGCCCTGCGCCATCGCCAGCGACGCTCGCCGGCAGCGCGGGCAAATCCATTGGTAGTGGCCGTCCGCGCCGGGGATGTCGTAGCGGAACCCCAGCTGGCGCTCCACCTCGATTAAATCCTCGATGTGCATGCGCGAACTGAAGGCGTGGCCGCAGCGGCGGCAGTGCGCCAGTTCCTGGGCCCGGCCGACGTCCTTGTAGAACCCGACGCCCAGTTGTGCCGGCCGCTGAAAGATGTGGAAGAACTTGCCGAACGGCAGCCAGAGGAAGGTGCCGATCACGGTGATCGCATGGAGAATCGCGATGAACGTGTAGGCGTAGCCTTTCATCCACGTGTAACTCACCGTGAGCATCAGGCCGGTGAGGCTGACCGCGAAGAGCAGGATCAGCGGCATGAAGTCTTCCGCGAACCGCTGGACCGCGGCGGCGCCCTCCTCGCGCATGCGCCGTCGCACCGCCAGCATCACGCCGGCCATCACCAGGAACGAGGCCCAGACCAGGCCGTGGAACACGACAAATCCGATCACGGACTCGTGCGGAAACCGGAACGCGGGGAACCCGAACGCCACCGCTTCATACATCGAGAGATCGCCAGGCACAGGACGGAAGTGCAGCCAGCCAAAGACGAGAGGAAAGGTGATCGCCACCGCGATCAGGCAGCCCCACATGATCAGCAGGTGGGTGAGCCCGCGCAGCCGCTGCCGCGCGAAGATGAAGCGGTTGGCCAGCACGTCGGCCCCGACGCGCTGCACCCAGGTGACGGCGTTACGCCCTCGCCACCCGCGACGGAAGAACGCGCGCCAGCCGCGGCGCCAATACACAGCCGTCGGCGGGCGCTGCAGCCACATCGCGTAGCGATAGGTCAGGCCGAAGGTGGCGAAGAGGACCGAGAAGGTGTAGCCCACCAGGGCGGCGTCGAAGTGGGCGAGGTTGCGCGATCCCGCGACGATCAGGATCGACAAGACCAGCGTGGTGCCGGTGCCCCAGGCGACCGGGCCGATCACCTGGCGAAACGTTGACGCGGGGAAAGGCGCCTGGACAGTTGGAGCAGCCATCACATCTTCGTGCGATGTAACCTTACCACCCCGGAATTCCTCCCGGGTGACGGCCTGCCGTATACCTGAGGTCCGGGTCCGCCCCTTGCGGGCCGAAATCTTCAAGGCTCCTGGGTGACGAGTCCGGCGAGGAAACTTGATACCGATGGTATTGTCACCGCAGTTCCCGCTACGGTACTGGCAAGCGATACCGCGGTGCGTCAAGACGAGGTTGAGATGCGCGAGGACTCACGGAAAACAGGTGGCCGGTGATTGGCGACGTGCTACTCGACGTCCGCCATGCACTTCGTGGGTTCCGACGGCATCCGGGTTTTGCCGCCGCAGCCGTCACGATGCTCGCGGTCGGTATCGGGGCGAACACGGCGGTGTTCACACTGGCGAACGGCATCCTGTTCCGCGGCGCGCCCCACCTCGACCCTTCCAATCGCATCGTATACATCCAGACGCCGCAGGGCGTGTCCTATCCGGACTTCGAGGACTGGCGAAGCGAGTCGCGCTCTTTCGACGGTGGGATCGGCATCGTCTTCAGTGGCGGGAACAGGACGCTGCTCGACGACCAGCGAGGCCCTCGCGAGGTGTACGACGCGACGCAACTCGGTGCGAATGCCTTTCAGGTGCTCGGCCAGCGGCCCATCATCGGGCGCGACTTCACGCCGTCGGACGAGTTGCCTGGCGCCCCGCCCGTGCTCATTTTGAGCCACCACCTCTGGGAACGCCGGTATGGCAAGGACCCCGGCATCATCGGCCAGACAGTGCGGATCAACAGCACGCCGGCATCGTGGGGAGCCGTCGATTTGGTGACCGGCACCACGGCCACGATCATTGGCGTGATGCCGCCAGAATTCCGGTTCCCTATGTACCGCGTCGATCTCTGGCTGCCGCTGGTCCGTACCTCCGGCGCGTTGTTTCCCGATGTCGCCAACCGGCAGACGCGCAATTTCTGGTTCGCGTTCGCCCGGCTCGCTGATGGCGTGACGCTCGAGCAGGCACGAGCGGAGATGCAGGAGATCGGTCGGCGGCTCGAGCGCGCCTATCCAGTGGCCAACCGCGGGATCGTTCCGTCCGTGAAGAGCTTCCGTGAGGCCTGGCTCGGTCCGAATGCCGCGACGTTCTACGCGTCCATGTGGGCCGCCGTGGCGTTCGTGTTGCTGATCGCGTGCGCCAATCTGGCGAACCTCCTGGTGGCGCGAGCCATCGGCCGGTCGCGCGAGATCGCAGCCCGGGTCGCACTCGGCGCCAGTCGCTGGCGAGTCATGCGTCAGCTCCTCATCGAGAGCCTCCTATTGTCGGCGGCGGGAGGCCTCGCCGGTGGCGCGCTCGCGGCCTGGGGTGTCCGCACCTACAACCTCGTGGCAAACGACCCATATTCGTACGCCAGGTGGGATTACGGCATGGACTACCGCGTGCTCGCGTATCTCGTCGGCATCTCGATCGTCACCGGATTGCTCTTCGGAATGGCGCCGGCAGCGCGCGTCTCACGGCTCGACATCAACTCGGCCCTCAAGGACGGCGGCCGTGGCGCCGCTGGCCAGCGCACCGACAAACGCTTCTTCAACGTTCTCGTGATTGCAGAGATCGCCCTGGCGCTCGTCGTGCTTGCCGGCGCAGGCGTCATGATTCGCAGTGTCTTGGCGATTGCCACGTCGGATCTGGGCATCACGACCGCAAATGTCCTGACCGGACTCGTGGGCCTGCCAAGCGGCCGGTATCCGGATCCCCAGGCACAGGTGTTGGCGGTCCGGCAGATCACCTCGCGTCTCGTCACCATGCCGGGCGTCGAATCGGTCGCGATTGCGACAGCGCTTCCTGCGGGCGCGGTGTTCCGCGGCTCGCGGCGCAGCTATGAGCTCGACGGTCATGCGCAGCCGACCGATGGCGATCGCCGCCCGCCTGTCACGATGGTGGCGATTACGTCGGACTACTTTCGCACGCTTGGAGCGACAGTGCGTCAGGGCCGGGCGTTTACGGACGCGGATGGCCCCTCGGCCGCACCTGTCGCCGTGGTCAATCAGCGGTTCGCGAGCCTGTCGTGGCCCGGTGAGGACGCTGTTGGCAAGACGGTTCGCCTGATCGACCGGACCAAGCCAGGAGGGTGGCTGACAATCGTCGGGGTTGTTTCGAACATCGTGCAGGACGATCGAGCGGGACAGCAATCCGATCCGGTTGTGTATCGGCCCTTCGAGCAGGAGCCAGCCACCGTCATGTGGGTCCTCGCGCGAACACGGGTGCCGCCGGAGAGTGCCGCAGCCATATTTCGCCAAGCCGTGGAATCCATCGATCCGGACCTTCTGGCGGGTCCGGGCCCGTACGGTGTCGTCTCCTCGCTCGACGCGCTGCTGACAAACAACTACCGCTCCCACTCCGTGAACGGGGCCCTGTTTCTAATTTTTGCGGTGATCGCGGTCTTGCTCGCGTCGATCGGGCTCTACGCCATCGTCGCCCACTCGGTGAGCCAGCGCATACCGGAGATCGGCATCAGGGTCGCCATGGGCGCCAGCGCTCACGATATCCTCGCGCTCATCATGACGCAGGGCATGTGGCCGGTGGGCATCGGACTGCTCGTCGGCCTTCCCGCGGCGCTGGCGGTGATGCCGGTTCTGAAGTCGCAGCTCGTGAGCGTCTCCGCGGCGGATCCTGTCAGCCTCGGCGCCGCGGCGGGCATATTGGTCGTGGCCGCGGCGCTCGGCTGCTTCGTCCCGGCTAGACGAGCGGTGCGCATCGATCCTGTCGTCGCGCTCAGGCACGAATAACCGGGAGGGCGGGCCATCGCTGTCGAGGGCTACCGCCCCGTCGCATTGACGGAGTCTCACGACGCGCTCGCTCGAGGCGAAGGGCGCGCCTACGACAAGCCGACAGATACCCCGTCGCGGGGCGCTCGCTGATCCCGAGGAAGCGGCGGGTCGCCGAGGCCTCGCCCCGGTCATCCTGGAGAAACACTTCTGGGTCTGCCGGCTCCTGCACGTGCTGTTCGACGCACGACGGTAAGGGCGGTGACGTCAGGGCAGCGTGGATAGTTCGATGCTGGACCGCTGGGCACCGGCACGGTAGACGCGCTGGGTCGCTTTCTGGAAATCGGCGTCGGTGGCCTTGTAGATGTCGACAAACGTCTGCGGGTTGCGATCCACGAGCGGGAACCAGCTGCTCTGTACCTGCACCATGATGCGGTGGCCGCGGCGGAATGTGTGCAACACGTCTGGCATCACGTACTCGACGGGGGTCGGCTTGTTCGGCTCGAAGGCTTCGGGCTTCTCGAAGCTGTTGCGGAAGCGCCCCCGCATGGCTTCGCCTCGCACCAACTGCTGGTAGCCGCCCATGGTCGTTGACGACTGGGTGGACGGCGAGTCGGGCGTCGGCTGGGCGTCCGGATAGTTGTCGGGGTAGACGTCGATGAGCTTCACCACCCAGTCCGAGTCGGTGCCGCTCGTTGACACGACGAGGCGCGGGCGGATCGGCCCCGCCACGGTCACGTCATCTGCCAGGATGTCGGATTCGTAGGTGAGGACGTCCGTGCGCCTCGACGCGAATCGCTGGTCGGCCACCATGTGTTCTTGGGTCATGCCCTGGGCGATGTCGGCCTGGAAGGGCACCGGCTTCATTGGGTCGCTGACGTACTCGTCATACGGCGGGGTGGTGTCGCGTGCGGCGTCGAAGGCCAGGCGACCGCCGGGTTGCAGGTAGAGCGACCGAGCGGTGGTCGTCTTCGGCGGCCAGGCGTCGAAGGTCCGCCACTCATCGCGGCCGGTGTCGAACACGTAGGCGTCCGGCAGTTTCGGATCGTCGGCGTCCTTCAGAAGGTGCGCAAAGAAGGGAAACTCAATCTGCTCGCGGTAGAAGTTGCCCGTCCGCGAGTTGAAGCGCACCGGGCCGAGCCCCTCTCCCGAACTGCGCGACCATCCGCCGTGGAACCACGGACCCATGACCAGCCGATTGTTCGCGTCCGGGTTGTTCTTCTCGACCGCCTTGTACACGGCGAGCGCGCCGTAGAGGTCTTCGGCGTCGAACCAGCCGCCGACGGTCAGCACGGCCGGTTTGATGTTGTTGAGATGCCGCCGAACGTCGCGTGCCTGCCAGAAGGCATCGTAGTTCGGGTGCGCCATCATCTCGTTCCAGAATCCAATTTGGTTCTTGAAATATTTCGCGTTGGCGTTTGCGAGCGGCCCCATCTCGAGGTAGAACTGGTAGCCATCGGGCGTCGGAATCTCGGTGGCCGGCGGCCCGGGCTTCGGCGTTGGCTGCGGGCGCGGCGTACCGAAGCCGTTAAAGAAGCGGAAGGCGTGCGCCAGGTAGAGCGCGCCGTTGTGATGGAAGTCGTCGCCGACGAACCATTCCGTCACGGGCGCCTGCGGGGACGCCGCTTTCAGCGCCGGATGCGCCGCGATCATCCCCGCCGACGTGTAGTAGCCAGGGTACGAGATGCCCCAAATGCCGACCCGGCCGTTGTGCCCGGGCACGTTCTTGAGCAGCCAGTCAATCGTGTCGTAGGTATCGGTGCTTTCGTCGATGCAGGCCGGCTTGCCCGCGGGCGCTGCCGTCTCCCGTCCTCCGGGAGCAGCCTGGTCCGCGCAGATTGGGCGAATGTCGGCGTACTGGCCCTGGGACATCCAGGCGCCGCGGACGTCCTGGTACACGAAGATGAAGCCGTCCTTCATGAAGAGATCCGAAGGCCCGAGCAGTGTCTTGTAGAAGTCGGGGCCGTACGGGGCCACGTTGTACGGCGTGCGCGTCAGCATCACCGGGTAGGTCTGCGACCGGTCCTTCGGCACGTAGACGGCGGTGAACAGGTTCGCACCGTCTCGCATCGGCACGATGTATTCGTACTTGGTGTAGTGCGCCTTCGCGTAGTTCTGGTCCTGCGGGTGCAGGCTCACCGGGCTGATAAACAGGAGGACCACGAGGACGCCGAACCGCATGCATGCACTCTTCATGGCGTGTCACCTCTGCGCCGAACCCGGTGGGCGCGGCGGCGGTTGGGCGCTCCTCAGGCTGCCGTCTTCAGACGATCACTTGCCGATGCTCGACGCGGGCGTGGCGGTGTGCTCGCTGACGAACTTGGGCCTTGTCGGGCTGTTGGCCAGCGTCTTTGCGGAGAGGTAAAGCAACCGGGTGATCTTCTCGATCTTCGGGTAGTTGATCCGATCCCAGGTGTCGTTGGTCGTGTGGTAGTCGGGTTGCTCGCCCGTGTTGAACAGCACCATCGGCACGCCCTTGATCGCGAACGGGTAGTGGTCGCTGCGGGAGAACCACCCTTCCGGATCGTTGCCATCGGTCTTGTAGTCGAGCGTCAGGCCGATCTGCTTGTTCTCGGCGTCAATCACGCGGCGCAGGTCGGGGTTGTAGAGCGTGCCGATGACGTTGACCTGATTGCGGCTCTTATCGGCCGTGGTGTTCCATTCGGGGTCGTCCTCATCGCGCCCGATCATGTCGGAATTGAGCACCGCCACCGTCTTGTCGAGCGGCACGATCGGGTGATCGATGTAGTGGAACGCCCCCAGTAGGCCGTCTTCCTCCGCCTCGAACACGAGGAACATGATGCTGCGTTTGGGCGGAGTCGGGTTCGCCCTGAAGGCCTCCGCAATCGCGATCACCGCGGCGGTGGCCGACGCGTTGTCGTCGGCCCCGTGGTAGATGAACTGACCCGACTGCCCCACGTGGTCGTAGTGGCCCGTCACGAGCACGTATTCGTCCTTGAGCGCGGGGTCCGATCCCTCGATCACGCCGACGACGTTACGGGTCTCGACGACCTGGCGTCCCGCGATCGCGCGGCGCAGGTCGACCGTGACATCGGGCACCGCCATCGAGCGCGGCTGGCCGCTCTGGTCGATGGCGTCCTGGAGTTGATCGATCGTCTTCCCGCCCGGCCGGAGCATCTCGTCGGCGACCTGCCGGGAGATGGTGAAGAAGGGGAGATCCCAGAACGGGCTGGTCAGGGCGTGCGAGCCGCGATCGGTCCGCGTCTGTCCGTTCGTCGGGCCGCTGGGCTTGCGCACGGTCTTCCGGTCCGGTGTCTTCTCCTGCACGATGAGGATGGCGGCGGCGCCGTGCTGCCGGATGACCTCGGGCTTCCACCAGTTGAACGCGTGCACTGTGTTGTACCGCCCCTTGAACCGGCTTTGCGCGTCATGTTCCTGCGGTTCGTGGGTGAGCACCATGACGACTTTCCCGCGGACATCGACGTCCTTGAAATCGTCATAGGCGTACTCGGGCGCCGTGATGCCGTACCCCGCAAACACCAGCGGCGCGCGCACGGCCGCGTCGACGTTACCCTGTCGCCCGAGCGAGTAGTCCGGTCCCATCACGAAATCCCGCGTGATGGCGGCGTCCTTGCCGAAGGAGGCGCGGAGGAACGTGTGCTCGCGATCGATGCGAGCGGACACCATCGGGAAGTTCTGGAAGTAGGTGCCGCGGTCGCCCACCGGCGTCAGGCCCGCGCGCAGAAAAAAGCCGGCGATGTAGTTGGCGGCGATGCGACCCTCTGGGCTCATCGAGTCGCGGCCGCCCATCTCGTCCGAGGCGAGGAAGTAGATATGGCCCTTGAGCGCGTCGGCTCGGATGGACTTCAGCCCGGCGTCGTCGGCCTGCGCACTCAGGGCGACGACCAACAAGGGCGCGAGGAGGAGCGTGCCGGACCAGGACTTCATGGATGCGGTTGGCTTCAGCATGTTCACGGCGCCTCCGAGCGCGAACCGAGGGTGGGCTGCACGGGCCTCGATGGAGGCCGTTGATCGCTCGTAGGAGCAATCGACTGGAATGTCTCAGGTTGGTAGGGGTTTGTCAACAGCACGCGCGTCGTTTTGTGATATACGTCCCTCCGATGCGTCGCAAAGAAATTTACACCGAGCCCCGCTCTGATTTACGCGGCCAATCGGCGTCCGATAAGCGGGCGCGCATGAGTGGCAATTGCGGGAGAGGGACAACTTCGCTTGGAAGGCGGAACAACATGTGCAAACACAAAGCCGTCGTCATGGCTGCCACGCTGCTGCTGTGGCTGTCGCCCGTGACCTGGGCGCAGACGAGCGGTGGCAGAATCCTGGGTGTCGTCCAGGACGCATCCGGCGGCATCCTCCCCGGCGCGACCGTCGTAGTGCGCAATCTCGCGACGTCCATTGCGCGCGAAACGCTGTCCAACGAACGCGGCCAGTACGAGGTCGCCGCCCTTCAGCCTGGCCAATATCAGATGGAAGCCACCTTGACGGGATTCCGGCGCTACATCCAGGGGCCGGTGACGGTGCAGGTGGGCCAGGCCACGCGCGTTGATGCGACGCTTCAGGTGGGCGCGCTGAATGAGTCGATTACGGTGGTGGCCGCGGGCATCGCAGTGCAGACCACGACGTCTTCGATCGGCAAGGTCGTCGAGGAGAAGCAAATTCTCGAACTGC
>JBDTMB010000229.1:0-9036 GCA_039934485.1 Vicinamibacterales bacterium
AGCCTGCAGCCCCCGAAGCCTGCAGTCCGTAGTCCGTAGCCCGATGAGGAGGAACTGATGAACCGACGTGGATTGGTGACATGCATGTGTCTTGGGCTCGCGTTGGCCACGCCGACGTGGGCGCAAACTGAACAACACGACCACATGGCCACGCCCGGCAACATCAAGGCGGGCACGGTGAATTTCGCGACCTCGTGCAGTCCCGCGGTCAAAGACGATTTCAATCTCGCCGTCGCCGAACTGCATTCCTTCTGGTTTCCGGAGGCCCGCTCGCTCTTCGAAGGCGTGCTGAAGAAAGATCCCACCTGCGCGATCGCCTATTGGGGCATCGCCTTGACGCACTGGGGCAACCCGTTCGCCGGCCAGCGTTCGCCGCAGACCATTGCCCTCGGCAAGGCTGCGATTGAAAAGGGCCAGGCCACCGGCAAGCCGACGGCACGCGAAAAAGGATTCATCGATGCGGTCGGCGGCCTCTTCTCGAGCGCCGACGTTACCACGCAGCGCGCGCGCGTTGTCGCCTACGAGGGCGCCACTGAACTGGTGGCCAGCCAGAACAAGGACGACATGGAGGCGCGGATCTTCTGGGCGCTGGCCATTGCCCAGACGGCGCTGCCCACCGACAAGACGTTCGCGCAGAACCTGAAGGCGGCGGAGATTCTCGAGCCGCTCTACAAGAAGTACCCGAACCACCCCGGGCTGGCGCACTACATCATCCACTCGTACGACGTGCCGGCGCTCGCCGCCAAGGCGCTGCCGGCGGCACGCGCGTATGCGGACATCGCGCCGTCGGTGCCGCACGCCCTCCACATGCCGTCGCACACCTTCACGCGTGTGGGCGAGTGGAAGGAATCTGTCGCTACCAACATCAAGTCGGCGGCGGAAGCGGAAAAGACCGGCGGCATGGGTGAGGGCCTGCACGCGATGGACTACGAGACCTACGCCTACCTGCAGATGGCCATGGACAAGCAGGCCAAGGGCGTGGTCGATCACGCGATGGCCGTGGCCAACACCGCGGCTGCCACGGTGACCGCCGGGGCGCCCGGCGCCAACACCTTTGCCGTGGCGGCCATGCCCGCGCGCTACGCGATGGAACGCGGCCAGTGGGCCGACGCCCAGGCCCTGACGGTGACGCCGGCGCCGAACACGCCGTATACCGAAGCGATCACGCACTTCGCGCGCGCCATCGGCTTCGCGCGCGGCGGCAAGCCCGCCGAAGCGGCGGCGGATATCGCGCGCCTCGTGGCCATTCACGATCGCGAGGTCGAAATGAAGGACGCCTATTGGGCGGAGCAGGTGGACATTCAACGCCGGGTCGCCGAAGCGTGGGTGATGTTCGCCAGCGGCAAGAAGGAAGAGGGCCTCAAGGCCCTCGCCGCGGCCGCCGACGCCGAGGACTTGACCGACAAGGCGGCCGTCACGCCCGGTCCGCTGGCGCCGGCGCGCGAACTCTACGGGTTCATGTTGCTCGAAGCCGGCCGCCCCAAGGAAGGGCTCGTGGCGCTCGAGGCCGTGACCAAGAAGGAACCCAACCGCTTCCTGGCGCTCTACGGCGCGGGCAAAGCCGCCGAGGCCACCAAGCAGGTCACGAAGGCGAAGGGCTTCTACCGGCAGATCGTCGAGATCTGCAAGGACGCCTCTCCCGATCGGCCCGAACTGGTCTACGCGAGGAAGATGGCGAACTAGAATCGTGACCGCATCAGCGAAGGCCTCGGCGCTGGTGTTCGTGCTGTTCCAGGCGCTCTATGCCTTGACCTCGTCGGGCAACGCGTTCCGCGTGCCCGACGAGTTCGAGGTGTACTTCCAGGTCGAGCATCTCGTCGATGCCGGTGATCTCTCGGTGCCGCAAACGCTGACCATCCGGCAAGGCTCGCAGTCGGTCTTCTTCGGAAAGTTCGGCAAGGACCAGAAACCCTACGCGCCGTACGGACCGCTGGTGGCGGTGCTGGCGCTGCCGCATCACCTGGCGGGCCGCGCCCTCGCGGCGCTCGCCGGCGTACCTCGCGCTCCCGCCGGCCAGGGCCTGGCCTGGGTGATCCTCGTCGGCGGCGTCACCATGCTCAGCAGCGCCACCGGCGCGGCCTTGGCGGTGGCCGGCTTCCATCGCGCGTGCCTGGCACTTGCCACCCCTCCCGTCACGGCGCTCGTGTTGGCGTTGCTCCTCGGCGGCGCCACCGTAATGTGGCCGTACGGGGCGACGCTCTACTCCGAAGCCTGGCAGGCCGCGGCCCTGATCTGGGCGGCCGCCTTCTTGCTGAACGCGCGTCGCAGCAGCGCTCATGCCCGCGCACAGGTGATTGCCGCCGCCCTCCTCCTGGCCCTCGGAGGGCTGGTGAAAGTGACGTGCCTGATCTTTGCGCCGGCCTTCGTCCTGGCCGTCCTCTTCGATCGATCGCTGTCGGCGCGGACGCGTCGCGATGTCGCGGTCGCCCTCGTCGCCGGCATCGCGCTGGCCGTGGCCGTGCACATGCGGTGGAACCAGTTCCGGTTTGGGGCGCCGTTTGATTTTGCCTACGACTGGGCGGAGACCATTCCGGTGTTGCCGCCGCGCGCCTTCGACCTGACCGCGGTGCCACGGGGCCTGGTGGTGCTGCTGTTGGCGCCAGGCAAGTCCCTGTTCCTGTGGGCGCCGGCCCTGCTGCTGGCGTGCGCAGGGGCACGACGCTTCTGGCGCGACGAGCCGGCGGCGTCGATCGGGATCGGCGCGGCGCTCGGCGTGGGATTGCTGTTCTATGCGGCCTACCTGTTTCCGGAAGGCGGCTACGCGCACGGCCCTCGCAACCTCGTGCCGATTGTGCCGCTGCTGTTGCTGCCGGCCGCCGGGGCGCGGGCGCGGGCGTGGCCGCGGCGCGTAGTGTGGGCTTGCGCCGGCGTCGGCGCGACCATGGCGCTGCTGGCGACGTCGGTGTCGTTTCTTGAAGATCAGGCGATGGCCAGGCGCGCGCCGGGCGCCACCCAGTCGGCGTACTACGATCAGATCGTGCCGGCGCCGGGCCGTCCGGCGAACCGCTATCGGCTCGCCTATCTCCCGTTCATCACGGCGATGAGCTCGCCGGGATGGTCACAAGCCAGGGCGCTCGGACAGGGGCCGGACTATTTCCCCTTTCACATGCTCCAAGCCCGCCGGCAACTGCCCGACGGTCGCTCGATTCCGGAGTGGATTGCCTTTGCCTGGCCGGCGGCGTGGCTGCTGCTGCTGGCAGTCACGGCCGTCGCGGTGCGCCGGCTGTTGCCGTCACACACCGATCGCTGAGTCGCTGCGCTGCGACATGTACCTGTCGAACCGCGCCAGCGCATTCGCCAGGACGTTCTCGCTGGCCGCGAAGCAGATCCGGATGTGGCCTTCGCCATCCGCGCCGAAGCAGGCGCCGGGCGCGACGGCGACACCGGTGTCGCGGACCAGCTTCTCGGCAAACGCCGCCGAATCGACCAGCCCGTCGATCCGCGGGAAGGCGTAGAACGCGCCTTCGGGCTCCGTCAGCGCCACCCCCTTCATCGCCGCGATGGCGCTGACGATTTGCGCCCGCCGCTGCGCGTAATGCTCGCGCAGTTCCGCCACGTACGGCTCACCGTCGCGCAGCGCCACGATGCCCGCCTGCTGCACCATCGCGGAGGGGTTCGAGGTGATGAACTCGGCGGCCTTGTACATCGTCCTGATCATCTTCTCGCCGCTCTGCGCCCAGCCCAGCCGCCAGCCCGTCATGTTGTAGGTCTTCGAGAAGCTGTTGACGATGATGACGCGGTCCTTGTTGGCGGCGATCCGCGCGAACGACGGCGCCACTGTGCCAACCTGGAGGTTGGCCCCCACCTGGCGGTTGGCCCCCGCCTGATAGACGAGCCGCTCGTAGACTTCGTCCGCCAGGATCACCAGGTTATGGTGCTCCGCCAGCTCGTAGAGCGCCCTCTGCTCGTCAACGCTGATCGTCCAGCCCGTGGGATTCGACGGGCTGTTGACGATCAGCATGCGGGTGCTGGCGTCGATCGTGTCGGCGACGCGCTGGAGGTCGAGGCGGAACCGCCGGCCGTCGTTGATAAGTGGCACCGGCCGCGGCTCGGCGCCGCTTATCACCACGCCGTTGACGAAGATCGCATAGGCGGGGGAGATGACCACGACATTGTCGCCCTGGCCGGCGCAGGCGCGAATGGCCGTGAAGATTCCCATCGACGCGCCGACGGTGGCCATCACCTCGGAAGGGCGGAACGTGACACCGTGCAGCTCGAAGACCTTCAGGGCGATCGCCTCGCGCAACTCCGGGCAGCCGGCGGTGTGCGTGTAGAAGGTGTGGCCGGCGCGCACCGCCTCGTCGGCGGCGCGACAGATGAACTCCGGCGTCGGCATGTCGGATTCGCCGTAGCACAGTTTGAGCGAGCCCGGCATCTGCTCGGCGAGCGTGGCGATCTGGACGAGCGGCGATTCGACGACGCCGGTGATTTCAGGTCTGAGCCGGATCATTCCCGTCCGTATTTATCTGTGTTCATCTGTGGCTCGTGTTCATCTGCGTTCATCTGTGGCCCAGTCTTCCAGCAATTTCCTTGACGATCTTGGCCGCCGCGATTGCCGTCACGCCGCCGAGATCCTGCACCGGGTTGTACTCGACGACATCGGCGCCGATGATCTCGCCCGGGATCGCGTGAATCATCTCGAGCACGTCGCGAACCGACAAGCCGGCCGGTTCGCGATGCGACACGCCCGGCGCGAAGGCCGGATCGAGCCCATCGAGATCCACCGACAGGTACACCGGCCCGCCCGTCGTCGGCCGCGCGCCCGCGGCGAAGCGGCGCATCTCGATCACCTCGACGTTGAAGCGGGCGGCCTGGTCGCGCTGGTGCGGCGTCAAGGTGCGAATGCCGACCTGCACCAGCTTGGTGGCCAGGCGTTCCTCCATGATCCGCGCGAACGGGCACGCGTGCGAATAGCGATCACCTTCGAACTCGTCGTAGAGATCGCCGTGCGCGTCGATTTGGAGGATGGTCAACAGGCGGTGCCGCTTCGCGATCGCCCGCAGGACCGGATACGCCACCGAATGGTCGCCACCGAGCGCGAGCGGCCCGAAGCCACCTTCGACCAGGGCGTCGATGCCCGCTTCAATCTGCGCGCGCGCCTCGGCGGGATTGTCGGACAACGCAAGGTCGCCGGCGTCGGCCAGATCTGTCAGGTCGACGCCGGTCTCGGTGAAGGGGTTGCCGGCCGGGGACCGCAGCGCCGCGCGAATCAGCGGCGGCGCGCCGGCGCAGCCGCGGAGGAAGGAGGAGCTGGCGTCGTAGGGCAGTCCAATCAGTTGAGGCCGCACTGCGGCAGATTGTGTCACAACGCTGCGGGATCGATCACGCGGACGCTGGCGGCAGATCGACCGTAAACACCCGCTGCCCGGCGGAATTCGCCAGCGAGACGGTCAGCGCTCGCGTGCGCGGGTCGGCTTCGAGCAGGCCGAAGAACTGCAGCCCGGCGCTCGGCGGGCGGTTGGGCGCCAAATCGGGAGGCACGCCATTGAACCGCACCTCCGGGCCGAACGTGCCGTCCAGCGCGACGGGCGCAAAGGTACCGGCGTGCGCGGGCCCGGCCACGAACTCCCAGAACGCGTCGAAGTCCGGCGACTTCGCGCGGATCGGGTCGTAGTGATGCGCGGCGCAGTAATGCACGTCGGCGGTGATCCAGACAACGTTGCGAACCCCTTGCGCCTTGAGCGTCTTGAGCAGGCTCGCAATCTCCAACTCCCTGCCGAGGGCCGGACCGTTATCAGCGTTTGCCACGGACTCCTGGAATCCCGGTTGGTGGGCGACGATCAGCGCCAAGGGCATGTCGGCGGCGATAATCTTCCACGTCGCGCGCGACTTCGCCAGCGCGCCGGCGAGCCAACGTACCTGCGCCGACCCGAGGAAGGCCGTCTCCGGGCCCGCCGAGACCTGCAGGTTGGGGCTGTTCGGTCCGCGGTAGGTCCGCATGTCGAGCGTGAAGACTTCGACGAGCGGGCCGCACGGCGTCGAGCGATAGATGCGTGGGACCGCGCCGCCATCGAGCGCGATCGGATAGTGCTCGAGGAACGCCTGCCGCGCACGCGCCGCCAGCACCGAGACGCGTTTCTCGCGGTGCGGCGCCTGCGGCCCCAGTACCTGCGTCGGATACCAGTTGTCGCGCACTTCGTGATCGTCCCACTGCGCGACCTGTCCGACCTCGGCGGCGAAGCGCCGGTAGTGCTCGTCGAGCCGGTTGTACAGATGATTGCCGCGGAAGTCGTCCAGCGTCTCTGCGACCTTGCTTTTCGCCGGCGTCACCAGGTTTCTCCACACCGTGCCGTCGTCGAGCGCCACGGACTCGGCTAGCGGCTGGTCGGCGTAGATGGTGTCGCCCAGGTTGAGGAACAAGTCCGGGTTGGCCGCCCGCATCGTTTCGAACAGGCGCATGCCGCCGCGAGAGGTATCGATGCCCCAGCCTTGTCCGCAGGTGTCGGCGGACCAGGCCAGCCGCACCGGACGTCCGGGACCGGGCGCGGTGCGGAGGTGACCGGCTTCGGGTGCGCTGACGATTCGTGAATCCGACGGATCCTCGAATCGCACGCGGTAGAAGATCTCCTGGCCGGCCGGCAGATCACCAATCGCGACGCGAGCGGTGAGGCCGGTGTCGGGTGTGGCGATCGGGCCCCTGACGCGTCGCGCGTTGGCGAAGGATGACGAGGTGGAGTACTCGACGGTTAGTCGCGCCGGACGATCGGCGTGGGCCCACACGATGGCGCGACCCGGCGTGGGATCGCCGGCGGCCACCCCGACGTCCACGTGCGGGCGGGCGCGATCGGATGTGATGATCGCGGCAGACTGCGCGCCGAGGGGCGAGCGCGGCGCGGCGGCCACCAGCCCGGCCGCCGCGCGCGCGAGAAATGTTCGCCGGTTCACCAGGAGGGTTTCTGCGTCATCTGCGTCATCTGCGGCCTAGAAGCTGTACTTCAATGCCAACTGGATGATGCGTCCATCCTCGGCGCTGGTGATCTGCCCGAATGTCACCGAGCCGATCGTCGCGTTCGGCTGGCCGAA
Organism: Vicinamibacterales bacterium; assembly: GCA_039934485.1. Lineage (GTDB taxonomy): Bacteria > Acidobacteriota > Vicinamibacteria > Vicinamibacterales > UBA2999 > 12-FULL-67-14b. The sequence continues at coordinate 7,024 of JBDTMB010000229.1, forward strand.
GCGCTCCTGGTTCCAGAGATTGAAACTCTCGATGCGCACCTGCACGCGCTGACGCCGCGGCAGGTCGAAGTTCTTGAAAATCGAGAGGTCCGTGCGCTGGAAGCCAGGCCCGCGCACCGTGTCGCGGCCCGCGTTGCCCGGCCGCTCGCCGGTTTGCGCCAGCGTCAGCGTCGTGAAGCACGAGGTGTTGAAGTACTGGGCCGTCGTCTTCGGGCCGTCGTTGGGATCGCAGGTCACGTCGGGGCGCGACGTCATGTAGCGGATGTCGAGCACGGCGCCTTGCGTGACGGTGAGCGGGAAGCCGCTCTGGGCCTGGTAGATGCCGTTCAGTTGCCAGCCGCCGGCAAGGTAGCGGATGGCCGCGGACCGGTCCTCGAGCCGCGGCAATTCGTAACCGAAGCTCAGGACGAACCGGTGCCGTGCGTCAAACAACGCGGGTCCCTTTTCGAACGACAACGCGCGCTCGATGCTGGCTTGGTCGCCCTGCACGACCGGGAGGACCGGCCGCGATTCGCCGCCGATGTTCAGACCAGAGACGTGGTCCGTGGTCTTTCCCAGCGTGTAGCTGGCGAGGAAATTGAGGCCGTGATTGGGCAGCATGCGCAGGCTCGCCTGCAGCGAGTCGTACCATGACTTCGCCGCCGAGAAGGTCGGCCGCACCAGCGCGTACGCGGGCATGAGGCGTGCGCCGCGCGCCGTCTGGCCCGGCGTGTAGACGCCCGGATTGATCTCCATGAAGATCGGCAGGTTGTGGCCGCGCGACCCGACGTAGGCCACCTCGGCGCCCAGCTTGCCGGCCAGTTGACGCTGCACGCCCGCGTTGAAGTGATACGCGAAGGGCGACTTGAATTCGTTGCCCCAGCCGATGATCGTCAGCGCCGCTGGAAACGGGTTGGGCGGACCGGCCACCGCGGCCAGCGGATCGGCCAGCGTGATCGGCGTCGGCGTGTTGAGCTCGATGAGTGGCGTGAACGGCGGCGACAGCACGCCGCTCTGGAAGAAGTCGCCCTGGCCGGCCAGCGCGTCGTAGAACATTCCGAAGGCTGAGCGGATGCTGGTCTTGCCGTCGCCGAACACATCCCACGCCATCGCGCCGCGCGGGGCGAAGTTGTTCTTGTCAGTCGGCACGACGCCGCGCGGGATGGCGGGATCGCCGGGATACACCAGCCCGGTTGGCGCCGCCGGGTACTTCGTGGACTGCATGCCGGTGACAAAGCCGGTGATGGCGTCGTTGACGTCGATGAATGGCGTCGGCAACTCGTAGCGCACGCCGAGGTTCAGCGTGAGCCGCGAGGTGAGGCGGAACTCGTCCTGCGCGTAGCCGGCGAACAGCCAGCCGTAGCCCTCCTGGATGGCCTGCGTGGTGGTGGCGCGCGCCTGCGCGGGGAAGCCCAGCAGGAAATCGGCGGCGGCATTGCCGGACAGGCCGCCGCTGAACGTCAGGTCGCCGTTCGGCCGGTTGATGAACGCGATGCGCATCGCCTCGCGGCGCACGTCGGCGCCGAACTTCAACGAGTGGCGGCCCTTGATCCAGGTCACGTCGTCGGCGACCTGCCAGACGTGGTTCACGCGGTCGACGAACGGCTGCTGCGCATCGCCGAGCGCCGCGGCGCCGCCGCCGAAGAATCCGCTGATTGCAAACGACGGCAGGCCCGCGGCCGCCGGATTGGTGTTGGCGAAGTTGATGCCGTAGGTCTTGGGGCTGAGGCCGCTCGTCACGGCCGGCTTGGCCGTGATGCGGTTGATCGAGAAGCGCGCCTGGTTGATCAAGTTCGAGCTGATCACCAGGTTGTGCGACACCATGCCGTCCTGCAGCGTGGCGAGCGCCTCCTGATCCACCGCCGCCACCACCTTCGGCGTGAGCCGATCGGTCGTGCTCCGCATGTAGCGGCCGAGGATCGACTGGTTGTGCGGCAACTGGTAGTCGAACCGCCCGCCGAACATGTCGCGCACGTCATTCACCGTCGGCGAGACGATGTAGCGGTTGCCCGCCGAGTTGGGCAGCGGCACGAA
>JBDTMB010000230.1:0-9035 GCA_039934485.1 Vicinamibacterales bacterium
CGATTCGACGCCGTACTCGCCCTCGAGGCTCACGATTCGACCCCTGATGCCGCGGTCGGCGAGGTTCAGGCGCCACCACGCCACGCGGTCGAGCACATCGCGGTAGGTGTTGCTTCCCGCCATGCCGGCCACCGCAAGGTGGTCGGCCGATTGCCGCATTCGATCGAACAGCCATGCCGCCATCAGCCCGCTCCTCCCAGGTAAATCACCTGGCCGGTGATCATGCTGCTCTCCGGCCGGAGAAAGAAGTCGACCACGTTCACCACATCCTCGGGCACCGCCCACCGGCGCACCGCCTGCGCCGCGATCATCGCCTGCAGCTTGGCCGCCGGCACGCCGGCGATGAGCCCGGTGTCAATCGGTGACGGCCCAACCGCGTTGCAGGTGATGCCCAATGGCCCGAGCTCCTTGGCCGCCACTTTCGTAAACGTCTCGACGGCGCTCTTCGACGCGGCGTAAATGGCTTCCCCTTCGAGCCGCAATGGCACCGCGACCGACGTCAGGTTGACGATGCGCGCGGTGCCGGATCCGCGCATCAGCCGGACCGCGGCCTTGGTGAACGCGAAGGTTGCCAGCAGGTTGGTGTCGACAATCCGTTGCGCGCTCTCGAACGGGGTGAGGGCCAGCGAGTTCATGCTCGCGGTGCCGGCGTTGTTAATCAGCACGTCCAACTTCACGAACCGGGCGCGCACCTCCTCGAAGAGCTGATCCACTTCCTTGGCGACGGTGACATCGACACAACGGTGCGTGTACTGGGGATGCGACAGGGCCGAGGGCGTCCGCCCACAGCCCACCACCTCGTCGCCGGCCGCAAGGTAGTGCTCGGCCAGCACCTTGCCGATGCCGCGCGTCGCCCCGGTAATCACCACTCGGCGCTTGGCCATCAGCCCTATGCCCGCGAGATTTGCCCGACGTATTCGACGAGCGAGGCCACCGAGCGAAACGGACTGCGCTTCTGCGACATGGCGCGATCATCGCTGAGCACCACGTGGCAGCCCGCCCGTTGCAGGTCCTCCTCGAGATCGAGCAGCAAGTTGAGCAGGCCCAGCGAGTCGAGCGGGCTGCCGGGACCGAACACGATGGCGTCGGGCGCGACGACCAGTTGAGCGCCCGCGTCGCGCGCGAGGTTGAGTGTCCGCATGGCGCCGAGGACGACCTCCAGGATCGCGTCGTCGCTGAGGACGCGATTGGCGGGTTCAGGCGCGTTGGACATCATCGGCCTGCCCTCGCGACCTGGTTGTCCAGAGCCGCGGCCAGCGCCCCGACGACACGCGCCTGTTCGTCACGGGTCATGCCGACGTAGAGGGGCAAAATCAGCCCGTGCGCCGTGATCGACTCGCTGACGGCGAGCGACGGGCAGGCCCCGCCGGCGGCGAACTGCCGGCTGTCGCCGCTCTCCGAGCGCCACGGCTCCGTGCGGTAGGCGGGTTCACGGTGCGCGCACATCACGCCGCGGCGGGTCGCAATGCCGGCGTCGAGCATCGACTGCATCACCTGGCGCTGGTCGCACGCCTCGGGCAGGCGGACGCAGTAGCTTTGCCAGTTGGTCCTCGCCCACGCCGGCTCCGCCGGCAGCCGCAATCCCTCGATGCCCGCCAGGACCTCGTCGTAGTGCTCCGCTATCTGTCGGCGTTCGGCGACCATCGCCGGCAGCCGAATCAGCTGCTCGCGGCCGACCGCGGCCTGGATGTCGGTCATCCGGTAGTTGAAGCCGAGCTCGGTGTACTGTTCGAACACGACCTCCCGCGCGCCATGCCGCGCCGTGTCGGGCACGCTCATCGAATGCTGCCGCCAGAGCCGGAACTGCCGATCCCACTCCGGAACCGATGTCGTCAGCATGCCGCCGTCGCCGGTCGTCATGACCTTGCGCGGGTGGAATGAAAAACAGGCAATGTCGCCATGCGGCCGGCCGATCGGTTCCCAGCGGCCCTGCCACAAGATCTCGCTGCCCGCGGCGCACGCCGCGTCTTCGACCACCGGCAAGCCGTGCTTGCGCGCGATCGCCAGAATGCCCTGCATATCGCAGGGCATGCCGAGTTGATGCACGGCGAGGATCGCCCGCGTGCGATCGGTGATGACGGCCTCGATCCGCGCCGGGTCCAGGTTGTAGGTGTCCGGGTGGACATCGACGAAGATCGGTACCGCTCCGCAATAGCGGATGGCATTGGCCGAAGCGATGAAGGAATGGCTGACGGTGATGACTTCGTCACCGTCGGTGATGCCGAGCACGCGCAGCGCCAGGTGCAGCGCCGTCGTGCAGTTCGACACCGCGCACGCGTGCGGCGCGCCGACGTGGTCCGCAAACTCGCGCTCGAAGGCCGCGACTTCGGGACCCTGCGTGAGCCAGCCGGACAAGAGCGGCCGCCGGATCGCCAGCAGTTCACTCTCGCCGATCACCGGCCGCGCCACGGGCACGGGACTCACCTGGGTGACGGCCTGGTTGCTCATGCGGGCACCCCGCTCTCGCGACGCTGCTGCTGCCACCAGCCGACGAGCGCCCGCAAGCCGTCCTCGAACGAGACGGCGGCGTCGAATCCGATTTCCTCCCGGGCCAGCCAGATGTCGGCCAGCCGGCGCGGCACCGGGTTGACGTTGCGGGCCGGCGCGTGATCGATCGGCAACGATGCCCCCATCGTGCGCTGGAGGATTTCCGCGACGTCCTTCAGGCTGATCTCGGCGCCGGTGCCGATGTTGTAGACCCGGTCGGTGACCGGTGCCGTCGCGGCGAGGATATTCGCGCGCGCGACGTCATCCACGTAGATGAAATCCATGGTCTGCAGGCCATCGCCGAAGATCGTCAGCGGCTGGCCGGCCATGATTCGCTCCATCCAGCGGATGAACACTTCCGTATAGGCGCCGTGCATGTCCATCCGCGGCCCGTAGACGTTGAAGTAGCGGAGCGCAACGTAGTCGAGGTGATTCTGGTCGTGGCACGACCGCAGCAAGCCCTCGTTGAACGCCTTGGCGGCGCCGTAGAGCGTGCGGTTGTTGTACGGGTGATGCTGCTCGCCGGTCGGGAATCGATCGGCCATCCCGTAGACCGACGCCGACGATGCCGCCACCACCTTTTGCACGCCGGCCGCTATCGCCGCGCGCACCACGGTGTTGGTGCCGTTGATCAGCACGTCGATGGCGAGGTTCGGTTCCTCGGCGCATTGCGTGATGCGGATCGCCGCCTGGTGGAACACGACGTCGATTCCGGCCATCACCCGGTTGACCACCGCGTGGTCCCGGATGTCACCTTCGACGACGGTGACGCGCCCGCTGGCGCACGCCTTCTCCAGGTTGTCGCGCCGCCCGCGGACGAAATTGTCGAGGATCACGATCTCGGCGACCGATTCATTGACCAGGCGATCGGCGATGTGCGAACCGATCAGGCCGGCACCGCCGGTAATGAGCACGCGGCTGTTGGCCAGTTTTAACGGGACCATTTCAGTACCCCTGCCTCCTCGTTGGTTATTTCCTTGCCGGTGCGCGCGCGATCGATGCGCTGGCCGATGACCCGCGCCGGCACCCCGGCCACCACGGAGAACGGCGGCACATCGTGCGTCACCACGGCGCCGGCGCCGACGAGACTGCCCCGCCCCACCGTGACACCCGGCAGCACGATCGCCCCGGTCCCCACATCCGCCCACGCCTCAATGGTCACCGGCTTGATATGGAGATCGGTCTGGACGATCGGCACGTCGATCGGCTCGCCGCTGTGCGTCGACCCGAGCACCTTCGCCCCCGGTCCCCATCCCACGTACTCCTCAATCACCAGTTGCCGTGCATCGAAGTAACTCTGCGGGCCGATCCACACGTTGTCGCCGATCACGCAGGTGCCGTCGAAGCGTCCCTGCAGGTAGGTCTGCGCGCCGATGAACACCCCCGTGCCGAACTCGACCGTGTCGAGGTGCAGGAAACCGGCGCCGCTGCCAACCTGCAGACCCGGACCACTGCGGCGGGCGGCCGCGGCCCAGATGGCCGTGCGCATCAACTTGCTGAAACGATCGTCGCCGAGTTGATGCCGCCCATAGAGATCCACCAGGCCGTCATAGCCGTACTCGGTCTTCAGCCAGGCGGCAAGCGACGCCATCACCGGCGTGTCGACTGCGGGCTTCTGGCGGCCGTGGATGGCCGGCACGATCCGGCCGGCAGAATCAGACCGCATACGACTCCTGCTTGATCGCCGACGCGACCTGCTCGATCTGCGTATGCGACAGTTCCGGGTACATCGGCAGCGACAGCACTTCGTTGGCGGCGCGCTCCGATTCGGGGAAGTCGCCCACCCGGTGTCCCAGGTCGGCGTAGGCCGGCTGCAGGTGCACCGGCACGGGATAGTGGATGCCCGTCGAGACGCCGTTGGCGTGCATCGTCCGTTCGAGCGCCGCCCGCGTGCCGGTGCGAACGGCATAGACGTGATACACATGCCGCGCGTAAGCAGCCTCGGTCGGCACTACCACGCCGCTGTCGGCGAGCAGGCTGTGGTAGATGGCGGCGTTGGCGCGCCGCGCGTCGGTCCACGCCGACAACCGCCGCAACTTGACCCGCAGGATCGCGCCCTGCAGCCCCTCCATGCGGTAGTTGTAGCCCTTGAGCACGTGATGATACTTGCGCTCCTGCCCCCAGTCGCGCAGCATCCGGATGTCCCGCGTATAGTCGCCGCGGTTGGTGACGACGATGCCACCCTCGCCGTAGGCGCCGAGGTTCTTGCCCGGATAGAAACTGAAGCAGCCGGCGTCGCCGATCGAACCGACGGGACGGCCCTTGTAGAGCGCGCCATGCGCCTGGCAGGCGTCCTCGATGACGACGAGGCCGTAGCGGTTGGCGATCGCCATGATCGGATCCATGTCGGCGGGCTGGCCGTAGATGTGGACCGGGAGGATCGCCTTGGTCTGCGGGGTGATGGCGGCTTCAATCTGCGTCACGTCCATGGTGAACGTGCTGGGATTGATGTCCACGAACACCGGCGTCGCACCGGTATAGCCGATGGCCGCCGTGGTTGCGACGAACGTGAACGGCACGGTGATGACTTCATCACCGGGTCCGACGCCGGCGGCCAGCAGCGCCAGGTGCAGCGCGCTGGTGCCGGAGTTGACCGCGATGCCCTGGCCCGCACCACACATGCTGGCAAACTCGCGCTCGAAGGCTTCGACTTCCGGACCGAGGACGAACTGGCCGGTCTCGAGCACGTGCGCGACGGCCGCATCGACGTCGGCTTTGATCTCTTGATACTGGCGACGCAAATCGACGAAAGGAATCATACCGGGACCCCGCTGGTTGAGAGTTCAATGACACGGCCGTTGGCACGCAGCGACTGGGTGGCGGCGTCGAGCAGCCGGACCACGCGCAAGCCGGCGTGACCATCGGCAATGGGTGTTTGCTTCTTCTGGATGCATTCGATGAGATGGCGCGTCTCGACGCCGAGCGCCTCGGCGCCCTCGAGTTGCGGCGCCCATACGTCGCCGGTCCGATAGCCCACGAGCATGGCGTAGCGCTGGCCGTTGGGGTCGGCCTGGCCCCCGTTCACCGTGATGCCCTTGTCGTAGACCTTGACCTTCTCGCTCGGCTCCAGGTCGTCGTAGACGATCATCTTGCGGCTGCCGCCGATGAGCGTCCGCCGCACCTTGACCGGCGCCAGCCAGTTGACGTGCACGTGGGCCATCACCGGCTCGGCGAAGTGGAAGGTCACATACCCGATGTTCTCCGGCTCGCCGGGCACGTGGCACAGGCCGGTGGCCGACACCGCGACCGGCTGTGCCTCCAGCACGTGGTCCATGATCGAGAGGTCATGAACCGCCAGGTCCCAAATCACGTTGACGTCGTGCTGGAACAATCCGAGGTTGACGCGAACCGAGTCGTAGTAATAGATGTCGCCAAGATCGCCGCTCGAGACCAGCTGCTTCATCTTGCGGACGGCGCCGGTATACACGAAGGTGTGGTCCACCGCCAGCATCAGCCCGCGGCGCTCGGCCTCGTCCACCAGCCGCATTGCCTGTTCGACGTCGGCCGTCATCGGTTTCTCGAGCAGCACGTGCTTGCCCATGCGCAGCGCCTGCATCGCGAGCTCGAAGTGGGTCGAGACCGGCGTGGCGATCGCCACGAGATCGATCCGCTTGTCGTTCAACAGGTCGCGATAGTCCGCGGCCGTGTCGATGGTCGGGTAGCGCTGCCGCACCTTCGTCAGCCGCTCGGAATTCAAGTCGCTGACCGAGACCACCCGGCATCCGGGGGTCTCGACGAAGTTGCGGACGAGGTTCGGGCCCCAGTAGCCGTATCCGATAATGCCAACACCAATCACGAGATCCGCCTGTCTGCGCGGACGCCCGCGCTTGTTGTGGTTACCTGCCGCGTGCCAATGACCGCCGCCGGCACCCCGGCGACGATGGCGTAAGGGGGGACATCTTTGGTCACGACCGCGCCGGCGCCGACGAGCGCGCCCTCACCGATCGTGACGCCGCCGAGAATGGTCGCGTTGCTGCCGATCGACGCCCGTCGCTCGACCCGCGTCTCGACCATCTTCCAGTCGGCCTCGGTCTGCAGACCGCCGTCGTCGTTGACCGCCTGGGGATACATGTCGTTGATGAACATCACGCCATGCCCGATGAACACGCCGTCGTCGATGACGACCCCGGCGCAGACGAAGCTATGGCTGGAGATCTTGCAGTTCTCGCCGATCACGGCCCCGCGCTGCACTTCCACGAACGCGCCGATCCTGGTGTTGGCGCCGACGCGGCAGCCATACAGGTTCACCAGCGCTGGCTGTGGAACGGAGACATTCGGGCCGAGGATCACATCTGTCGAAATCACGGTCATTCCTCCCGGGCGGAAACAAGGCCACCCGACACGACCCGCCTTGCCGGCGTCGGGGTTCTGCGTGCGTTCACCAGGTGGCTGGGCGCCGACGCGTCGGCCGCGGTGACGGCCCGCCATTCATGCTCGAGATAGACGAGGCCGAAGTCGCGGCGCTCGGACATCACCGAGAACGGATAGGCCCGCAGCTGCAGGTCGAGCGGCTGCCCGTTGGTGTCGAGAATGCCGGCCGAGATCGAATAAGCGCCCGGCAGCAGCCACAACTTCGGGATGATCAGATCGACGTAGCCGTCGCCCTCGAGCCGGCCGATGTCGCGATCGTCCATGCGCGTGTTGATGCCGGCGCAATACACGCCGTCGGCGTTGTGCATGTCGATGGCGATCTGCGCCTGGCCGATGGCGCGGGCCGCGTGGTAGGCCACCCGCACAGTCAGCGGCCGCCCGGTGACAAACAGCGGCGAGGCGTCGCCATTGGGGTGCATCAACCGGACATCGGTGATGCGGATCGGCCGGTCGGTGGCGGCGCCGGCGACGGTCGCGGAGGTTTCTGGCCGATACCGCCGAAACTCCGCGACCGCCTCGGCGGGGCGGCCGTCGAACTGCACAACCCCCCTGTCGATCAAGATGGCCCGGGTGCACAAGTCGACGACCGCCGTCAGGTTGTGCGACACGAAGATGAGCGGCACGCCCCGGTTGAGCAATTCACGCATCCGGGCCACACACTTGGCCTGAAAACCCACGTCGCCGACACTTAACACCTCGTCCACGATCAGGACGTCGGGATCGAGATGGGCGGCGATGGCGAAGCCCAGGCGCGCGTTCATGCCCGACGAGTAGCGCTTGACGGGCGTCTCGATGAAATCCGGCACCCCGGCGAAATCGACGATCGCATCGAACTTCCGAGAAATCTCGGCGCGCGTCATCCCGAGAATCGCCCCCTGCAGGTAAACGTTCTCGCGCCCGGTGAGGTCGGGGTGAAACCCGGCCGCCACTTCAATCAGCGCGCCGACGCGGCCGTGGACCGAGAGACGTCCGGTCGTCGGCCGAAGGATCTTCGTGAGGAGCTTCAGGATGGTCGACTTTCCCGCGCCGTTGGGCCCAATGATGCCAAGCGCTTCACCGGCGCCAACCTCGAAGGACACGTCGCGCACGGCCCAGAACTCTTCTTGCGCCAGGCCCGCGGGCCGGGGCCGGGTGAGCCGTGCCAGCAGCGCGGGCACCAGGTCCCGCAGGCTGTCGTGCCGCTCGCCGCGGCGGAACTTCTTCCAGACTCCTTCGAACGCGACCTTGGCCACCTAGAGGTTCTCCGCAAAATCGAATTCGGCGGCGTGAAACATCAGCCAGGCCGCCAGCAACAGACCAACCGAGACCAGAGCCGTCACCAGAAACGCGGGCGCCGGCGCGTGGCCGTCGATGACGGTGGCGCGAAAGGCGTCGATCAGGTGGGTCATGGGATTGAGGGCCAGGAGCGTACCGAGGCGGCCGCCGACGCGGCCCACGGGATAGACCACTGAACTGGCGAACATCCAGACCGAGATGACGATCTCGAACAGGTACTTCACGTCGCGGTAGAACAGGTTGCCCATCGCGACCAGCAGGGCAATCGCCGCGGTGAAGATCGTCAGCACCGCCACGATCAGCGGCACAAAGAGGATCGACCAGCCGACGCCGACGCCGTAGTAGGCCATCAGCGCCGCCAGCGCGAGGGACGCCACCGCCAGGTCCACCAGCGACACCAGCACCGCCGAGAACGGGAAAATCTCCCTGGGGAAATAGAGCTTGGTGACGAGGCTCGGATTGGAGGTCAGCGAGATCACCGAGAAGCGGAGCGCCGACGAAAAGAAATTCCACGCCACGAGCCCGCAGAAGGCGTAGACGGGATAGGGCGCGCCGACCTCTATCGACGCCACGCGCGTGAAGATCACCGAGAAGATGGCCGTATTCACCAGGGGCATGAAGATCGCCCAGCCGAACCCCATCACGGTCTGCTTGTAGCGGAGGAGCAGGTCTCGCGTCGTCATCCGCAGCAACAATTCGCGGTACTGCCACTGCTCCGCGAAGATTTCCTGGATCGCTGTCATGTGATGACCGACTTCAGCAAATGACAGACCAGCCAGGAACAGCGGCCGAATACAGGGTGTTCCCTCTGTGATCCGAATTTTCCGTGCAGAGCGGGACGGTTTAGTCTGCCCCCGCGGCGAAAGATTTCGCCGCCCCGCGAGCATTGGATTCGGCGGCCC
>JBDTMB010000231.1:0-8999 GCA_039934485.1 Vicinamibacterales bacterium
CGACGGTGTCGAAGGGCGCCTACCTGTTCGCTTGAAGGCTGCAGGGCGAGGGCTTGACGAATGGAGGGCGAGGGCTTTAGCCCTCGCCTGCGTCAGGCCGTAGCCACGGCCCAGCGCTCGATACGGGGAACCAGGATCTCGCGGTGCGGCTCGGCCAACGTCGTGTCCAGGTATTCCAGGGCGGCCGCCTCGAAGGCGGCGCCGCCGGCGTCGAGCGCGTCGACGACGCACCGGGGATATTCGTCTGGTGACAGCAGGAACAACAGTCGTGAAATGCGTTCGATCGCGTCGCGGCAGGCCTGCCGTTGATCGAGGGCGGTTTCGACGAGCACCACGAACCCGACAATTTCGGCGGCCAAGGCGGTCCTCAGGCTGGCGTCGGAGAATGACGACCGCGCCGCGCCGCCGGGCGCGCGTGTCAACGTGCGGAGCACCTCGAGCCGGTTCGCCGGATCGGGATCCAGGAGGCCGCGTCGATCAACCGTGTTCCGGACCAGGCTCTCGACGACCCGCGGGCCGGTGCACTGCCGCAGTCGCTCGAGCAGGCCGGCGCGATAGCCGCCGCGCGCGAACGCCGCCGACGCGAACCAGGCGATGATCGCCGCCACGCTGATCACGCTCAGAAACGGGAAGCTCAGGTGAAACACGGCGACGCCGGCGAACGCGGCGAGGGCGCCGGCGGCGTCGCCGATCCGGCAGATGATCGCGTCGATCAGCATTCGGCCTTCGAAGATTTCGTGCGGCGGCAGCGGCCGGTAAAGGAGATCGACGGCGGTGCGATCGACCGAATAGCGCAAGACCTGGTCGCTACCCTTGAGGATCACCGCGGCGATCAGGGTCCCCGAGAAGAGGACGCCCAGCGAGCCGGCCACGAGTGCCGCGGGGGCAATCGTCAGGGCGGCGCCCAGGCCGAGGCGGTTCAAGACGCGCGGTGTGACCAGCACCTGCGAGGCCAGCGCCACGAGTCCGGCGACAAGGCTGAACGATCCGAAGAATGCGGCGAGATGTTCCGGCGAATGAATCGACTGGCCGGCAATCGCCTTGAATTGCAGGCCCGCGATGCTCGTGACCGCGGATGACGCGAAGCCGAGGCACGCCATCGCGCGAAGATGCCGGGACGTCCACACCAGCGAGGCGCACTTCCGCAGGCTGCCGGGCGAACTGGCGCACCTGCCGGTTCCCTCTTGCCATGCGAGCGCGACGATCACCGGGCAAAGCGCGGTCAGCATGCCCGCCGCCAGCAGGAGCGATGCGGTGCCGAGGCGCGCCGCCAGCAGCTGCGTCGCCAGCCCGCCGCCGATGCCGCCCAGGGTGGCGCCGGCGCCGATCAGCCCGCACAGCCGACGGCCCTGCCTGATGTTCAGCACCCGACTCCCCAGCACGAAGGCATGCGGCACGCTGAGCGCGGCCTGGACGCCGATCCACAGATAGGCCACCCAGGCGATCCAGGCGTAGTGTGACCTCGAGAGGCCAAGCCAGAGCGCGACATCGCCAATCGCAAAACAGATCGGTGACCATAGCAGCAGCCGTTTCGTCGTCATCCGCGCGTTCATCCGCAGTTGCACGGCCACCGCCACGGCGATCGCCACCATCGTCGCCAGGTCGGTCGCGGTCATCTGCACGACGGAAAAGCGGCTCAGGAAGATCGCGTCCCGGGCCGCCTTGCCGATCACCATGCTGGCCACCGTCACCAACAGCAGCGTGGCGAGGAGGGCCGCCGGCACAGCGTCCTCACGCCTGATGTGCAGGATCGCGTTCATGGCGTCGCCACCCGTTGAATCACGCCGGAGTCCACCACCGCCCCGGTCCGGGAGATGGCCTGGAAACGCATGACGTCGCCGTCGATTTGGACGGCGACGAACACCAGGTCCAGATCGAAGCCGGCCGCCGTCTGCGGCGAGAGCGCGTCACCGAGGTTGCCGCGGCGAAGCTGGCCGCCCGAACCGCACACGAAATACGTGATGCCATGCTGCGGCTTGAAGCGTTCGTAGACGTGGTCGTGACCGCTGAAGACCACCTGCACGCCGTACTGAACAAACAGCGGCTCGAGCGCCACGCGCAGTTCCTCCGACGCCCCGTGACGCTGCGCCGAAGAATACAGGGGATGGTGGAAGATCGCGATCTTCCACGGCGCGGTCGAGGTCTCGAGCTCCTGCCGCAGCCAGGTCAGCTGCGCGGGGTCCAGGTAGTTGCTGTCCAGCGCGAACAACTGCACGTTCGATCGCGTGACGGTGTAGTAGCGCGCGCCGCCCATGTTGAAGAGCGGATAGCTTCGCTCCTCGACGGAGTCGTGATTGCCGAGGCTCGCGAAGAATGTCACACCAGCATCGAGCAGCGCCCGATACGGCGTCTCGAACCGGTCGACCACTGCCCGGCGGCTCCAGGCGGCGTAGATGTTGTCGCCGACCGTCAAAACCATGCCGAACGGCGAGCGGTCGCGAACGCCGGCCATGACGTTGGCCAGCTCGTACTGCTGCTTGGTCGCGGTACCAAAATCGCCGATGACCGCAAATCGCAGGGACTCGGCCGGCTCCTGCACTGTGCGCGCGTGGCCGTCCGCCACCGGCACGCACAGCAGGAGCACGGCGATCAGGCAACGGGTCGCAGCGGCCGCCATGTTAGGAGCTCCGCTGGAACGCGTCGGGGATGAAGTCGACGATCAGGCCGGTGTCGATGTCGAGCAGGATCAAGGCGTTGGCCAGGAAGCGGTACTGCAGCTCGGGCGGCAGCGGCTCGAGCCGCCGCAGCAGCGAGGGCGGCACCGTCGCCAGGGGTTCGCCTTCCGGATAGAAGTCGTTGACGCGCACGCGGGACACCGCCGGCACCTCTTCCAGGATGTCGTCGACGCCCTGCAATGAGGTCCACACCTTTCGCCGCACATCGCCGGCGATCTCGGGGCAGAAGATCTCGCCCGGTTTCGCACGTTGACGAGCGTCCCGAATGGCGAGGCCGAGCCGGTTGCGGAACTCCTGTCCGTAATCAGCGGCGTTCGGGTCGAGGCCGACCTTCAGGAGATCGGTGACCACTTGCTGCCGCAACTCGCCATACGCGGCCACGCGATCCCGAAAGAGGCTCACCGCGCCGCCATCATCATGGCGCGGCATCGCCCTTCGAGAATCCATGGTCACCGCGAGCGTGCTCACCAGCATGGTCGAACAGAACACGACGACGCGAGCGGTCTTGATCGTCATGGCTCCCTCCTATTGCTCCGTCTGCGAACGCTCGAATCCCGCGAGCGTCCATTGGTTGCCGGTTCCGGCGCGGAAGTACGCCCGCACCGGTTGTGCCCAGGCGGGATGCTGCGGATCGGTGACGGCCACTTCGGCCATCACAAATTCCGCACCCGCGGGCAAGGCGCCTGGCATCCGGCATCGCGCGCCGGCGCACGAGGTCCACGACTCGAGCGGCGTCGCCGCGTGGGTCGCGTTGTCGAACCGGTTCCACCGGACGCCGTAGGCCGGTGAATTCGTCGTCAGGCCGGCGGCCTGCGCGGCATTGCGGAACGTGAGGAACCCCTGATCATCGATGGCTGGGCCGGCGATCGGGTTCACGTCGGTCAGCCACGCGCGGCCGATGCGGTTGCGGCGCTTGATCAGCACATCACCCAGGTACTGCGTCGCCGCCGGGTCGGTGAAGCGCGCGGTGGCCACCGCCGCACGAATGGCCTCGTCGGTGAAGCTCATCACCCGCTCGGCCGCCCAGAATGTGTCGTCGGGCCGCGCCTTCTGGAAGGCCGCGTTCGGCAGGGTCGGTTTCCAGATCTCAGGCCGGAACTCGTCGCCTTCGATCCGGCCGATGGCCGGCAGACGCGGATACCGGATCCGCACCCACGACGGCGTGTATGCGCCCAGGCTGAGCATCGACAACACCGACGTGCGGGTGTCGAATCCGTATTCGTAGCCGTCGCGCCGGCCCTTGGCGGCGGTGGCGGCGCTGCCGAGCGCCGAGCCGAAATCGATGAGGTAGTGGCGCACGAGGCGGCGCGGCCCCGCGTCCACCAGCGTGTCCAGAGAGTTCTGGCTCTTGGTATCGACGTGATTGAGCCAGGCCGCAAACACGCGCAGCGCGCGCAGCTCGCGGCGATGTTCGTGCGGGACGATGTCATTCGGATCGTCGGGCCGGACGCCGGCGTATTGGAACGGACCGAGCCGCCGGCCGTCGACGGCCAGGCTGGCGAGAGCGCGATAGCTCCCGTCCGCGCGCCGCGCGGCCCGCGCCAGGACGCGATCGACGTCGGCGGACGCCAGCGGGCGTTTGCTGCCGTTGGCCTCCTTGAACGTGGAGCCGGAGCCAAGCACCAACTCGTCGCGGCTGAAGTTGATGATGTAGTTCTCCGGCACGTTGAAGCCGAGCGCGAACAGGAGCTTGGTCGCCACGATCTCCGCTCCACTCGCCATCTCCGGATTCGACGGCGGATCGAACTTGACGAAGAAGCGTCGTCCCGCGCCATCGGCGAGCTGCAGGCCCGGCGTCACGCCGTCGACCTTGCCCGCCACCACGGTCCACGGCCCTGGGACGGGTTCCGGCAGGGTGTTGGGACCGCGCGTGATGTCATCGAGGCTCGACTCGCGGCTGCCGATCCGGTTGGTGAACCAGCTGGAGTCGGGCACTTCGTCGATCGAGTTCACGTTCATCGCCCGTCCGATGCTGCGATCGCCGCCGCCGCGGACGGCTTGCCACGCGCTGACGGCGCCGGCCTCGTCCGGCCGCACGTTGGACGCGTCCCGATCTTCGATGTCGAGCAGCAACGGGTCGTCCGGATAGAACTTCGGCGACGTCGCGCTGGGAAGTGTCGTGATCGCGAGCAACGCGGTCACGACGAGGAGCAGATGCGGGCGCCGGGTGGATGGGGAGATCACGATGTCCTCCTCTTTCTCAGTGGTGCGCAGAATCAGTTCGCGTCAGGGCACGTACGGGACCGACTTGTGGTCCAACCGCGGCAACGACCTCGACATGCTCACCGACACGCGTGTGCCCTCGCTGCCCCTGGTGATGTCGAGGCGCGCAAACGGCCTGGTGGCGGTGTGCAGGCGAAGTCCGAGGCCATAGTCGCTGTGGAGCCGCGCACGCAACAGGCCGCCGGCGGTCGGCGCCACGGTGCCGGCGTCCGCAAACAGCGCCGCGTCCATCATGCGAAACACCGGCCAGCGATACTCGGCGCCAAACGACGCCACGTTGCGATCGCGGAAGCGGAAATCGTCGTAGCCGGGCAGCGTGCTTCCGCCGCCAAGGGTCGGCATCAGGTAGAACGGCACCTCGTTGGCGCCGGTTTGTGTCATGGCAAGGTGGCCGCGGAGCGCAACGATCCAGTTCCGGTGAAAGAGCGGAACATATTTCTCGGCGTCGGCGTCGACCCGGCGGAAGCCCTGCGCCGACGCGTCGAGGTCGTGAAAGCTCGTCAGGCCGAGCCGATAGAAACCGCCGCTGGCGGGATACGCCGGGACGTCGCGCGAGTCGGCCTCGACGAAGACGTCGGCATGGCCGTAGCGCGGCTGGACGATCAGTCCAGGTGCCGTGGCGTTGTCGAATTCCCGACTTCACGCGCTATGCGAAGAGCCAGCAGTCACAAGTGCTCGGCCAGGCGCTCGGACTGCCGACGACGATGACCGCATTTGCGTTTATCGGCGTGGCCGTGACGAGTGCCACCATCGTGATCTTCGGCGAGGCGATCTGGGATCCCGTGGTGCTGGTGGCGCGCATCGGCAGCCCGATCGTCGTCATCTTCGGCGCGCTGGTGATCCTGGCCGCGCAACTCACCACCAACATGGCGGCAAACGTGGTCTCACCCGCCAACGATTTCTCGAGCCTCTCGCCGAAGCACATCTCGTACGTGACCGGCGGCTTGATCACCGCCGTGGCCGGCATCGTGATGATGCCGTGGAAGCTCTACGCCGACGCATCGGCGTACATCTTCACCTGGCTCATTGGCTACTCGAGCCTGATGGGCGCGATTGGCGGCGTGTTGATTGCGGACTACTGGATGCTGCGCAAGCGGGAACTGTCACTCGCGGATTTGTTTGCCGTGGACGGCCGGTATACGTATTCGAACGGCATCAACTGGAAGGCAGTGACCGCGCTGGTGCTTGCGGTGCTGCCGGTGGTGCCCGGCTTCATTCGCGCGGCGCTGACGCCAGGTGGGCAAGTGGCGCCCCCGACCCTCTTCGACACGCTCTACACCTACGCGTGGTTCGTGACGTTCGGGCTGAGCGCCGCACTTTACCTCGCGCTCATGAGGGGCGCCTCGCCTCCTCCTTCGCGCTGACGCGCTTCGGAGGACAAGTCGCCCGGCGTGGGACTCGGGCCTTCGGCCATCCTGGCAGGTTGCTAAAAAGCCAGCGCAGAAGAAGGCAGAAGGCAGAAGGCAGAAGGCAGAAGGCAAAAGGCAAAAGGCAAAAGGCAAAAGGCAGAAGGCAAAAGCAGAAGGCAAAATCGCGAACGACGGCCAGATCCGCGACGGTTCTGCATTGTGCCTTGGGGCATATTTGATTTTGAGTGAGTGATTTGATCTGCGCCATCTGCGACCCTGGTTCTAATCTGCGTCATCTGCGGCCCTGGCCTTTCGATCTGCGTCATCTGCGGCCCTGGTTTTGATCGGCGTCATCTGCGGCACAATTAGGTGGAGCGCCGGTTCTCGCCCACTGCGGACTTCGCCGCCACGCTCGCCCGCGAGCGCGCGATGTCGCCGGAATTGGGCGGCCGCACGGTGTTCGACGATGCACGGCAGCGGAAGGGGCCGCCGCGCGGCAAGCAGTTGCCGCTATTCTGAAGGCCGGAGCAAGCGCTGATGTCCACGATCCTGCAACAGCGGCTCGGCATCGAGCTGCCGATCATCCAGGCGCCGATGGCCGGCTCGCAAGGCTCGGCGATGGCGATTGCCGTTTCGAACGCCGGCGGGCTCGGCTCGCTCCCGTGCGCGATGCTCACACCGGATGCGATTCGCCGTGAGCTCGCGGCCATCACCGCACAGACCGCGAAGCCCGTCAACGTCAACTTCTTCTGTCACCTCCAGCCACCACCAACTCCGGAGCGCGAGGCCGCGTGGCGTTCGACGCTCGCGCCCTATTACCGGGAATTCGGCATCGACGCCGACAACATCCCGGCGGGACCTGGCCGCGCGCCCTTCGGCGCCGAGGCCGCGGCCATCCTCGAAGAGTTCAAGCCCGCAGTGGTGAGTTTTCATTTCGGCTTGCCGCCGGCGGATCTGCTGGCGCGCGTGAAGGCCATGGGATCGAAGGTGCTCGCCTCGGCGACGACACTGGATGAAGCGCTCTGGCTCGAGGCGCGCGGTGTCGATGCGATCATCGCTCAAGGCGCCGAAGCCGGCGGGCATCGCGGCATCTTCCTGTCGGAGGAGGTGACGACGCAGGTGGGAACGATGGCGCTGGTGCCGCAGATTGTGGCACGAGTGAAAATCCCGGTGATCGCCGCGGGAGGCATCGCCGATGCGAAGGGCATCGCCGCGGCGATGCGGCTCGGAGCGGCCGGAGTCCAGATTGGCACGGCGTTCCTGTTGTGCACCGAGGCGACGACGAGCGCAGTGCATCGCGCCGCGCTCAAGAGCGACGCCGCGCGGCATACGGCGTTGACCAACGTGTTCACGGGTCGCCCCGCTCGAGGCATCGTCAACCGCATCATGCGGGAAGTGGGTCCGTTGAATCCGCTCGCCCCACCGTTTCCGCTCGCCGCCTCGGCGATCGCACCGTTGAGAGCGAAGGCGGAGAGCGCCGGGTCCGGCGATTTCTCGCCGCTGTGGTCCGGACAGAATGCGACCGGCTGCAAGGAGGTTTCCGCGGCGCAGCTCACGCGCGAACTCGCACGTGAGCCCTAGGGCACCGTATCGTCGGCGTGCTCTTCGTCTCGCTCGGCGGCCTTGTCTTCGACGATGACCTCGACCGCGTTGCGCTTCTCTTCGTTGAGCCAGTCGTAGACGGTTCCCGATGCCGCCGCGCCGACGTGGCCGCGCCTGGCCTTCAGGCGATACAGCACCAACCCCGCCAGCAACATCATGACCAGCCAGATGGATCCGCCGATTAGCTGGGAAGTGTCCATAGGATATCTTCAGCCAACTTTCGACCCGTTCGACACGTCAAAGCCTCTGATATGCGCAGCATACGCCTGGCCCTTCGCACCCTGTTCAGGACGCCGTTTGTCACGCTGGTGGCCATCCTCTCGCTTTCGTTGGGAATTGGCGCCAATTCGGCGATCTTCTCGCTCTTCAACCAGATGCTGCTCCGGCCCTTGCCGGTGCCCCAGCCGAACGAGCTGGTCAACCTGGGCGCGCCCGGGCCCAAGCCGGGCTCGAATTCGTGCAGCAACGCGGGCGGGTGCGAGGAAGTGTTCACCTATCCGATGTTCCGCGACCTCGAGCGCGTGCAGACCAGCTTCACCGGTCTGGCAGGGCACCGCGGCTTCGGCGCCAATCTCGGCTACCAGGGCACGACCCTCAGCGGCCAGGGCATGCAGGTGACGGGCAACTATTTTCCCGTGCTCGGGATTAATCCGGCGCTCGGCCGGCTGCTTACGCCCGAAGACGACAAGACCGTTGGCGGCCACTACGTCACCGTGCTCGGCTACAACTACTGGCGCCGGCGCTTCGAATCCAGTCCCGCCGTCATCAACGAAACGCTCATCATCAACGGCCAGGCCTTCACCATCGTCGGCGTGGCGCCGCAAGGCTTCGACGGCACCACGCTCGGCGTCACGCCGGACGTGTATGCGCCGATGACGATGCGTGCGGTGCTCGAGCCGGGGTTCAAGGGTTTCGAGAACCGCCGCCAGTACTTCATGTATGCGTTTGCGCGGCTCAAGCCGGGCGTTTCGCTCGGGCAGGCCAGGATCGCGATCAACGGGCCCTATCACTCCATCATCAACGACGTCGAAGCGCCGCTGCAGAAGGGCATGAGCGAGCAGACGATGGCGCGGTTCAAGGCCAAGGAAGTCACGGTGGTCGAAGGCGCGCGCGGGCAGAGCGACGTGCACAAGGAAGCGCGGATGCCGCT
>JBDTMB010000232.1:0-8981 GCA_039934485.1 Vicinamibacterales bacterium
ATCGCGGATCGGCTCTTCATCAGCGAGCACACCGTGCACCGGCACGTCGCCAACACCCTCACCAAGCTCAACGTCTCATCGCGATCCGCGGCCGTCGCCCAAGCCGGCCAGCTTCGGCTGCTCTAACCGCCGATACGGCATGGCCTGTTCGGGCCATTTCGATCCCG
This sequence comes from Vicinamibacterales bacterium, assembly GCA_039934485.1. Lineage (GTDB taxonomy): Bacteria > Acidobacteriota > Vicinamibacteria > Vicinamibacterales > UBA2999 > 12-FULL-67-14b. Next base: position 168 of record JBDTMB010000232.1, read on the forward strand.
CCCCGCAAAATGACCCGAACCGGTGAAGCGGCGCCACTGGCGCGGTTGTTAGATTGCTCTTGTCGACCGTTCCCGGTGGGTCGGTCTTTCTAGTGAGGAAAAACCATGAAAATGACACGTCTTACCCGCACCCTGTTTGCCACTGCCGTCATCGCCCTACTGCCGGCGTCCCGAATCGTCCCGGTCGTCATCGCCCAGGCCCCCGCCCACGTGATGGAGAACCTGCCAGCCGCGAAGTGGGGACCCGCGCCGCCGATGCTGCCGCCGGGCGCGCAGATCGCCGTCCTGTCGGGAGACCCGACCAGGCCGGTGCCCTACGCCGTCCGGCTGAAGTTCCCGGCGAATTACACTATCGGCGCGCATTCGCACCCGACCGACGAGAACGTCCTGGTGGTCTCGGGCGAACTGTTCATCGGGATGGGTAACACGCTGGACCGGAAGGCGGCGATGGGCCTCGGCGTTGGTGGCTACGCGCTGATGCCGGCCCACGCCAATCACGCGGCCTATACCAAGGGCGAGACGATCATCTTGCTCTACGGCCAGGGCCCGGTGGAGTTCATTTACGTGAATCCGGCGGATGATCCGCGGACGAAGACGAGTCGTTAGGCCGCAGATGACGCAGATTACGCAGATGACGCAGATGACGCAGATGACGCAGACACGTTCCTAGTCAGCGAGGCAGGGGACTGGCCGCCGGGCGGTGCTCGGTGCCAGTCCCTGCCGAGCGAGGTCACTTATGGTCCCTGCATCAGAACTTCGGCTCATGTGCGTGCTGGCGCATCCCGACGATGAGTCGCTGGCCACCGGCGGCGTGCTGGCCAGTTGCGCCGCCGCGGGTGTGGGCACGTATTTGGTGACCGCGACCAGGGGTGAGCGCGGCCGGTTTTTTGAGGGCACCGACAAGCCGGGACCGGAGGTGGTGGGCCAGGCGCGCGAGGCCGAGTTGCTGGCCGCGGCGAGCGAACTTGGTCTCCGCGAAGTCCGGTTCCTCGATTGTCCGGATGGTGCGCTGGAAAAAGTGGATCGGGCCGAGGCGATCGAAAAAATCGTCGGGCATCTGCGGCGGGTCAAGCCCCAGGTCGTGATCACCTTCGGGCCGGAAGGCGCGTATGGACACCCCGATCACATCGCGATCAGCCAACTGACCACGGCGGCGATCGCGTGCGCGGCGGACCAGTCGTTCGGCACCTCGCCGGGGCTTGGCGCGCCTCACCGCGTGTCGAAGCTGTATTTCATCGCGTGGAGTCCGAAGAAGTGGGCCGCCTATGAGGCGGCACTGCGCAGGCTCGTGTGCAAGGTGGACGGCGTGGAGCGGCAGGCCACGCCGTGGCCCGACTGGGCGGTGACGACCGTCATCCAAACGGCCGCGGCCTGCCCGGTGGTGCAGCGCGCGGTATCGTGTCACCGGACCCAGATGTCGATCTACAAGAAACTCGCTGACCTGCCCGAGGAACATCAGCGCGCGTTGTGGGGCACGCAGGAGTTCTACCGCGTCTTCAGCAGCGTGAACGGTCCCGCGCGGGAATCGGATCTGTTCGAGGGGTTGCGATGAACACGACCACGAAGCTCGAAGCGCTCAGGCAACGGCACGCGCCGCTGGACCTTCGGTCGGGCGAGTTCCGGGAGATCGGGCATCGCCTCGTCGATCAAATCGCAGATCGACTGGCGCGAGTACCCGACGGACCGGTAGTACGGGACGAATCCGCCGCGGAGGTAAAGCGGGCGCTTGGCGCTGAGCAGCCGCTGCCGCCTGGCGGCACCGAGGCGGCCAGGCTCGTGAATGAAGCGACCGACTTGCTGTTCGACCACTCGTTATTCAACGCCCATCCACGGTTCTTCGGCTACATCACCTCGAGCCCGGCGCCGATGGGGATGCTCGGCGATTTCCTCGCGGCCGCGCTCAACCAGAATCTCGGGGCCTGGAAGTTATCGCCGATCGCAACCGAGATCGAAGCACAGACAGTGCGATGGATTGCCGACTTGATCGGCTTTTCCACCGGCGGTGGCGGATTGCTGGTGAGCGGCGGCAACATGGCGAACTTCGTTGCCTTCGTCGCGGCTCGCGCGGCCAAGGCGCCGTGGGACGTGCGGAAGGCCGGCGTGTCGCACGAAGGCCGGCGGCTGGTGGCCTACGCGTCCACCGAGACCCACACGTGGATCCAGAAGGCCGCCGATCAGTTTGGGCTGGGTACCGACGCCATCCGCTGGATTGCTACCGACGACGAGCAGCGGATGGATCCAGCGGCGCTGCGCCGGCAGATCGAAGAGGACCTTGGTCTTGGCTATCAGCCGTTTCTCGTGGTCGGGACAGCCGGCACGGTGAGCACCGGCGCTACCGATCCGCTTCCGGAGCTCGCCGCGATCTGCCGTGAGCGTGGGCTCTGGTTTCACGTTGACGGCGCGTACGGCGCGCTGGCGGCCCGGGCACCGGGGGCGCCGGCGAGCTTGCGCGGCTTGAGCGAAGCCGATTCGGTGGCGGTTGATCCGCACAAATGGCTCTACGCGCCGCTCGAGGCCGGCTGCGTGCTGGTCCGCGACGCCGGCAAGTTGCTCGCGGCGTTTTCGTATCGGCCGTCCTACTACCACTTCGGCGAGGAGGTCGTGAACTACCACGACTATGGCCCGCAGAATTCGCGCGGCTTCCGCGCGCTGAAAGTGTGGCTGCAGCTCCGGCAGGTGGGCCGGGATGGCTATCTCCAGATGATCGGCGACGACATCCTGCTCGCGAGGCACCTGCATCAACTGATGGCGTCGCATCCGGCGTTCGAAGCCACCAGCCAACACCTCAGCATCACCACGTTCCGTTACGTGCCGCCGGACTTGCGGCCGCAGCTCGGCTCGCCGCCGACGGAGAAGTATCTCGACCAGTTGAATCAGGAGCTGCTGACCGCGGTCGAAAAGAGCGGCGAAGCGTTTGTGTCCAACGCGCTGGTGGGCGGCCGGTATGTGTTGCGGGCCTGCATCGTGAACTTCCACACCTCGCTTGGCGACATCGAGGCGATGCCGCCGCTCCTGTCCCGCCTCGGGCAGGAGGTCGATGTTACACTTCGCCGATGCGCACACGAACCTGGCTAGCCGCGGCCGCGATCGTCGCCGCGTGTGGGACGACGGCCTCGCTGCAATCGCCACAGGAAAAGGGCGGCGAAGACGAGACCGGGCCCTACACCGTGGCCGAAGGCTGGCCGCAGCCGTGGTCCAGGGCCGGCTACATCTGGGGCTCGCAGCCGGCGGTGTTCGCAGAATCGCCCGACCGCATCTTCATCGGGGCTCGCGGGGAGTTGAAGCTGCCCGAGACGCTGCCGCGCGGGTTCAACGGCATCTGGGGGTCGCTCGGCCAGCGCGCCACCGAGGCCAAGGCCGAAATGCGCAACTGCCTCGTCGTGGTTGACCGCAACGGCAAGCTCCTGGAGTCGTGGACGCAGTGGGACTCGCTCTTCGAAGGCAGCGGCCCGCACAAGATTCGCATCAGCCCGTACGATCCGCAGAGGCACGTGTGGGTGGTGAACGACGGCAAGCATCAGATCCACAAGTTCACCAACGACGGCAAGCAGTTGGTGATGACGGTGGGGGAGGCCGGCGTGGCCGGCGAGGACGCCACCCACTTCGGCATGCCCCAGGACCTGGCGTTCCTGCCGGATGGGTCGTTCCTGGTCGCCGATGGCCTGCGCAATGGGCGCATCGCGAAGTTCGACAAGGATGGCAAGTTCGTGTCGTCGTTCGGGACGCGCGGCCAGGGTCCCGGCCAGTTCAGCGGCGTGCACGGGATCGCGATCGACAAGGACCGGCGCCTCTACGTCGCCGATCGCTCCAATCGCCGCGTGCAGATCTTCGACGAGTCGGGCAAGCTCCTCGACACCTGGCCGAACTTCCGGCAGGTCAACGACATCTTCGTCAGCGGCGACAACACGATCTGGATCGTCGATGGCACCAACGCGCGCCTGATTCAGTTCGACCGGAACGGCAAGCGGCTGTACTGGTGGGGTGCCTATGGGGTGCAGCCGGGACAGGCCTGGGAGCCGCACCAGATCTCGATCGATTCGGAAGGGAACCTCTACATCGCCGACAGCTTCGGTGGCCGCACGCAGAAGTATGTGCAGACGAAAGGCGCCGATCGCAGCAGGATGCTCACGGCGCCCAGGGACTGACCGCTTGGAGGGCGACGGCGCCCAGGGATTGACCGCTTGGAGGGCGACGGCGCCCAGGGATTGACCGCTTGGAGGGCGACGGCTTTAGCCGTCGCCGCCAGCACGGTCGTACAGATCGCGCTTGATTGTTTCGTCCGCCTTCTTGGTCCCGGGGGAGAGGATTTCCACGACCAAGGCGGGTGCACCCTTGACGTGCTTCTCGGTCAGGATGTGGAGTTGGTCGGTGGTGACCAGCAGTAAATCGGGTTCGACAACATCGAAGTTGGTCAAGACGCAATCGAGTGGCGCGTAGAACAGCCTGCCGCCACCGTACTGGCGCAGATGTAGCGCCAGTTCGAGGTTCAGCCGCTGCGACAGCTCTTGATGCCACAGGTTGGGCGACGGCGTCACGTAGTGCTCACCATTGATGAGCTCGTGCCGCTGCCCATCGTCGGGGAACAGAAGGAAGTCCTGGTAGCTCAGCTTCCGCGTTGACGCGCGGGCGTCGTCCATGTGCTGAGGCCCGGTCATGCGGCTCATCCTACCAGTTCCCTTTCGCCCTCGATCGATCGGCAGCGGTGCCTTGAATCCTGCGAACGCCGTGCCGACAGAATCTTTGAGGAAAACGGGGAGTGGCGATGAGTGGAGTCGCAATATTTTCAATCCGACTGGCCGGAACGTGTTCACCCAGCGGCGCCCGAGGGCGCCACGCGACCCTTACTGGCTGCCGGTCGACACGCCCGGTCCGACGATCGACTGCATCACCGCGTTTTCGAAGTCGGAGCGGAACTCGTTGTTCGGCGTCTGAATCAGCGCGATCGCGACGACGCGCTCCTTGCGGTCCACCCAGAAATGCGTGCCCCAGGCGCCGCTCCAGCCGAACGTGCCTTCGGACAGGAACGTCCCGCGCGACATCGGATCGTTGACCACGCGGACGCTGAGGCCGAAGCCTTCGCCCTTCGTCCGTCCAGGAAGCGTGTCGGGCGCGGCGATCGTCGCCATCATCTCGATCGACCGGGGCGCGAGCAGGCGCTTGCCGTTGTGCTGTCCGCCCTGCATCAGCATCAAGCCGAACTGGAGATAGTCCTCGGCCGTGCTGAACAAGCCGCCACCGCCGGAAAAGTACGCGCCGTTCATGAAGTCCACGTTGCCGCGCTTCGCCAACTGGCCTTCGGGCGTGCGGGAGTAGATTGACACCATTCGCGGGTTGCCTTCGGCGGGATAGAAGAAGGTGTCTTTCATGCCGAGCGGCTCGAAGATCCGCTGCTTCACAAACTGATCGAAGGGGAGGCCCGACGTGATCTCGACCACGCGCGCGAGCGTGTCGAACCCTCCGGTCGCGCTGTAGGCCCAGTGCGTCCCTGGCTGAAATTCGAGCGTCGTCCTCGCCAGTCGCGGGACGACATCGGCCAGTTGCTCCCTGGCATGCACCGCCGCCGGGCCGCGGGCCGTGTAGTTGCTGATCGTGCCGCTCATGAGACCGGAGGTGTGCGACAACAAGTCGCGAATCGTGATCTCGCGGTCGGCGGGTACCGCGTAGAAGCGGGGCGGTCCGCCGTCGGTCACGCGCATGCCGGCTGGCGCGGGCTGGGGCACGGCCACCTGCAGTTGCTTGAACTCGGGAATGAAGCGAGACACCGGATCGGTCAGGCGTATCTTGCCCTCTTCCATCATCATCAGGATCGAGACGCCGACCACCGGTTTGGTCATCGACATGATCTGGAAGATCGTGTCTTTCTGCATCGGCCGCTTCGACTCGATGTCCATCAAGCCTTGCGCCTCGAAGTGGCCGATGCGGCCCTGGCGCGCCACCAGGGTCACGGCGCCCGAAAACGACCGGGCGTCGATGTGCCGCTGCACCAGTTCCGTGATCCGCTTCAGGCGGTCAGGTGAAAAGCCGAGCTCTTCGGGCCTCGCCGACGGCGTCGTCGCGGACACCGGCAGCACGAGAAACGCCAACAGCAGGACGCTGAGCCACCTGGTCATCGTTTTCAACTCCTGGAGAGGATCGCTGGGGCATCCTACAACAGAACGGGCGGCGCCAGGATGCTCACGGCGCCCAAGGATTGACTGCCCGGAGGGCGACGGCGTTAGCCGTCGCCGCTCTCTTTGAAGTAGTCAACCAGCGAGAGCGAAAACCCCGGCAGCAGGGGCGTCGTCAGGGTATCGGCGCGATCGGCCGACAGTTCACGCCTGAGCAGCACGTGTTCATCGCTGCGCGCATGAACGACCACCTGCTTCCGCGTGGGATCGACCAGCCAGTACTCTCGGACCCCGGCACGGTCGTACAGATTGCGCTTGATCGTCTCGTCCACTTTCTTGGTCCCGGGGGAGAGGATTTCCACGACCAACGCGGGTGCACCCTTGACGTGCTTCTTAGTGAGGATGTGGAGCTGGTCAGTGGTGACCAGCAGCAGATCGGGTTCGACAACATCGAAGTTGGTCAAGACGCAATCGAGTGGCGCGTAGAACAGCCTGCCGCCACCGTACTGGCGCAGATGTAGCGCCAGTTCGAGGTTCAGCCGCTGCGACAGCTCTTGATGCCACAGGTTGGGCGACGGCGTCACGTAGTGCTCACCATTGATGAGCTCGTGCCGCTGCCCATCGTCGGGGAACAGAAGGAAGTCCTGGTAGCTCAGCTTCCGCGTTGACGCGCGGGCGTCGTCCATGTGCTGAGGCCCGGTCATGCGGCTCATCCTACCAGTTCCCTTTCGCCCTCGATCGATCGGCAGCGGTGCCTTGAATCCTGCGAACGCCGTGCCGACAGAATCTTTGAGGAAAACGGGGAGTGGCGATGAGTGGAGTCGCAATATTTTCAATCCGACTAGCCGGAAGGTGTTGCAGTTCTTGCGATGCCCAAAATGGAGAAGGGCGGCGCGGAGTGTTGCTCCGGCCGCCCTTGGTTATTGGTTATTGGTTATTGGTTATTGGTTATTGTCTACTCTTAATTCGTTATTCCTGCGGCGCCGTGGCCGGCTTCCCGCCATTGGCGATCGCCTTGTTGATCGCCGCCACCGTGGTGGTTGCGCGGAACTCGACGATCTGTTTGGCCAGCGCCGCGTTCTTCGCCTTGTCGGCGAGCGAGACGCCGTTGATCGAGGCCTTGCCGGCCTTGACCCGCGCGTCCCAGCGGATCGAGTTCGGATCGGTGTTGAACATGTTGAGCGAGATGATCGGGTCGTCGTGCATGTTGTCGGACGTGCCGTCAACGATGCCGTGTGCGGTCATGTACTTGGCCACTTCCGAGTAGGTGTAGTACTCGGGAATGTGCAGCGCCAGCGCCTTGCCGGCCCATTTTGCCGTGAGCGCTTCGGCCACCGCTTTCTGCCCCGCCTGGTTGCCGCCGCTGTCGCCGATGAAGATGATGTTCTTGAAGCCGTGGGCCTGCAGGCTTTCCGCCGCATCGTTCAACACCGCGCGGAAGGTGTCTTCACGCATGCTCATCGTCCCGGGTGAGACCATGTGGCTGGTCTTCGGAGTGATGTCGCCTTCGGGCACCAGCTTGATGATCGGCGCGCACAGGGCGTTGCCCATCTTGCGCGCGATCGCTTCGCAGTTGGACTGCAGCACGTAGTTGTGCTTACCGAGCGCGAGCCACGGGCCGTTGGGCTCGATGCCCCCGGTGGAGATGATGATGTTGGTCTTGCCCGCCTTCATCGCGTCGCGGACGTCCATCCACGTCATTTCTTCCAGCCACACCGTGTTCGGCGAGGCCAGGGGATTGGGCGCGTCGGCGCAGTTGTAGGGGTTGTCGCGGCAGTCGCCGCCACCCATCGAGCGCGGATCGGGAGGACGCTGCGGCCCGCGCTGGGCCGATGTGAACCCTCCGGCGAGGGCGATCAAACACGAAAGAGCAAGCGCGGTCTTTTTCATAACGAAGCACTCTGCACCATTTCCCAGGTCAGGGCAAGCCCGGGTCGGACTAGAATTTACGGGTGATGATTCCTTCTCATATTGTCCGGCTGGCGCTGAGAGCCCTGTCGAGCTTGGGCATCAGCGCCGTCGTGTTGTGGTTGCTGTAACGCCCTACTCATTCCATCGCGACCCGCTGTTCTGGATCGGCTGCGCCGCGTACGCGATCAACCGCTGGCTGCTCAAGACGCTCAGCCCGAGTCCGTTTCTCCATTCCCATTTTTCGGACGTGTGGCTGGTGCCGTGCGTCCTGCCGCTGATTGTCGCCTTGCATCGACGAATGGGGTGGCGCGACGAGCCAGGGCCTCCGACCTGGGGAGAGGTGGTTGTCCATCTCATGCTCTGGTCCGTGCTCTTCGAAGGAATCGGCCCACACCTGTCGCCGCGCGCGACTGGCGATGTGTGGGACGTTGCGTGCTACGCGCTCGGTGGCCTGGCGGCGGTGGCGTGGTGGCGCGGCAGCTGCTGTCGACGCGGCGACGTCGCGACGGGTTTCGATCGCCTCGCGCCGCATTATCGATGGATGGAGGCAGTGGCCGCGGGTCCGCTCTTGCAGCGATCGCGCACCGTGTTTCTCGAAGACTGTGACCGGGCGCGCCGCATCCTGGTGCTCGGTGTCGGCCGCGGACGCTTTGTGGCGGCGTTGCGAGAGCGGAATCCGGCCGCGCACATCACCGCGGTTGACGCGAGTGCCCGTATGCTGGAGTTGGCGCGCGCAGACCTGGCCGGCCGCGGCGGTGAGGTCACCTTTGTGCACTCAGACATCCTGTCGTGGGAG
>JBDTMB010000233.1:0-8961 GCA_039934485.1 Vicinamibacterales bacterium
AAGCCGAGGGCACGATTTATACCCACGCGGGACCCGAGATCGGCGTCGCCTCCACCAAGGCCTTCACGACGCAGTTGGTCGCGCTCTACCTGCTGGCGCTCCACCTCGCCGAAGTCCGCGACGTACTGACGCCAGCCGAACGCCGCTCGCACATCGAAGCGCTGATGCAGTTGCCGCAGATCCTCGAGGAAACACTCAAGACCGACAAGCAGATGGACAAGATCGCCGCCAAGTTCCAGAACAAGTCGGACTTCCTCTACCTGGGCCGCGGCATCAACTACCCGATCGCGCTCGAAGGCGCGCTGAAGCTCAAGGAGATCTCCTACATCCACGCCGAAGGGTATCCGGCGGGCGAGATGAAGCACGGGCCGATCGCCCTCATCGACGAAGACCTGCCCGTGGTGGCGCTGGCTACGCACGATCACGTGTTCGAGAAGATGCAGGGGAACATCCAGGAGGCCAAGGCGCGCGGCGGCTCGATCATCGCCCTCACCACGAAGGGCGACACCACGCTCGCGCAACTCCTGGATCCGAATACCGACTTCCTGGTTGAAGTTCCTGCCACATCTCAGCTGTTGATGCCGATCGTTCTCGCACTGCCGTTGCAACTTCTTGCGTACCACATCGCCGTCCGCCGCGGCTGCGATGTCGATCAACCACGCAATCTTGCGAAGAGTGTTACGGTAGAATAAGGCAGAAGGCACAAGGCTGAAGGCAGAACACGTCTTTGTTTTTTTGCCTTCTGCCTTCTGCCTTTTGCCTTCAATGGATCTCCTTTCCAGTCTGAATCCCGCTCAACAGGAAGCTGTTCAGCATACTGAAGGCCCGCTGCTGATACTGGCCGGGGCGGGGTCGGGGAAGACGCGTGTCATCGCGCATCGCATTGCCTATCTCGTCTCCGAGCGCATCGCGCATCCGGACGAGGTGATGGCCGTTACCTTCACCAACAAGGCGGCGCAGGAGATGCGGGAGCGCGTCGAAAGGCTCCTCGACATGGACTGCCGCGCGATGTGGGTGTCCACCTTTCACGCGCTGTGCGCGCGCTTGCTTCGCCGCGAGGCGCCGCATATCGGCCTCAGCCGCGACTTCACCATCTACGACTCCGCCGATCAGCAGTCGGTCATCAAGCAACTCCTCAAGGAATATCACCTCGACGATGCGACGTACCAGCCGCGGATGGTGCTGAGCCGCATCAGCGGCGCGAAGAACAAGATGGAAGGCGCCGAGAGCTTTGCCGGCACCTGGAACCCGCGCGATCGCGAGATCGGGAAGCTGTTCGAGGGCTATGCCAAGGCGTTGAAGGACGCCAGCGCGCTCGACTTCGACGATCTGCTCCTCAAGACCGTCGAGCTGTTCGACAAGGCCCCGGCGGTCCGGGAACGCTACGCCCGGCGCTTCAAGTTCGTGATGGTGGACGAATACCAGGACACCAACCGCCCGCAGTACCTGCTGGTCACGCAGCTGGCGGGTGGGCATCGCAACCTGGCCGTGGTCGGTGATCCGGACCAGTCGATTTACAAGTGGCGTGGCGCCGATCTGCGGAACATCCTCGATTTCGAGCACGACTTCCCCGAGGCGGTCACCGTCCGCCTGGAGCAGAACTATCGCTCGACCGAAGTGATTCTCGGCGCCGCCTCCGCGGTGATTGCCAACAACAAGAACCGCAAGGAAAAGTCGCTGTGGACCGACCAGAAGGGCGGCGCGAAGATCAAGTATTTCCGCGGCGCCGACGAGCTCGAAGAAGCCGAATACATCACGCGGGTGGCGCGGGCGTCGATCGAAGAGGACGTGAATTCGCTGACCGCGGTGCTGTATCGCACCAACTCGCAGTCGCGCGCAGTTGAGGATGCCCTGCGGGCGGCCGGCATCTCCTACGTGGTCCTGGGCGGCGTCGGCTTCTACGAGCGTCGTGAGATCAAGGATGCGCTGTCGTACCTGAAGCTGATCCTGAACCCGCACGATGACATCGCCATTCGCCGCGTGATCAACGTGCCGGCCCGTGGCATTGGTAAGGGCGTGATGGACGCGCTCGAGCAGGTCGGTGTTGACGGCGTCGATGTTGACGGTGGGGGCGAACCTTCAGGTTCGCCCCGGGACGCCATGCCGCTGTTTGCCGGCTTGCAGCCGGCGGTGACCACCAACTCGCTGTGGACCAGGATTGTCACGGCGGTGGACAGACGCCGCCTGAACCCTCGCCAGGTCTCGTCGCTCGCGGCGTTCAGGGACATGATCATCGCGCTGGCCGAGGTCGCGCGTCGTGAGCCGGTGTCCGTGCTGCTGGGCAAGGTGCTCGATCAATCGGGTTATCTCCGCGACCTTCGCGAAGACCGTAGCGAAGAGTCGGAGGGCCGGATCGAGAACCTGATGGAATTGGTGTCGGCGGCCCGTGAGTACGAGTCGCACGAGCACGAGCCATCACTCGGCGGGTTTGTCGATCGCCTGTCCCTGCTCTCCGACGTCGACAAGGAGCAAGGCAAGGCCGACCCGCGCGTGATGATGATGACGCTGCACTCGGCGAAGGGGCTTGAGTTCCCCACGGTGGTGTTGGCCGGTCTCGAAGACGGGCTCTTCCCGCACTCGCGCTCGCGCGAAGACGAGGCGGAGATGGAGGAGGAGCGCCGGTTGATGTATGTCGGCGTCACGCGGGCAAGGTCGAAGCTGTTCCTCACCAGCGCGGCGAGACGCCGGGTGTTTGGCGAGTATCAGAACACCCAGCCGTCGCGCTTCATCGACGAGATCCCGCCTGATCTGATCGAGACGGAAATCTCAACAACGGCGACGACCTGGGGATATGGCGGGCGCGGCCAGCAGGCGTCGGCGGGTCGTGGCAGCGGCGGCGGCGGCGGCTGGGAGTATCGGGCCAACCCCTATGCTCGCCGCTATGCGCCGAAGGACCGCGACACCAGCAACGACAAGGTGCCGACGCAGAATTTCTCCTACGAGGAAGAGGACCAGTCGGGCGGCCTCCGCCCGGGCGCGCGCGTCAAGCACAGCCAGTTCGGCGTCGGCACGGTGGTAAGCGTCGAAGACCTCGAGGACGACCAGAAACTCGTCGTCAAGTTCGTCTCGGTAGGCCAGAAGACGCTGCGAGCGCGCTACGCAAAGCTCGAGAGGGCTTGAAGGTTTGGGGCCTGGGACGGCGGAGTCACTCGAGCAGGCGCAGCACGAGCGCCGCGGCATTAGGTTGTTCGCGGAGAAAACCGTGGGCAGGTGCCCCCGGGGAACCTCCAGCGATAGCGCCTTCATCCGGCGGTTTTCGGAGCGGACAGCCTGATGCAGCGGCGCCCTGCGATCGCCCGTGCCCTCGACGAAGTGGTCTTCGGGATTAAGCTTAGATCCCGTCGATCTTCGTGATGATCGGTCGTCCTTCGCGCTTGGTGCCGCCGAGGGTGCCGGCGACGCGCGTGAGGGTGATGGTCAGCGTCTTGTCGACCTCTGCGCCTTCCGGCGTCTTCACCTTGGCGGCGACCGCCACGTCCTTCGAGATCGTCTCTCCGTCGAAGGTCTTCGGATCGAGCGGCGCCTGGCCCGGCTGCGACAGCGACGCTTCGGCCGTGCCGGTCGCCTCGGCGAGCGCCTTCTTGGCATCAGACACCGCGCGGGCATGCGTGCTGATGCCTTCGCGCCATTTGTCCCATTCCGCCTTGAGCTGCGCCTGCGCCGGCGTCAACTTGGCGTTCGGCGAGTCCGCCGCCTTCAGCATGTCCTCGAGCGCCTTTTGCCGCGCCAGCTGGTAATCGACCTTGGTCTTGAGGAAGGCGTCGTTCTCGGCGTTGGCCTTGTCGATTGCATCGAAATAGCTATTGAAGCTGAGCGGGGCGCGCTTTTCTTCACCGATCGACGTAATCGAGAAACTCTCCACCGTGCCCTTGTCGCGCGGATCGATGGTCACCGCCGACATCACCGAGGTCGTGGCGTTGTCGCGGGCGCGAGAGGCGCGGAAAAACTGCGTGAGCAGTTGCTGCTCCGGCGGACGCGAGCACGCCGCGGCCAGGAGTGCGATCGGCGCGAGCGCCAACACGACGGCAACGATCGACGTGGCTTTAGACTTTTCCATCGTCCCCTCCAGAACCTTCGTTAGGACCGCCGTTAGAACCTTCCGGCTCTTCCGCCTTCTCCACCAACGCCACCGACACGATCTTGTCTTCGCCGTCGAGGTCCATCAGCCGCACGCCCTGCGTGGCGCGGCCAATCGTCCGGATCTCGTTAGCCGGCGTGCGCATGATTTTGCCCTGCTCGGTGATGACGAGCAACTCCTCGTTGTCGTGCACCTGGGCGATGTTGACGACCGGGCCGTTCTTGTCGGTGACCTCGACGTTCTTCACGCCCAGCCCGCCGCGGCCGGTGACGCGATATTCGTCGATCGCCGTCTGCTTGGCATAGCCTTTTTCCGTCACCGTGAGCAAGGTGCCGCCGGGCTTGGCGATCTGCATCGCCACCACCTCGTCGCCTTGGCGAAGCTGGATGCCGCGGACGCCGTAGGCGGTGCGGCCCATCGGCCGCACATCGTTTTCAGGGAACCGGATCGCCTTGCCGTCCTTGGTGCCGATGAACACTTCGCTCTGCCCGTCCGACAGCTGCACGGCGATCACTTCATCGCCGGCTTCGGATTCGATGCCCATCGCGATGATGCCGCCGACGCGCGGGTTGGAATACGCCGCCAGCTCGGTCTTCTTGATCGTGCCCTTGCGCGTGCCCATCACGATGAACAGCGGCTCCTCGAAGTTCTTGATCGCCAGCATCGAGGCAATCTTCTCGCCCGCCGCCATCTGCACCAGGTTGGCCACCGACTTGCCCTTGCCGTCGGCGCCGACGTCTGGAATCTCGTGGACCTTGAGCCAATAGGCGCGGCCGCGATCCGAGAACACCAGCAGGAACGAATGCGTCGAGGCCACGAACAGGTGATTGACGACGTCCTCTTCGCGCGTGCGCATGCCGATGCGGCCCTTGCCGCCGCGGTTCTGCACGCGATAGGTCGTGATCGGGGTGCGCTTGATGTAGCCGGTGTCGGTCACCGAGATCGCCACGTCTTCGTCGGCGATCAGGTCCTCGATGCTCAGCTCGCCTTCGTCCTCGATCAGCAGCGTCCGCCGCGGATCGGCGTACTTCGCCTTGACCGCCTTGAGCTCGTCCAGGATGATCTTCAGCAGCAGCGGCTGGTTGGCCAGGATGTTCCGCAGCTTCGCGATGAGCGCGGTCAGTTCCGCCAGCTCGTTGAGGATCTTGTCGCGCTCGAGGCCGGTGAGCCGCTGCAGTTGCATGTCGAGGATGGCCTGCGACTGGATCTCCGAGAGGCCGAAATTCGCCACCAGGCCGGTCTTGGCCTCGGGCGGCGTCTTCGAGGCGCGAATCAGCTTGATCACCGCGTCGAGGTTGTCGAGCGCGATCTTCAGGCCTTCGAGGATGTGCGCGCGGGCCTCGGCCTTCCGCAGTTCGAACTCGATCCGGCGGCGAACCACCTCGCGGCGAAAGTCGATGAAATGCTCGATCACCTCGAGCAGGTTCAACACCTTCGGCCGGCCCGCCACGACCGCCAGCGTGATGATGCCAAACGACTGCTGCAGCTGGGTGTGCTTATAGAGGTTATTGAGGACAACCTCGCCCACCTCGCCTCGCTTCAACTCGACGACGATGCGCATGCCGTCGCGGTCGGATTCGTCGCGCAGGTCCGAGATGCCCTCGATCGCCTTGTCGCGCACCAGTTCGGCGATGCGCTCGAGCAGGCGCGACTTGTTCACCTGGTAGGGGATCTCGGTGACGATGATCTGCAGGCGATCGCCCTTCTTGGTTTCGATCTCCGCCTTGGCGCGCACCTGGATGGAGCCGCGACCCGTGAGGTAGGCGTCGTGGATGCCGCGCTTGCCGACGATCGAGCCGCCGGTGGGAAAGTCGGGCCCGGGAATCAGCCGGGCCAGCTCGCGCAGCTTCTGCTCGCGCGTGTATTTGGGCAACCCTGTGGGCGGCTCGTAGGGCGCCCCTTTAGGGGTGCCAGAGTCCATCAGCGTGTTCTCGATCAGCCACACCACGCCGTCCACGACTTCGCCCAGGTTGTGCGGCGGGATGTTGGTGGCCATGCCCACCGCGATGCCGGTGGAGCCGTTGACCAGCAGGTTGGGATAAGTCGCCGGCAGCACCGTCGGTTCGGTGGTGGTCTCGTCGAAGTTGGGAACGAAGTCGACCGTCTCGCGGTCGAGGTCCTCCATCAGGCTCTCGGCAATCGACTCGAGCCGCGCTTCGGTGTAGCGATACGCCGCGGGCGGGTCGCCGTCCACCGATCCGAAGTTGCCCTGGCCATCGACCAGGGTCTTGCGCATGTTGAAATCCTGCGCCAGCCGCACCAGCGTGTCGTAGGCCGACGCGTCACCGTGCGGGTGGTAGTTGCCGATGACCTCGCCGATGACCTTCGCGCACTTGCGGTACGCCCGGTTCGAGGCCAGCCCCATCTGCCGCATCGCGAAGAGCACGCGGCGATGCGCGGGCTTGAGCCCGTCGCGGACATCCGGCAGCGCCCGCCCGATGATCACGCTCATCGCGTAATCCAGGTACGAGCGCTTCATCTCGTCTTCGATGTTGACGGGCGTGCGATTCTGGTTTTCGGTCAGTGACATTCAGCTAATCGCTACCCGTTAGATATCGAGGTTCTTGACTTCGAGCGCGTTGTCTTCGATGAACTTCCGCCGCGGCTCGACCTGGTCGCCCATCAGCGTGGTGAACATCTGGTCCGCCTCGGTGTGGTCTTCCGCCTTCACCTGCAGCAGCGTCCGGATCTCCGGGTTCATCGTCGTGGTCCAGAGCGTCTCGGGATTCATCTCGCCAAGGCCCTTGTAGCGGTTGATCGCCACGCCCTTGCGCCCGAGCGTGATGAAGTGATCGATGAAATCGTCGAGCGTGGCGATCTTGACCGGCGCCGATTTAGGCAACCCTGAAGGGTTGCCTCCACCCGCAGGTGGGGGCGAGCCACCCGCACCTTTAGGTTCGCCCTCGACCACGCCAACCGCCTTCAGGGCCTCGACTTCGGCCTCGCTCGGACCCTCGTCGCCGCCGTCTTCCGGCAGATCTTCCTCAACCGGTTTCGCATTGGCGCCCACCAGCACCTCGACGGGACCCTTGCGCATCGCGCGAACGACGTCCTTGATGCCGACGTAGCTGTTGCTGAGCGTGCGGTAGTCGCCCGAGGTCACGAACTGGTGACCCAGTTGATGGCCGCGCGAATAGCCGCTCGAGCGGTCGTCGATGTTCAGCACCCAGGTGTTGTGCTCTTCGTCGCGCGCCACGGTGACGTCGCGGATCGGCGTCGTCAGTTGCAGCGCCAGGCCGTTGAGCGAGGCCTGGTCCTCGAAGAAGGCCTTGTCGCGGACGTCGCGGTCGAGCATGGCCTCGACGACATCGCGGGCGTGGCCGCGGCGCTCCACCAGTTGCATCACGCCGCGGTACTCGATGATGCCGTGGAGGAGCTTTTCGAGATCGGCGCCCGAGATCTCCTTGCCTTCGGCGGTGCGGACGATGCGCGATTCAACGGCGCGGTGCACCAGGAAATTCTCGAGCGCGCGCTCGTCCTTGATGAAGGTCTCCACCCGGCCGCGCTTGGCGCGGAACAGCGGCGGCTGAGCGATGAAGATGTGCCCGCGATCGACCAGCATCGGCATCTGCCGGTAGAAGAACGTCAACAGCAGCGTGCGGATGTGCGAGCCGTCGACGTCCGCGTCGGTCATGATGATGACGCGGTGGTAGCGGAGCTTCTCGATGTTGAAATCTTCTACACCGATGCCGCAGCCGAGCGCGGCGATCATGATCTTGATCTCGTCGCTCCCCAGCATCTTGTCGAAGCGCGCCTTCTCGACGTTGAGAATCTTTCCCTTGATCGGCAGGATGGCCTGGAAACGACGGTCGCGTCCCTGCTTGGCCGAGCCGCCGGCCGACTCGCCTTCGACGATGTAGATCTCGCTCTGCGCCGGGTCGCGCTCCTGGCAGTCGGCGAGCTTGCCCGGCAGGCTGCTGCCATCGAGGGCGCCCTTGCGACGCACCAGATCGCGTGCCTTACGCGCCGCTTCGCGCGCGCGTGCGGCATCGACCGCCTTGCTGATAATGCGCTTGGCGATGGCCGGGTTCTCTTCGAGGTACTGGCCGAATTTGTCGTTGAGAATCGCCTCGACGATACCCTTGACCTCGGTGTTGCCAAGCTTGGTCTTGGTCTGCCCCTCGAATTGCGGCTGCGGGATCTTCACGCTGATCACCCCTGTGAGGCCTTCGCGGATGTCGTCGCCGCTGATGCTGGCGTCCTTCAGGTCCTTCGCCAGGTTGCTCTTGGTGGCGTAGGAATTGATGGTGCGTGTCAGCGCCGAGCGAAAGCCGGAGAGATGGGTGCCGCCTTCGTGCGTGTTGATGTTGTTGGCGAATGAGAACACCAGTTCGGTGTAGGTGTCGTTCCACTGCAGGGCGATCTCGGCGTCGATGCCGTCCTTCTGCCCCTTCATGAAAATCGGCGTGTCGTTGACGACCGCCTTGTTCTTGTTCAGGTGCTGAACGAACGAGCCGATGCCGCCTTCGTACTGGAACTTGTGGTTCTTGCCGTCGCGCTCGTCGTCGATGGTGATGAGAATGCCGCCGTTGAGGAAGGCCAGTTCGCGCAGCCGCTGGGCGAGCGTGTCGAAGCTGTATTCGGTGTCCTCGAAGATCTGGGGGTCTGGCCTGAATGTGACCTTGGTGCCACGGCGCTGCGTGGTGCCGGTCGTCTCGAGCTCGCCCGTTGGCGTGCCGCGCTCGTAACTCTGCTGATACACGTGGGCGTTGCGCCAGATTTCGAGATCGAGCCGTTCCGACAGCGCGTTGACGACCGAGACCCCGACGCCGTGCAGGCCGCCTGAGACCTTGTAGCTGTCGTTGTCGAACTTGCCCCCCGCGTGCAGGACGGTGAGCACCACTTCCGCCGCCGACTTCCCGTTCGGCATCGGATCGACGGGG
>JBDTMB010000234.1:0-8957 GCA_039934485.1 Vicinamibacterales bacterium
TGGCGGTAGCTCAATTCATCGACTAGCCGGCGAATTAGACTCCCGCCGATACGTGGCCAACCATCGTTGAAGATCCTTCCACATGTTTGTACGCGGTGCGGGCGCGCGCTGCTCGAGCCGATCGGCCGCCCGGAGAAGTACTCGTAAGACGCTCGCGAGGACGCCGCGGCGCCCGCACAACAGCGGCACGCCGATGGCCTCGAGGCGCCGCATGGTTTGGTGCACGAGCCACTCCAGGCGATGATCCGCCACGCGGCCGCGCCGGCGTTGGGGCTGCCAACGGACCGAGGCCTCGAAGGTCGGTTGTGCCCAGGCGATCAAGGTGTTGAGCGCACCGGTGAGCTCCGGAGAGTTCATGGGCGAGATCAAGACCGAGCGACGCAGATCCGTGAGTGCCTCCACCTGGCCCTGAATGACGGCGACACCAGGCGACGGGTCCATCGCAGCTATGTTGGAGTTTCGACGAGGTATATTACCGAAAGGTCGGCGACTACTTGTCCCGCTAGGACCACTACTACTTCTTTGTCGTTGACCACCCCGGGCCGATTGCGACTGTAGCCCCTCACCGATGAACGTATCGTGACCGAGGAGCGCGTCTCGCAATTGGATCGCCAAGCCCAGGACTCTGTCATCGACTTCGACGCGACGGTGGGCGGTAGCCGAGAAGTGCTGCACGGCCTCGAGGTACTGCGTCCAGGGCGCGAACACGAACGTGTGCAAGTCGTCGAGACATCCTTCGCAGAGTGCGGGCGTGAGGTCGTGGCCGGCGAGCGCGTCATCAAGATCGTGATGGAGAACCCGGACGAAGGACCGAGGCCACGGCAACGTGACATCCGTTCGGTAATTTACCTCGTCGCGTTTGGTGGACGCGGCGCCGCCCGGCTTCCCGTTGAGCTCCTGGCGGATGATGGCCGGCACAGACACGTCCTCGCGTAGCGCGCGTTTGCAGTACGCGTCGAATTGCTTCGACGGCATCGAGACCTCGACCTTCACCGATGGATCGTCGTCGTCGAGCGGCGGCCGGCCGCGACGCTTCCCGCTCATCGGACCCGCCGCGGCGCGATCGCGGCCGCAATGGTCGCCGCCGTCGCATCGCTCGCCGCCCGCAACGGATCGTCCATCAGATGCGCGTACCGCTGTGTGGTCGCGGCTTCCTTGTGGCCAAGCAGCGCGCCGATCATCGGCAGTGTCTGCCCACTCGAGACGGCCACGGACGCGAACGAGTGTCGCAGGTCGTGCAGCCGCACGTCGGCGATCTTCGCTCGCCGGCGAATCCACCGCCACGCATCGGTCAGGTTGACGCGATGGTCCCCCTTGCGCCAGGCGGGTCCCTCCCCCGGAAACACGTAGGGCGATCCACCGAACCGTGGCCACACGTCGAGAATGGCCACCGCGGGTGGACTCAGGAGAATCGTTTTCCGCCCCGTCTTCGACTCGGGTAGCCGCAGCGCGCCGCGCACCAGGTCGACTTCGGCCCAGCGCAGCGAGAGGATCTCCGACACGCGCGCACCGGTGAGGAGGAGCAGCCGAATCGCCGTGACGGCTGTTGGTGACATCGCGTGCCAGCGCTCCCCGATGCGAAGCGCGGCGCCGAGGCGCGTCATTTCGCGCGGTGTCAAATAGCGGCGCCGCGCCTCTTCCTTGTACTTGCGGATGCCCCGGCAGGGATTGGTCCGCTGGGTCCGGTACTCGTGCTGCTCCGCCCAGGTCATGAACTTCGAGCACACGGCCAACACCCGATTTGCCATGACGGGGGTCCCGCGCAACTGCTGATGCAGGCGGAGCACGTCGGCGAGACTGACATCGGCGATCGCCACGGTCCCGAGGCTAGGTCGGATGTGGGTGTCGATCGCCAACACGTACAGCCGGCGCGTCGACGGTTTGAGGCCCGATCGAATGGGCGCGTCCGGCGCGCGCTTGGCGCGGACTCCGACGTATTCCTTCAGAAAGCGATCGGCCACCTCCGCGACGGTCGGCGCGGTCCGCGCCAGGTCCTTGCGTCGCAGCGGGTCCTCGCCCTTGGCCAGGGCACCGAGATAGGCCCGCGCCAGCGTACGCGCCTGCTCGAGCGTCATGACGCCGACGCGCGCGAGTGTGGCCCACCGGGTCCGCCGCGACGCGAGCCGGTATTTCAGGATGAACGTTTTGGCGCCGTCGCTCACCCGCACGCCGAACCCGGGAATGCCTCCGTCCCAGACGACGTACCGTGAGCCCGATCGGGCCGTGAGGTCCGCGATGCTGCGCTGTGTGAGTTGACCGGTTGATGCCAAAGCAGCGTCCCCCTCAGAACGCCGTGGGCTACCACGGGGCTACCAGATTGACAAGGTGTGATGCGTAGTGATGAGTGACAATATCACGAAACAGGCCTATTTTGCGGGGTCTGCGGTCGGATGCGAACGACCGCGCACCCCTATAAATTGATTCGTAATCAGCAGGTCGTCCGTTCAATCCGGATCGCCGGCTCCAGTTTTCCAAGCAAATTCTCACAAACGATGACGCCCACAACCAGCGTCGTCGTTCTGGGTCACACCGGGGTCACCGCGTTGCATTGCCGCGTCCTCCGTATGTACGTGTTGTGGTGCCTTCGCGACTCAAGGAACCCGACAGGCACATCAAGAGAACACGGGCGGACCGAGAGCCGATTGGGAGCGCACGCAAGATGCCGAGGACGAACGTCGGCCAATCCGTAAAGCGCCGCGCGGGAGGGCGAGCCTCGGGCGGTGATGGCGGCGACTACTGGCCGCGCGCGCGCGCCAAGTCCTGATGCTCGAAGGCCGAAGCCATGCGGTCGATTTCCTGCCTGGTGAGACCTTGCCGCGCGGCCTCCGCGCGCCATCGCGACACCGCAGCGGCAACCTCTGAAGCGATCTGGCCTGCCCTCGCGCCACTGAGCTCAAAGTACCCCGCCACCTCGAACGCCAGATCGACGGAGGCCGTGTTGTCATCCTCTGTGATCGCCGTCGCGAGCATGCGTGGCTTGATGTCGGTCGGCACCGGGTTGAGATCGTAGGCGGGCGAGAGGCGCCAGCCGTTCGGACCATCGTAGAGGAACGCGTGATTGCGCAGGTGGTCGTCCGTATTCGAGATCAGGACGTTGAACACCATCCGGCGCCAGAGCGCCTCCATGTCCTCTTTCGGCGCGGCCCCATGCTGGCGAAGCGCGTCCACGAGCTCAAGGTAGCTTCGTGTCTCCCTGTCCCTTGCGCCCAATATGCTCATGGCGGAAAGAAACGGGATGCGCCGCGCACCGTTTCGGTCAAATCGCGTCACCTCGAGTACCGGCCGACCGGCGACGTCCTCAAGCCGGGCGTCGGGCACTGCAATACCGGCATGGGTGGCAAGCGTCAGCGCCACCGACTCCCACAACATGGTGTTGATCTCGTCGTCCTGGCGCGGAAATTTGGCGATCGCGAGGCTGCCATCCACGAGCCGCACGGACGCCTTTGGGCGGGCGCCGCCGAGCGAGGAACCCGGCGCAAACAGCAAGCGCAGGTCTTCGTCGGTGTCTTTTTCCTCGACGACGCGTTCGGCCGCCGACAGCAGTCTCGGCAGTTCCAGAAGGGGTGGTATGCGCAGGGCGTCGTGCTCGCGCAAGAACGGACCCCCGGCCCGTTCAGCGAAGCGCAATGCTCCCTGCCGCGCCTCATCGTCCACCATCAGCAGGTAGTCCATCTCCTGAAGCGTGCGGAGTGCCTGGCCTGCGCGTTCGGCTTGCCGGCGCGCCATGCGGCGCATCAGCGCGCGGCCCCAGCGGTCCGGGGCTGAGTCCCCGATGGCGCCGAACAGCGGCGTGTCCGCCGGTGTGTGAAAGGCTCCAGGACCCAGCGTGAGCGCGGGTTCCAGAGAGAACCGGGCAGGGTGCTGAAGCCACTGCGGGTCGTACTCGAAGGTGGCGCTTTCCTTGTTCTTGCGCAGCCGTGCCCACAGGCGTCCCACCGAGTGCGGGACGCCGTCGAGATCGACGTGTACGAGAATCTCACGGTCCATCAGTCGGTCGCCGTTGGCTTGCGCTTGCCGCGGATACGCTGCGGCAAGTGTTCTTCTTCGAGCTGGCGTCCGACCGGATCGTTCTTGGGATCGGCGATGTCGGCGAGCCGGTCGGTCAGGCCCAAGACGAAGAGGACGGTCGCGTAAATTCCCATGGCGACTCCAGGATCGCCTTTTTCAAGTTTGCCGAGTGTGGTCCGGCTAATCGAGGCGCGCTGCGCCGCGAGGGCGACAGGGATTCTTCGGCGCTTCCGTGCGTCCCGGACATCGCGCCCCAGCTTGCGCAGGGCGTGCTTGACAGGGATGGGAAGCGCTACGGAAGCTCGACTGGTTCTCATATGTAACGTCCAATTTTATAGTCTCTATTGTATTTAATGCATATTATTATGAACCTTATGTAAATACTGCTGTGCAAGTTGGAGGGCTGCGGCCGAGAAAATGGACCGTGTTCTGGCCGGATAGACTTGTTCTCGCGCCTATCTGGTTCCGGTCAGGATTTCGTGAACGAGGTCTGCCCCTGACAACCTGTAGAAGCAGTAACCACTACCCCTCAAACCGGACTGTCGTCTTCTGCGATCAGCACCACCGGCGGACCCCCGGTCGAGATCTCCATGGCGTGGCCCACAGCCGCCTGGCCTTCCGTCGAGGACATCGCGGCCTGCAGCGACACCATCGAGTCAAAGTGCAGCTCGGCAACCCGTTGATACGGCACGGCTCCGGCTGGCGTGCCGAGCACCTGCGCCGCGACGAACCTCGTCAACCCTGGAATCTTCCCGACTACTAGCGAAACATGTTCCGTGTGATACCTACGTTCGAACGCTGCGGCGTCAACAGGTGGCGGCTACAGGACAATCAGCTTGGGCATCGCGCATCCTAGCATCGTTTCCTCGGTCTCGGCCTTACCGCGGCACCGCGATCAGATAGAGCGCGACAATCGAGACGACGCCCAAAGCGGCGACGATGAACCCGGTACGTCGGCGCGCGCGGAATGACACCAAGGTCACCATGCCGGTAAGCGAGCTCAAGGTGAGAAGGACGGCCGTCAGGTCGATGATCCATGACCACGCGGGTCCGCCGTCGAGCCGGCCATCGACATGCAGACGTGCTGCGGCTGATCTCAGTGGCGGATAGGGCCGCTCATGTTCGCCCATGAATTTTGCGCCACGCCATTAGCCACCGCCCGGTCGTCTGGCCGGGACAGAGGCAGGCGCACCGAGACTTGAATGCCCTGGTCGGCGCCGCGGTTGGACGCCACCACCTGGCCCCCGTGCAGCGTCACGATGTTCTTCACGAGCGCCAGGCCCAGACCTGAGCCCCTGCCCGTTCCTCCGCGCAGCACGTTGAGCGGCCTGAATGGATCGAAGATCGCGTCGAGATGCCTGGTCTCGATGCCGACCCCGCTGTCGCGAACTTCGAGATGGGCCTCGTCACCTACGGCGGTGAGCGTGATCAAGATCTCGCCGCCGGCCGGCGTGAGCCGAGAGGCGTGGTCCAGCAGACTGGACGTCACTTGCGCCAGCCGCACGGCATCGCCCTCGACCAGCATCAACCGTGAAGTGAGGTCCACAATCAGCCGTTGCGAGCGTTGTTCGATTTCGTTCCGCCGGGTGTCGATGGCCTCGGCCACCACGCGGCCCAGATCGACGGCACTCTTGTCCAGCAACTCGTGCGCGAGGGTGGCGAGGTCGCCATCGTTCACGAGGTGGCTTTCCGCGAGCTCGTCCAGCGTATTCGATTGCTGCCGCGCTGCGGACGCAAACGCCGCCAGCACGCGCAGGATGCGTTCGTCTTCTGCGTCAAACTTGCGATCGTCAGTGTGGCTGACAACCCAGACAGTCCCGATCGGCACCCCATGGTCGAAGAACGGGACGATCAACGCTTCGATGAATCGAGGCTCGGAATGGAGCGCGGGGAAACACCGATCGGCGAGGTGCATCAGTTGCGTCGTGCCGGTGTCCACGCACACGCCGCACGGGCTTTGATCGCGCGGCACGGTGCCGCCACGCGCCGCGGCCAGCACCCCGGCGACCCCCTCCCACCGAAACACATCGCCATCGAGCAGGCTGATGCCCGCGGTATGCGCCCCGCACAGGTCAACCGCCACTTCGACGAGTTTCTGCAGCATGTTGCGCGGATTCTGGGCGATTTCGGCCGCCAGCACACTGAAGGCGCGATTCTCCCGCTCGTAATCGGGCATGCGCGCCGGGCGCAACGCCAGCGCGGGCCGGATATCGACCTCGGGGAACAGCGCCGGCAAGCGGCCGGGGTTCGACGATGAGGACCGTTGGGGTTGGTTCAACAGGATGTCAGGATAAGCACTCCTGACCATGCCCACAGTTCCCTATTGCACACTTCCAGCCCAGCCAAACCGGCACCACGGCGACGTGTGCAGTAAAGCACAGTGGGCCGGGCCCCAGGCTCGTCAGAATGGCGGAGGCAGTCCCAAGGCGGAGTGAACCAGCCCGGGAACGACCATGCGCCTTATTACCAAGAACGATGCGTCGCTGGCGGTCGGCCTCATCGCCGGCACCTCGGTGATCTTTCAGCGGCCGCTCCGCGCCGTCTGGGAGGCTGCCTGGGACGTGCAGGAGCGGTACCACGTCGACCTGCTTCCGGCGCTGACGATCTTCGTCGGGGTCTTCTTCTTCCATGAGGCCCGCAAGCGGCAACAGGCCAAAGCCGAGGCGCGGCTCGTTGCGGCGGAGGCGGCCCAGGCGCGGCTCCGCTCGGCGGAACTCGAGCGGCTGATGACCTTCAGCCAGGCGCTCGCCAACGCGTTGGACCTCGCGGCGCTCCAGCAGGCGATGTGGCGGCACCTGCCCGACTTCTCCGGCGAGCGTACATTCTGGGTGCTGGCGCGGCGGCCCGATCACTGGGAGACGTGGCTACAGGGGGGGAACACCGCCACCACCAGGCTACCGATCGAGGCCCTCGAGGCCATGGCGGATCGCGCGGTATTGCCGGACACCCTTGCCGACGCGCGCCTCACCGGCATTCTCGAGGGCGACAATCTCTGCTTCCCGCTGGTCGCCGGCGTGCCCGTGGGCGTCCTCGGGATCCACGACGGCGCCGCGATCAGCGGCGACCAGCGCAAGGCGCTCGGCGTCGCCACAGGCTTGATCGCGATAGCGGTCAGGAATCTCCAATTCTTCCTGGAGACGCGGGAACATAGCGTGCGCGATGGCCTGACCAATTGCTACACCCGCGGCCACGGCATCGAGGCGCTGGATCGGGAACTGGAACGGGCGCGCCGCTCCCGGCAACCCCTCTCGATCCTGATGTTCGACATCGACAACTTCAAGACCATCAACGACGAACTGGGGCACCAGCGCGGCGACGATCTGCTGCGCGCCGTCGGCGCCCAGCTCACCCGGGTGCTGCGCAGCACGGACCTGCGGTGCCGCTACGGCGGCGATGAGTTCCTGATCATCCTTCCCGACACCCCGGCGAGCGGCGCGCAGCAGGCCGCCGAGTCGCTGCGGCAGAGGATGACGACGCTGGCCATGGTCGCCGGCGGCAAGACCTTTCCAGTGACGGTGAGCATCGGCGTGGCGGAAGCTGGACCCGGCGAACTCGGCGTCACCACCCTGATCGCGCGCGCCGACGAGGCGTTGTATCAAGCCAAGCGTGACGGACGAGATCGGTGCCGCGTCGCCGCCGCCGGTCCGCCGGCAATCGATCCAACAGCGAGCGCCTTGAGAGGGCGGTGATCCAGTGTGAATGCCCCGGTCATGATCGCACTGCTCGGCGCCGTCGCCGCCATCGCGATCGTGACGGCGTACGTGGCAACGCGACAGGCACGCGCCGCGCGGGCGGTACTACGCGCCGGCGGCCGGGATCCCGGCGGGAGCGCCGCACTGGCGACCATGGATGCCGACAGCCGGCTGGCCGGCGACGTCGCGCACGAACTCAACGACCTCTTGACGGTGATCACCGGACACGCCGAGCTGCTGATTGCCAATCTCGAGCACTCGGGGATGAACGTGCAGGACGCCGATGAAATCCGGCGCGCCGCCTTGAGGGCCGGCCAGCTGACCCGCCCGCTGCGCGTCTTGAGCGGCGGTCACCGCCCCCCGGCCGACGTCATCGACGTCAAGGCCGTCGCGGTCCGGACGACCGCCGCCCTCCAACACATGCTCGGCCCGAACATCGCCGTCAACTTGTCACTCGACGACGGCATCACGCGCGCCAGGATCGCCGAGTACGAGCTGGAAGAGCTCCTGCTCAAGATCGGCCTCCACGCGCGCGACGCCATGCCGCGGGGCGGCTCCCTGTCGGTGACGATCGCGATGCATCACGAGCGCGGCGCGGCGCCGAGCGTGCCGGCAGAGTACGTCCGGATGGTCGTCGCCGACACCGGCACCGCTATTCCGGCGACGGCGCTGGCCATGCTGTTCGAGCCGCAGTTTGTCGACGATGCCGGCGGCGGGCACTCGCCAACCGGTCTGGCCAACGTCGCCGCCATCGTCAACCACGCCGGCGGCCGCATCCAGGTCGAGTCTGCGCTGGCGGTCGGCACGACGTTCACCATCGACCTGCCGGCGACGACGGAACCGGCCACCGCCTCGAATGGGACCCGACACGACGCGCATCTGCCGGCGCTCGTACTGGTCGTCGAAGACGAGCCGGGGGTGCGCGAACTCATCAAGGTGATCCTGATGCGGGCCGGTCACGCGATCGTGACCGTCGCCGGTCCCCGCGCCGCGCTCGCCGAGCTGAAACAACAACCGGCGATCGCGATGATGCTCGTGGACATCGTGATGCCCGAGATGGACGGCTACGAACTGGTGGCCGAAGCACGAAAGATCTTGCCGGCCGTCAAGGTCCTGTTCATTTCGGCATTCGCGCCCGATCCCGCCCGCCACCCGGCCGGCGATGGCTTCCTGGCGAAGCCCTTCACCAGCGAGTCGCTCACCGGCCGAGTCGCCAAAGCGCTCAGTTCGAGCGCGCCTTAACCCCGGGACGAACGG
>JBDTMB010000235.1:0-8808 GCA_039934485.1 Vicinamibacterales bacterium
TGGCGCCAGGCGATCGCGGCTGCATCAGCGTGGGCCCCCAGGGAATCGACGTGGACATGGTCGACGTCCTCAAGCAGGGTGGTGAACCCCAGTTCGTGTCGTCCTCGTACTTCCTCAAGTTTCGATTCGAGAAGGGCCACTACGCGCTGGCCGGACGCGAAGCGATTGATGGCGTCCAGGCGCTGAAGATCGAGTACTACCCTCAAGCCGGCCTCTTTAACGACGGCCGCGAGCGTCCCAACAAGAAGGTCCGCGACGAAGACGACAAGATCGAAGAGAAGATGAACAAGGTGTCGCTCGTCACCATCTGGGTGGACCCGAAGACGTATCAGATCCTGCAGTACACCTTCGACGACATCGACATGGACTTCTTCCCGGGCCGCGCCCTGGCGCGCATCGATGACCTCAAGGCGACGATGCGCATGGCGCAGCCGTTTCCCAACATCTGGCTGCCGAAGAACATCGAGATGAAATTCGAGATGACGCTGGCCCTCGGCACCGTCGACGCCACCTACCGCGTCGACTATCACGACTACAAGGAAGCCGCGGTCACCTACAAGATCAAATGATCAGATCCGCGTGCCTCATCCTGCTCCTGGTGTGCGGCGCCGCCACTGGTGTCGGCGCGCAGGCGGCCCCCGGGCCCGGCGTCGTCGGCGAAGTCCGCGTCCACGGCAATCACACCACGCCGGACGCCGACGTGCTCGCGCTGGTTGGCGACGTGGTGGGCCAGCCGGCCACCGACACGCTGATCGCCGACATCGCCGCGCGGTTGCAGCAGAGCGGGCGATTCGACGGCGTCGACGTGCGCAAGCGCTATCGATCGATCGACAACCCCGACGACATCCTGCTGATGATCGTGATCGACGAAGTGCCGGGCATTTCGGCTCTCGACCTCACGCCTGGCCCGTGGAAGCGCTTCACCAGCACCGGCATGTTCCTGCCGGTGTTGCACTACGACGATGGCTACGGCTTCACCTATGGCGCGCGGGTGAGCTTCGTCAACCTGCTCGGACGCGGCAGCCGCATGTCGATGCCGTTCACCTGGGGCGGCGAGCGGCAGGCGCGCGTCCAGCTCGAGCGCGGCTTCCAGCGCGGTCGCCTGTTCGGCGACGCCGGCATCGGGCGCAAGGAAAATCCACACTACGAAATCGGCGATACCCGAACCGGCGCGCACGCGCGCCTCGAAGGCTCGATCCAGAAGTGGCTCCGCGTCGGCGGCGGCGGCGGCATCGAAGACGTGCAGTTCGGCGAGGTTCGCGATCGCCTGGGCCGCGGCGGGGCTGACGTCACGCTCGACACGCGCGTCGATCCCGCGTACCCACGCAACGCCGTGCACGCCACCTTTGGCGTGGAACACCTGTCGTTCGACGCCGGGCACTCGAATCGCAAGACCACCGACGTGCGCGTCTACATCGGACTCATCGGCCAGACGGTCCTTTCGGTCCGCGGGCTCTCGATTGCCTCGAGCGAGCCGCTGCCCGCATACGAGCAAAGCCTGCTCGGTGGCGATTCCACGCTGCGCGGCTACGAAACCGGCTACCAGGCCAACGACAACCTCGCAGCCGCGTCGGCGGAACTGCGCGTGCCCCTCACCTCTCCCCTGTCGGTGGGCCGTTTTGGCCTCAAGGCCTTTGTCGACGCCGGCGCGGCCTATGCCGCCGGCGGCAAGATGGCGGACCAGAAACTGGATCGCGGCTACGGCGGCGGCGTCTACCTGCACCTGACCATTCTCAGCCTCGAGCTCGACGTGGCGCGCTCCGAGGCCGGAGACACCAGGTTGCACTTCGGCATGGGGGTGACTTTCCGCTAGACTCGGCCCCATTGGAGGCCCCATGGCTCGACCGAACCTCGTCCGACTGTTTGTTGCACTCGGCATCGTCACCGTCCTGCTGGGCAGCGCCGTCGTCGCTTCGCAGCGTTCCGCCACGGCGATGGCCACCGCGGCCAACCAGTTTCTCGGATCACTCACGCCCGAACAACGCGCCAAGGCCACGTTCACCTTCGCCGACGAAGAGCGGCTGCGCTGGCACTTCATCCCCAACGAGATGTTTCCGCGCAAGGGCCTGATGATCAAGGACATGACCGAGGCGCAACGCGCGCTCGCGCACGGCCTGATGAAGACCGGGTTGAGCCAGCGCGGCTACCTCACCGCCACCTCGATCATGAGTCTCGAAGACATCCTCAAGGTGATGGAGAACAGCCCGCGCTTCGCGCGCAACAAGGAGGAGTACCTCTTCTCGGTGTTCGGGACGCCGTCGGCCACCGGCGCCTGGGGCTGGCGGGTTGAGGGGCATCATGTCTCGCTGCGCTTTGCCATCGTCAACGGCACGGCGATCGCCAGCTCCCCCGCGTTTCTCGGCACCAACCCGGCCGAAGTGCGCGAAGGCGAACGAAAAGGCCTGAGGGTGCTGGCCGCGCGCGAGGACACCGCGCGGGCGTTTCTCGACTCACTCGATGCCGGCCAGCGCACCACCGCGATCACCAACGCCACCACGGCGCCCGGCGACATCCTCACGATGAACAACAACGACATCAAGCCGCTCGAGTCCACCGGCCTCGCGGCTTCGGCACTGACGCCGAAGCAGCGCGATCTGCTGACTCAAGTGCTGGATTCGTACCTGGGCACGCTCGAGGCCGACATCGCAGCCGAGCGCCTCGCGGCGATCAAGGCCGCGGGCTTCGAGAAGATCGTGTTTGCGTGGGCCGGCGAGACCTTGCGCGGCAAGAAGCACTACTACCGGATCCAGGGGCCGACGTTCCTGGTGGAGTACGACAACACGCAGAACGACGGCAACCACATCCACTCGGTGTGGCGCGACTTCAACGGTGATTTTGGCCGGGATTTACTGCGGGAGCACTTGCAGGCGGCGCATTAGCAGGCTTCGGGCTTCGGGCTTCGGGCTTGGGTCCTGATCACCAGCGAAGTACCCGTTTGCCCCTCCAGATCGGGCCTTCCTGGACGAAGCGCCACTCGGGGTTCTGGTCGATGTCCCGCAGCTGACCGAGGACGTGGTCGAACACCGGCACGCCCTCGTCTTCACATTCGAAGTAGGCGAGGAAGTCGAATTCGTTCGCCACTTCGTAACCGTCGGGGTGGTGGTACATCCGCCGGAACAGCGACGGGATGCCTTTCTCCGCCGCTTGCGCATGTCCCTTCACCGGGCAACCGCTGCCCCGATCGACGTGCGGGTAGAAATATCCCTGCCGTTCGAGCGGGCTCATCTGCCACCACTCGGCGGTCTTGCGAATTGGCACGATGATGGCATTGCGGCTGACGCGGCCCGACCGGCGCACCGGCGAATTCTTGTAGGAGTACTGCTGCATCTCCGCGCTCGAATAGCGCGAGCTGCGGACCGCGCCGGCCAGCGAGATCACGTCGGCCGAGTCACCGAGACGGCGGCGCAACTCTTCGTCGATTTCCTGCAGGCGCGGCCGGTACTTGCTCGACACCTGGACCACGTGGCGCGCCTTGTTGATGCATGGCCCGACGCAATTGGGCGCCGGGGTGGCCGTCTCGCCGTCGCGGACGAAGAAGTGGATGGTCTCGAAGGGCTGGGCCTGGCTGTCGCGGCTGTCGTCGATGTCGAAATCGTTGAAGAACCCGCGCGCGATGTTGCCGCCGGCGGTGCGGAGCCGCGCGCTGTGCGCGTCATCCTCCTGGCGGGCGACCACGAAGAGGAACTTGGTGAAGGCGAGGTTGGTCCCGACGCCGTTGGCGTTGCCGTTCTCCTTGAGGTTGGCGACGCCGTGCCCGCAGCCGTTCTGGCTCATGACACCCCCGCTATCGGTCCCGCGCGCCAAGCGCTGTATGGATGTGCTGAAGAACCGTGCAGTTCCGGCAAGGTGGTCATGGCGCCAGCGCAAAACGGTCGATGGCCTGGGCGAGGCCGGCCTCGTCGTTGGTGGCCGTGCGATGGAAACCGGCGGCGTGCAGCTCGGGCTCGGCGTTGCCCATCACCACCGCGGTGCCGGCCCACTCGAGCATGTCGCGGTCGTTGTGGTTGTCGCCGACGGCCATCACGCTGGCTTGCGGAATGCCGAACAGCGCCGCCACCGCGGCCAGGCTGCTGCCCTTGGTGGTGCCCGACGCGCAGACGTCGACCATCGAGAAGTTGCGGCGCGGATACTCGGTGAGCGCAATCTCGAGTTGCGGCGCGACCCGGTGTGCGCCGAGTTGGGCGGCAATCGCACGCATCTCGGCGACGCCGCCGTTGAACGCGATTTGGATCGGATCCTCGGTGAGCGAATCCTCGAGGCGCGCCACTTCCTGGATGATCGCCTGGTTGCGTTGCCTGAAGCGCCAGCGATTGGGATGCGTCCAGTCCATGCGGTCGTAGACCAGCTGGCCTTCGAGCGGCCGATCGAACACCGCCGTGGTCTCCGTCCGCCACGCCACGGTCGCCTCGAGGACGTCGCGCGCCGCGGCCACCGGCAACAGGCGGCGAAACAGCCGCGTGCCACCGCGTTCGGTGGCAATCGCGCCGTTGTGGAGGATCAGGGTGATGTCGTCCGGCAGGCCGCCGATGGCTTGCAGGCAGAAATGAAAGCTGCGGCCGGTGGCGATCACCACCCTCACGCCGCGCCCGGTGGCGCGATGGATCGCGTCGCGGTTCGCTTCGGGGATCTTACCGTGGCTGTCGAGCAGGGTGCCGTCGACGTCGATGGCGATCAACTTGATCACTTGACGCGCTTCACGAACGCCTCGTACGCGTCCTTGTCCTGCTTCTTGAAGTACGCCGCGTAGTCGAGGCCGACGGTTTCCAGGTGCCGCAGGTAATTCGGGTCCTTGTAGGCCTCGCGCATCGAGGGCAGGACGTCGCGAAGGCGCTCGAAGACCAACAGCAACTCGCGGCCGCTTTGGAAAAAGAGCTCCTTGTTCAACACGCCGGAGGTGATGAACGACCCGACGAGGTCCCAATACGACACCACCATGCGGAACGAGGCGTTCTCGTCGGACCCGCCGGGCGCCAGCTTGATCAGTTCCTCGTGATCCTTCACTTTCAGCTTGGCGGTAAACCACGCGCGGGCCTGCCGCATGCGGGCTTCGCGCCGCATCTCATAGAGGCGAAGGATTAAACTGGCATCGTCGTAGGTCGGCCTGGGGTTCATGGGGTCCTCGGTTAGGGTTTGATACCATGGAAAGGTTATGAACCCGTGGGACCAGTTTACCGGGGCCAACGCGGGGTATGTCTACGAGTTGTTCGAGCGCTACCAGCGCGACCCCTCGTCCGTGGATGAGGCGACGCGCCGGACGTTTGCCACCTGGACCCCCTCCGACCCATCCGACAGAGGCCTGCCGGTGGCAGGTGGGCCCGCTGCCTCCCCTGTCGACATCCAGGCCTCCATCGCCGCACACACACTGGCCGAGTCGATTCGACGGTTCGGCCACCTCGCGGCGCGCATCGACCCGCTTGGATTTCACGATCCCATCGGCGATCCGTCGCTCGCGCCCCAATCGCACGGCCTGACCACCGAGACGCTCAAGCGGTTGCCGGCGTCGCTGGTGTCCGGCCCGGCGTCGGCCGGTGCCGCCAACGCCTTCGACGCGATCGCGCGACTGCGCGAAATCTACTGCTCCACCAGCGGCCACGACCACAACCAGGTGTTCGTGCCAGACGAGCGCGTCTGGTTGCGCAGGGCCGTGGAATCGGCGCAGTTCCGTCCGCCCAACGATCCGATCGATGGTTCCGAACTGCTCGACCGGATCACGCAAGTCGAGACCTTTGAACGCTTCCTGCACCGGACGTTCACGGGCAAGACCCGCTTCTCGATCGAGGGCCTCGACATCATGGTGCCGATCCTCGACGAGATCATTCACGACGCCGCCGAGACCGGCGTGCAGCACGTGATGATCGCGATGGCGCACCGCGGCCGCTTGAACGTGCTCGCGCACATCATGCAGAAGCCGTACACGCAAATCCTGGCGGAGTTCAAGGACCCGGTCTTCTCGAAGCGGCTCCGCGTCGATCTCGGCTGGATGGGCGACGTCAAGTACCACGCCGGCGCCCGCATCGAAGCCCAGCCCGACGGATTGCCGAAGCAGGTGGTGATCTCGATGCCGCCGAACCCGAGCCACCTCGAGGCCGTGGATCCGATCGTGAACGGCATGGCCCGCGCCGCCGCCACCACCACCGACCAGCCCGGTCCGCCCGTCGTCGACA
Source organism: Vicinamibacterales bacterium (assembly GCA_039934485.1). Lineage (GTDB taxonomy): Bacteria > Acidobacteriota > Vicinamibacteria > Vicinamibacterales > UBA2999 > 12-FULL-67-14b. The sequence continues at coordinate 6,165 of JBDTMB010000235.1, forward strand.
AGGGCAAGGTCCTCGCGATCCTGATCCACGGCGACGCGGCGTTTCCCGGCCAGGGCATCGTCGCCGAGACGCTCAACCTGTCGCGCCTCGACGGCTACGACGTCGGCGGCATCATCCACATCATCGCCAACAACCAGTTGGGGTTCACGACGGACCCCGAAGAGTCGTACAGCACCAGCTACGCCAGCGGGCTGGCGCGTGGCTTCAAGATCCCCATCACCCACGTCAATGCCGACGATGCGGTGGCGTGCATCGAGGCGGCGCGGCTGGCCATCGCCTACCGCCAGCGCTTCAAGCTCGACTTCCTGATCGACCTGGTCGGCTACCGCCGCTACGGACACAACGAAGGCGACGAGCCGGCGTTCACGCAGCCGCAGGTCTACCAAATCGTCCAGGCGCATCCCACCGTGCGCGAGAAGTACGCCGAGTCGCTCATCGAGAGTGGCCAGCTGACGCAAGCGCAGGCCGAGGCGCTGGTGCAGGGCCGCATGGCGGAACTCGAGGCCGCGTATGCCTCGCTGAAGCCGGACCAGGACTACGTCCCGCCCGTTCCGGAAGTGCCGCCAAGCGGCGCGGCCAGGAAGGTGAGGACGGCGGTTCCGCTTGAAGCCCTCGAAGCGCTGAACACTAACCTGATGACGGTGCCCGCGGGCTTTAGCGTGCACCGTAAGCTCGAACGCGGCCGCGAGCGCCGCAAGGCGATGTTCGCCTCGCCGGCCGAACGGACCATCGACTGGGCCGCCGCGGAAGAACTGGCGCTGGCGACGATTCTTGCCGACGGCCTGCCCATCCGGTTCACCGGCGAAGACGTCGAGCGCGGCACCTTCAGCCATCGTCATGCCGTCTACCACGACGCGGTGACGGGCGAGAAACACATCGCCCTGCAGACCCTCCCCCAGGCCAGGGCGGCCTTCGAAATCCGCAACAGCCCGCTGTCTGAATACGCCTGCGTGGGCTTTGAGCTCGGCTACAACTTCCAGGAACCGAAGCGGCTGGTGTTGTGGGAAGCGCAGTACGGCGACTTCATCAACGGCGCGCAAATCATCCTCGACGAGTACCTCACCTCCGCGCGCGCCAAGTGGGGGCTGTCGCCCTCCCTGGTGCTGTTGTTGCCGCACGGCTACGAAGGCCAGGGGCCCGATCACTCGAGCGCGCGGCTGGAACGGTTCCTGAACGCCGCCGCCGACACCAACATCCGCATCGTCAACTGCACGACCGCGGCGCAGTATTTCCATGTGCTCCGGCGGCAGGCGTTGCTGCTCGGCACGGACCCGTTGCCGCTCATCGTCATGACCCCCAAGAGCCTGTTGCGCCATCCGCTGACCGCCTCGACTCCTGTGGAATTGGCCACCGGGAAGTTCCAGCTCGTGATCGATGACCCTGACATCGCCGCCGCGCAGGCGTCGAAAGTCCGCCGCCTGGTGCTGTGCAGCGGCAAGGTGGCCGTTGACCTGGTCACGAGCGAACAGCGCAAGGACAACGTCAACGTGGCGATTGCCCGCGTCGAGCAGATCTATCCCTTCCCCGCCGACGAGATCCGCGCGGTGATGGAGCGCTACCCCAAGCTCCGCGAAGTGTGCTGGGTGCAGGAAGAGCCGGAGAACATGGGCGCGTGGGAGTTCGTGCGCCCGCTGCTGGTGTCGCTCGTCGGCGAGCGTTGCCCGCTGCGCTACATCGGGCGGATCCGCAATTCCAGCCCGTCGGAAGGCTCGGCGGCATGGCACACCGCGAACCAGCGCGCCATTATCGAGCAAGTATTCGAGGCCAGGGCCGAGACGAAAGAGCTCGACCGGGTTTTGTCGAAGCAGGTTTGAGTATGTCTACCAATATCGTGGTTCCTGAGCTCGGTGAATCCGTCGTCGAGGCGCGCGTGGCCAGGTGGCTCAAGAAGCAGGGCGACAGCGTCGTCGCCGGTGATGCGCTGGTCGAGCTCGAGACCGAAAAGATCGATCTCGAGGTGAGCGCCGACCGCGCCGGCGTGCTTGGGAACATCAAGCACCAGGAAGGGGCGGACGTGAAGGTGGGCGAGATCCTCGCCGTCCTCGAAGAGGCCGCCAATGGAGCGGCCGCTGCCAAGGCACCCGCCGCGGTGCCGCCACCGGAGGCACCAAGGGCCCAGGCCGCCGCCGACAAAAAGTCGACGCCAACCGCCAGGAATGTGGCCAAGGCGCACGACGTGAAGATCGAGAGCGTGGCCGCGAACGGTCCGCGGGTGACCAAGCAGGACGTGTTGAAGGCCGCGACGCCGGTCGCGAAACCAGCCGCCCTGCCAGCTCCACCCGCTCAATCCGCCCGGCCAGCCGTCGTGCGTCCCGGTGATCGAAGCGAGACCCGCGAGCGCATGTCGAAGCGCCGGGCCACCATTGCGCGCCGGCTCGTCGAGGCGCAGCACACCGCGGCGATGCTGACCACGTTCAACGAAGTGGACATGACGGCGGTGATGGCGCTGCGCGAGCGCCGCAAGGAAGCCTTCACCAAGCAGCACGGCGTCGGCCTCGGCATCGCGTCGTTCTTCGTCAAGGCGGCGCTCGGCGCGCTGAAGGCGTTTCCGCAGATCAACGCCGAGATCCAGGGCGACGAGATCGTCTTCAAGCACTACTACGACATCGGCATGGCCGTCGGCGCCGAAGGCGGACTGGTCGTG
>JBDTMB010000236.1:0-8777 GCA_039934485.1 Vicinamibacterales bacterium
CGCCTTGGCGTTGCCGACCACAGTGGGGAACGTGGCGACATTGACGGTGTTCTGGCCGTCGGTCAGGACGATCATGAACCGGGTGGCTTCGGGCCTGGGTGTTGCGGCGTTGAAGATCGCGCGGCCCTGATCGATGCCGCACCCGATGCAGGTGGCGCCGCCCTGTTGCGCGATGCCGGCAGTGGCATTCAGTGCCGACGCCTTGATATTGGTCATCGGCAACACCGTGCGCGACGAGCCGGAGAACATCGCGATGCCGACGCGCGCGCCTCCCGGCCCGGTCATGAGCCCGTTGATCATGTCGGTGACAAATTGCTTCATGAGGGCGAAGTTGGCGGGGGCAATGCTGCCCGACTCATCCAGCACGAAGACGATGTCGGCGACGCCGGGGTTTTGCACGTCGAACCCGGTGAGCGAGATCGTCGAATCGAATGACGCGGAACACTGGACTGACGCGGGAACGGTGACCTGGCTCGCGACGGTGGGCTCCTGCGCCCGAGCCGTTGCTCCCGTCATCGTGATACCAGCGGCGACAACGGCCGCGAAGATTCTTCTCATAGGGGGCCTCCAAGAGGCACGCGGGGGTGGCGCGCCGGTTTGAACCGTGCCAATTTACAGAATCGAGGCGGCAACTGCACGCAGAATTCACGCGGGCGCCGCAAATTCCGTGCAAAATTTATCGGCGAGCTTAGGCCGGGCTTACGGTTTCCAGTCGGGGACGCGATCATTCCCCGGACCTGTGGTGAGCTTCTGGTATCCACTGCCGTCGATGTTCATCACCGCAAGATCCCAATCCTCGCCCTCGTGATGCGCCGGGCTCACGGAGAAGGCGAGCCGGCGCCCATCAGGCGACCACTCAGGGTAGTAATGCCAGCGTGACTTGTCGCCGGCGAGCCGGCGAACCGGCTCTCCATCCGCGCCCGAGATCTGCAGGGTCGAGGGCTCCCGGTCCAGCATCACGTGCGCGATCGCGCGCCCGTCGGGCGACCACGCGGGCCAGCACGAACCGCCGGTGGCATCGAGCGACCGCGTGCGCCCGGTGGTGAGGTCGAGCACGTGGATCTGGAAGAGCCAGAACTGGAACCGCGCGAGCGACTGCGCGGCGAACATCACGGACTTGCCGTCCGGCGAGACGTTGGGCATCATCGCGACGCCGACAAAGTTGCGCGTGAGCCGCTCGACCCGGCGATCTCCCAGCCAGACGCGATACAGATCGCCGCGGCTGTCGCGCTCCGACATGAAGATCAAGCTCTGCCCGTCAGGCAGCCACGCCGGGTCGTGGTCGTTGGCCGGATGATCGGTGACGCGCACGGGGTTCGAGCCGTCGCTGTTCATCACGTAGATGTCGTAGGCGCCGTTGGCGCGGTTGGACTTGAACGCCACGCGCCTGCCGTCCGGCGACCAGCGCGGGTTTTCGTCGCGATACTGGCTGCCGCTGGTGAGCACGGCGACCGCGCCCTTTGCGAGGTCGAGCGTGTAGAGGCGCGACCGTCCTTCCGGGTTGCCGGGGCCGCGAAGGTCGGAGTGAAAGATCAGCGTCCCGGCAAGGCCCGAAGGGAAGGGCTGCACGAGCGCCGGCAAGGCCGGCGCCTGCCCGCTGGCGACGACCGACCACAACGCGACGATGGCGAACGCGAGCCTATTTCTCAACCCGCGCGGTCGTGATGTAGTCGAGTCTCGGGAAATTCTTCTTGAGATAATCATTGCCACCTTCAAAGACGGGCTGCTGCTTGCCGGCGCGAATGCCGCCGCCAGCCGCCTCTCCATACCCGTCGAACAGTGCATCGGCGACGTCCATGCCCTGCACGACGCGGCCGAACGGCACGAACGGCTCCTTGTCGTGGGTCTCGCGGTTGTCCTTCAGGTTGATGAACACCTGGGTCGTCCGGCCGTTAGGCACCGCCCACGCGAAGGCTACCGTGCCGCGCAGGTTGGCTTGTGTGAACGGATCATCGGGAATCGTCCTGGACCGCCACGCCTGCGCGACGTCGGGCTTACCGTTGATGCCGAACTGCGCCCACGTCCTGGGCCGGATGCGGAAGATCGCCGCAGCGTCGTAGTAGCCGCTGGTGACGAGCTCGTAGAAGCGATCCGCCCCATGCGGCGCCCAGGCTCTCACGCACTCGATGACGATCGCGCCTTTCGTGGTCTCGAGTTTTACGCGAAACAACTCAGGCGCCTGGTTGGTGCCAGGGGTGCCAACGGTGACGGTGCCTAAGGAGGTGCCAAGAGTACCAAGGACCATCGTCAGCAGCAGCCGGTTCACCATTCCTGCATCCTACTCCGGTCGCTGGGCACCGTACGCAACCTAAGGTCAGGCACCCTTGCTTCTAAAGCGCCGGAGCTTCTCGCGGTTCCCACAAATCTTCATGTCGCACCACCTTCGGCTGCGATTCTTCGTGTCGTCGAGGAACCACCAGCCGCAGTCGCCGGCGGCGCAGGCGCGGACGCGCGCCAGCCTCGGAGACAGCACGAGCCGGCCGGTGGCGTGCGCGATTTCCCACACCACGCGATCGAGCTCATCGGCTCCCTCGTAGGTCCACTGCAGCCGGCCTTCGTGCGGGACGAGGCGGCCGTGGGCGTAGGCCGCGGCGAGACTGCGGCCCAGGGTCTCGAGCGCCTCGGCGGGTGGCGGACGGTCGGCCTCGACGGCAGCCAGCACGCCATGCAGCGCCTCGCGCAGGTCGCGCGCGCGGCCGAGCACCAGGGCGGCCTGGTGCGGGTGCTTGCGGGCGAGGCCCTCCAGCCGATCGGCGGCGGCCGACGACAGCAGGCGCTGCGCCTGCGCCCACTCGACCAACGCGGTGTAGGAGACCAGGCGTTCGGCCGGCGCCGGGGTGGGCCGCCCGCTGAGCGTGTTGACGAAGGCCAGCGCGCGATCGGCGTCCACGGACTGGTCGGGGATCGGAGCGGCGGGAACGCGGCGCCTGGCCATTCCCGTCCATTGTAGGGCGGCGGACCTGTAACCTCCAAAAACTATTTGACAAGTTACATGGCGCGGCGGTATCTTCCGTAACCGTTGATAGATGCTTAAAGAGTTACACGGCGCAGCCGATGGAGATGCACCAATGACGATCACCGCCGAAAAGAACGGGCCCCTGGCGGGCCTGCCCGCCGCCACCCTCACTCGCATCCTGGACGAGGGCTACGGCCCCGGCGCCTGGTTTGGCTCGAATATGCAGACGGCGCTGGCCGGCGTCACCGCCGCCGACGCCTTCCGCCGGCCGGCGCCAGGCCGGCACAACATCGCCGAGATTGCCCTGCATCACGCCTATTGGGCCCACCAGATCCAGAAGAAGCTCACCGGCGCCGAGGCCGGGGCGTTCCCGCTGGAGGGAGAGGATTGGTTCGAGTTGGCCGGCGAGTCGCCGCTGCCGTGGGAGCGGATCCGCGAAACGGTGGCGGCCGCACACCAGGGCCTGGCGAAGGCGATTGTGGCCATCGGCGCCGATCAACTCCGCTCGCCCCTCGGTGAGGTCGAGCGATTCGACCTGGTGATCGGCATCACCGGGCATGCCGCCTATCACGCGGGGCAGATTCAGCTGGTGAAGAAGCTCCTCTAAGGGATGCTATGATCGAGGTTTGTGCGCCCATAGCTCAACTGGATAGAGCGTTGGCCTCCGAAGCCAAAGGTTGCAGGTTCAAATCCTGCTGGGCGCACCATTTAGTCTGCGCCACCGTGGACAAGGCGATCGGTCCCGGCACGCTTCTCCCTCTATAGAGCCGCAAACGCCGGCTGGCTAGGGCCTTGCACTAGCGATGCCCAGCGAAGTGCGAAGCGTGTTGCGATCACCCGGAGACCGTCGAGGTCGCGTGCGGTTTGAAGTTGTCGGTCCCTTCTGGGGCACGCTGGACGTTGGCGCGCCCACGCGGGTCCACGACCTCACCGAAGTCGGCGCGCTGATCGAAGCCGATCGGCCGCTGGCCGTCGAGTCGCTGCGATCGGTGGTCCTCGAGATCGACGGCGAGCGCACCAGCACCGCCGCCCAGGTGCGTCACGTCCGCGCGCTCGATGAGCAACACCGTCGCTACCTGGTCGGCGTCGAGTTCATCGCCGCGCCGCCCGCCTTCCGTGAAGCGGTCAGCCGGCTGTTGATGTACCGCGCGCTTCCTGCCGAACTCCTGTAACCGGTTCGCCAGTTTGGGCGCCGGGGTTTCGTCGCCAGCTCGGCCCTCCTGGGCGAACCCCTCTTCTTGACAAGAATCAATGCACTCGCGGGGGAGAAGTGTGTCGCCGAGGCGCGAGAACTCACCCAGATCGCCGACAAATTACCTGCCAAAAGTTGGCGACTTCCTTGCAATAAGCAGGGCATGAGCGACGTCTCAGATCGCCGCCGGGTTCCCCGCACCGGGATCGTCGATACCGAGTTCTCGGTCCTCGCGTCCCCAAACACGGTGCGATTGGTCGACATCAGTCTGTCGGGCGTGCTGCTCGAGTCGTCTCATCCGGTTGAACTCGGCGTGACCGGAACGCTCCGCCTCAATTTCAGCGGCGTGCCGTTTTCCGCCGACGTCAGGGTTGAACGGGTGTCTCCCATCCTTGCCTCTACCGGCAAGGCCGTCTTTTCGATCGCCGCCACGTTCGTGGCGCTCAACCGTCAAGGCCAGGATGTTATCGAACGATTTGCGGATCTGTGAGGGTGTGACGTGGAAGCTATCAGCAGAGAAATGACGACGATGAGCGGCGGTCCCGGTTGGATGCAGCCGAAGACCTACACGAAGCTCATCGGGGGCAGTTCACAGATTTCGGCGCTCCAGGCCGAGATCACTCGAGTTGCCCAGAGTGACGCCAAGGTGTTGATCACCGGAGAGAGCGGCGTCGGCAAGGAGATTGTCTCCCGCAGCATCCACGTGCGCGGACCGCGTGCGGCGATGACGTTCGCGCCGGTGAATTGCGCCGGCCTGCCCGAGGCGCTCCTCGAGTCGGAGCTGTTCGGCCACGTGAAGGGCAGCTTCACCGGCGCCTACCGCGACAAGCCGGGCAAGCTCGAGAGCGCCCACATGGGCACGGTGTTCCTCGACGAGATCGGCGAGATGACGCTCCGCATGCAGGGCCTGCTGTTGCGCTTTCTCGAAACCGGCGAGGTGCAGCGCGTCGGCTCCGACGGCAACGCCCGGCACGTCAACGTCCGCGTCATTGGCGCCACCCACCGGAATCTCCGCGAGATGATCGCGCAGGGCACGTTCCGCGAGGATCTCTACTATCGGCTCAACGTCATCCAGATTGAAGTGCCGCCGCTGCGCGACCGCCGCGAGGACATCCCCGAGCTGGTGAGCCACTTCCTCGACAAGTTTGTCACCGCCAACCGCTCGCCGATCAAGGGCGTCTCGCCCGAGGCGATGAAGGCGCTCGTCGCCTATTCGTGGCCGGGCAACGTGCGCGAGCTCGAGAACCTGATCGAGCGCATGGTGGTGGCGGTCCAACACGAGCTCATCGAGGTGGCGGACCTGTCGTCGGAAATCCGTGCCCAGGACAACGTCGCCTTCCGGCCGCGGCGCGAGCGCCGCCGCACCGTCTCCGACGACCTCTACGACCGCCTCACCGCGCAGCGCGAGTCGTTCTGGTCAACGGTCTATCCGATGTACATGGCCCGCGAAATCACGCGCGCCAACGTCCGCGACGTCGTGCGGCGCGGTCTCGAAGACGCGCGCGGCAACTACAAGATCGTCGCCCGCATCTTCAACATGGAATCGCGCGAATACAAGCGCTTCTTGAATTTCCTGAGGAAACATGACTGCCAACTGCCGTTCAAAGAATACCGCTAGCGCGTTCGCCATTGCCGGTTGCCTGCTGATGTCAGGCGCCGGGCTGGCCGCGCAGGCTCCCTCCGCCCACGCCCCGGCTGCGCCGGCGGCCGAGGCCACGCTCCCGCCCGGATACGTGATCGGCACCGACGACGTGCTGTCGATCGTGTACTGGAAGGACAAGGACATGTCGTCGGACGCCTCGGTGCGGCCCGACGGCAAGATCTCGCTGCCGCTGATCAACGAGGTGGTGGCCGCCGGCCTCACGCCCGAGCAGTTGCGCGAAAAGATCACCGAGGAATCGCGGAAGTTCATGGAGGACGCCAGCATTACGGTGGTGGTCCGCCAGATCAACAGCCGCAAGGTCTTCATCACCGGCGAAGTGAACAAGCCGGGACCGTATCCGCTGACCGGCTCGACCTCGGTGCTGCAGCTGATCGCGATGGCCGGCGGCCTGCGTGAATACGCCAACGGCAAGAAGATCGTGATCATGCGCACCGAGAGCGGCCGTTCAGTCAGCCTGCCGTTCAACTATCAGCACGTCAGCGAAGGCAAGAACCTCAAGCAGAACATCGAACTCAAACCGGGCGACACCGTTGTTGTTCCCTGAGCCGCGGGTTCACGAAGGCAGAGGGGTCACCGTGCGCGCGTGGATGTTGGTCATCGTGATGTTGGCGGTCCTCCCGGGGGCGGCGCGGGCGCAGCGCCCGGGCGGGCCGTTTGGCGGGCTGTTTGGCCGCACGCCGCCGCCGACCGGCGCCGAGCTGACCTCGCTGGAATTCCGCACGGCGACGGGTGCGCAGTTCGACGATCGGTGGCTGCTGCCCGAGGGGTCGCCGGACGGCATTCCGTCGAGCGGCATCACCGCCGGCACCAACGTCGGCCTGGGGTTCGAGCGCCGCGTCGATCGCCTGCGCTTCAGTCTCGCGGCCGGCAGCACCTATCAGCAGTTCTTCCAGGCGCCGCGCTTCGGCGCGACCACCTACGACGCATCGTCGCTGCTGATCGCCAAGGTCGGCGCCCGATTGAGCGTGGACGCCAGCGCCACGGCGATGCGCTCACCGTTCTTCCAAATCAACCCCGTGGTGCCGGCGCCGGGCCCGCTGCCGGAGGTGCCGGTGCCGGGCGAACGGTTCAGCGCCCGCCGCCTGGCCAACGACTCCTTCGAAGGCAAGGCCGGGTTCACGAGCCAGTACTCGAGGCGCTCCACCCTGTCGTTCGGCATCACGCACCGGGAGATGCGGTTTCCGACGCAGCCCGGCAACAACTTCAGCGTGTCGGGCGCGAACGGCCTGTGGCGGCATCACGTCTCGAAAGACCTGGCGCTGCGCCTCGGCTACGGCCGCGAAGACGCGCGCACCACGTCGCTCGGCCCGGAGACCTTCGTGCACGAGACCATCGACGCGGGCTTCGATTTCGAGAAGGAACTGACGCTGGCGCGGCGGACCGCGTTCAGCGCCTTCACGCAAACCTCGATGCTCAGGGAAAACGGCGGCCCGCGGCGCTACCGCTTGAATGGCGGCGCGTCGTTACAGCGCGGTTTCAAGCGGAGCTGGTCCAGCTCGCTGGTGTTCAACCGCACCACCGAGTTCGTGGCGGGTTTCGCCACGCCGCTCTTTTCGGACGCGCTGTCGGCGGCGATCGGCGGACAGCTGGCCAGGCGCGTGGACTGGACCGGCGGGGTCGGCGCCGGGCGCTCGCAAGTGGGTTTCGAAGGCGATGGCCGGTTCCTCACGTACAGTGCCACCAGCCGGCTCTCGGCGGGCCTGGTCCGCAACCTGGGCCTCTACGCGCAATACACCTTTTATCACTACGAGATTCCACCGGGGTCGTCGGTAGTGGACCTGCTGCCGGCGATGTCGAGCCAGTCGGTGTCTGCCGGCGTGTCGGTGTGGGTCCCGATTATTCACCGTGTGAGGGCACCCCGTGATCCCCGGTAAGCAGTATTCATTCGACACGCTGATGCAGATTGCGCGGCGGCGCAAGTGGCTGATTCTCCTTCCGGCGGTGCTGATTGCCGTCGCCGGCGTCGCCTGGGCGCGGCATCTGCCGAACCGCTACCAGTCCGACACCTTGATTCTCGTCGTGCCGCAACGCGTGCCCGAGAGCTACGTCAAGTCCACGGTGACGTCCCGGATCGAGGATCGGCTGCAGACCATCAGCCAGCAGATCCTGAGCCGGACGCGGCTCGAGCAGATTGTCCAGGACTTCAACCTGTACCAGGAGCGGCGCCAGCACAAGGAGCTGATGGAAGACATCGTCTCGCGCATGCGCGCCGACGACATCGCCATCGACGTCGTCAAGGGCGATGCGTTCCGCATCAGCTTTGCGGCCGACGACCCGCGCACCGCGATGCGCGTCACCGAGCGGTTGGGCTCGCTCTTCATCGACGAGAGCCTGCGCGATCGCGAGGTCCTGGCCGAAGGCACCAACCAGTTCCTGGCGGCGCAGCTCGACGAGGCGCGGCGCAACCTCGTCCTCAACGAAAAGAAACTTGAGGAGTATCAACGCCAGCACAACGGCGAGCTGCCGTCGCAGATGAGCGCCAACCTCCAGGGCCTGCACAACACCGAGATGGCGCTGCAGACGCTGGGCGAGTCCTTGAACCGCGATCGCGAGCGCCGCCTGTTGCTCGAACGCACGGTGAGCGACCTCGTGGAGGAGCCGTCGAGCGCGCCGGGCGCGGCCGCCAGGCCGGCGCCCACCGACGCGGCGCAAAGCACGCTCGACGAGCTCAAGACCACCGAGCAGGCCCTGCTCGCGCTGGAACTCAAGCTCAAGCCGGAACACCCGGACGTCAAGCGGCTGCGCCGCAACGTCGAGGAACTGAAGAAGCGGGCCGAGGCCGAAGCGCTGGCGGGACAGATTGCCGAGAAGGCGCCGGTGCGCGCGGCGGTGACGATCGATCCGGCGCGGCGCCGGCGGCTGACCGATGCGCGGGCCGAGATCGACAACCTCGATCGACAGCTCGATGCCAAGCGCACGGACGAAGGCCGGTTGCGGGGGGTGATGGCCGAATACCAGCGCCGCAT
>JBDTMB010000237.1:0-8776 GCA_039934485.1 Vicinamibacterales bacterium
CTTCGGCCTGCTGCAGGAACTGCAGCGCGAGATTTTCCGGCGGCAGCGCGCCGTCGGGGCTCTGGGCCTGGAGCTTTTTCTCGGCCGCGGCCATTTGCTCAGCGGCCTTCGGCAGGAGCTCCGCGATCTTCTTGAACGCGGGATCCGGCGTCACCAGCCGGCTGTTCATGCGATCGACCAGGCCCTTGACCTGCTCGCGGAGCTTGCTTTGCGCCAGCGTCAGCACGACCACGGCTTCGCGGAACTTGTCGGCCTTGAGCGTCTTGCGATCGCGCTGCACGTTGAAGGTGCCGGAGATGATCTGCCGCTGCTGCTGCGACAGCGCGCCCACCTCGCCGCCGCCGCCGCCACCACCGCCGCCGCCGGACATCGACGTCGCCGGCTTGAAGTTCTTGTCGAACGGCCGGATGCGCAGGAAATAGATGTCGCTCGTCGCCTGCTTGGCGCCGGCCACCGCGTCGTTGTCGGTGGCGCGCGCGTAGTAGGACACCGAGTCGCCGGCCTGCACGCCCATTTCTTCCATGTAGAAGGTGTGGCCGGCGGTGACTTCGGGCAACGGCCTGGCGCCGTCGAACAACCTGATGGTCTTTTCCGCGCCGCCGTTGATCGAATACACCAACTGCAGGTTCTTCACCGCGTAGTCGTCGTCGGCCTTGGCTTCGATGAAGAACTCCTGCACCGGCGTGGCGTCGGTGTCGCGGCCCGGCTTGGACAACTTCACGGTGGGCGCCTGGTCGGTCAGCAGGTCGACGGTGTACTGCGGTGACGCGGTGACCAACTCGCCGCTCGGCGCGTTCATCTCGACGCGATAGAAGCCATCGTGCTGGGCGTTGAATTTCGCCGACAGCGTGCCGTCGGCCTTGGCGGTGAGCGGCACGCTCTCGGTTTCCGACAGCACCACGCGCCCGCCCTTCGACGCCATCGTCGGGGTGATGGTCATCTGCACGTCGGTGCCCCTGAGCACGGCGATGTCGCCGCCGTCCTCGATCTTGCGCGGCTCGAGGCCGGTATACGACGGATAGCGGTATTCGAGATCGAGCTTCTTGACGTACGGCAGTTCGACCACCTTCAGGTTGAACACCGCCGAGCGCACGCCGGCCGCTTCGACGACGTAGTCCATCGGCGCGGCGAGGTCGAAGAGCATGCCCTCGTAGCTGCCGTTGTCGGCCTTGACCATCGGCACGCGCTCGAATTCGGCGCCAGGCGACTTGCGCACGAGCACCGACGCCTCGGTGGCGTCGAAGCCGGAGAGCGACGCGGTAATCGTCTGATCGGCGCCCTTCGGCACGGTGGCGTTGCCGGGCTTGACCTCGATGCGGTACGGCGCCGCGGCTTCGACGTCGCGCGAGATGTCGAAGATCGCCGACAGCGTGTGGCGCAGGTAGGCGGGCCCGAACGTGAAGAGCGCGATGGTGGCGACGGCCACCGCGCCGACGATCCAGGTGTAGCGCTTCAGCGGCTCCTGCTCGACGCGCTGGCCATCGCGAATCGCGTGCACGCGGTCGATCGCGTTTTCGATCAGTCGCTGCATCAGCTCGGGCGACCAATCGGCGGGCGCGCCCGAGGCTTCCATGGCGCTCAGGATCGAGGAGTCGAGCGACGGTTCATGTTCTTCGAGGTAGAGCGCGACCTGTTCGTCGGTGACCTTGCGCGAGAGCGGGCGCGCGAAGAACCACGCGCCGGCGGCCACCAGGACCAACCCAGTGATGATGCGGAACCAGAAGATCGACTGCGGCGTGAACTTGAGCGCCTCGAGGATGTAGGCGATGGCGATGACGGCGAGGACGCCCGCCACCAGGAAGCCGACCGCGCCGCGCAGCGCCAGCTTCATGCGCCAGCGCCGGCGAACCTGGCGAACCACCTCGAGCAGTTCCGCGCGGGGCGTGCCGTGACCCATCTGATCGATCATCGTGGTGTCTCCGTCGTGTCGAAGGGCACCCGCTGGCGGTGCTGCTGCAAGATCAGCGGGCCGCGCGCGAATAGCGCTGGGCCAGCACGGTTTCGGCGATCAGGAGCAGGATACCCGCGAACAGCAGGTACCACCAGTAGGTTTGTGCCAGTTCCTGCGCCTCGTCAGGTAAGACGTCCTGGCCCCCGGATGGGCCTGAATTGCCGCTTCCGGACACCGCGGCGAGGAGCTCCTTGGGATCCAGCCGATCGAGATTCGACTCGGCCAGGCTGACGTTGGCCGCGGCGACGATCACCGGTCCCGACTCTCGTCCCGATCCGCGCACCTCGTAGAAGCCCTGCTCCGCCAGCTCGAGTGCGGCGGCAGTCGCCGCCGGCGGCGCGCCGGGCGCGGCCACGGGCGGAACCAGATCCTTCCGCTGCCCCGATGGCGCCAGCACGGTGCGCGACGTTGAGCCGCCCGAGGCACCCAGGGTCGCCCCAGCCGCGGCTTCGGCGGCGCCGACATCGAGCACCTGGCCCACGGTCAGCCACGCCGGTTGCTCCTTATAGCCGGACAATCGCCGTCCCAGTTGATGAATGAACGGCAGGAAGACCGGCTTGAGCGGCAGGTCGTTCCAGCTCAGATCGAGCGTGGACGCAAACACGATCGCGTGGCCGCGGCCCGCGGTGCGCTCGACAAGCGCCGGCTCGCCGGTATCGAAGCGGGCGAGCACCGTGGCATCCTTCGCCGCCTTGAGGCCGCGGTAGGTGTAGAAACGCGCGGTCGCAAAGTCGCCGCTTCTCGGCGCGCGGAATGGCTCGAACACCACGTGCCCGTAATCGATGGCGCTCAACTTGGCCGGCGCGCCGCGCGTGCGATCGACCGTGCTGTCGATCGACGCCGGCAACCACGCCGTCCGCGATCCCGGCCACGAGGCGCGAGGCCCGGCCGCGATCAACAAGCCGCCGCCGCCCTCGACGAACGCCGTCAATCGCTGCGCCAGGGCATCGGGCACCGACACGTCGTTCAGGATCACGAGGCGCGACTTGGCGAGGACCTCCGCGCCCATGGCGTCGGACGACTGCGCCGAGATGTCGAAGCGCGGCGCGTCGCCGATGGCCAGCGCGCGCGACAGGTACAGGCTGGCATCGCTGCGCCCGCCCTGGCCGACCACCATCACCGGCACCGGCGCGGATGGCGAGAGCACGAAGTAGAAGACGTTGTCGCGGGCGAGGGCATCTCCCCTGGGCGAACCTGAAGGTTCGCCCCCACCAGTCATCGATCCCTTGGGGGCGTCGGAAAGATGAATCGCCGCATGGGTGTTGACCGCCGCCACGGCGACGGGCGCGAAGACCACCGAGGCCGACGCATTGGGCGCCAGGTTGACCTTCAACGCCTGCACCACTCGTCCTTCGATCTCGAGTTGCAAGCCGACGTCGTTGACGGGGGTCGCGCTGCGATTCAGCACGCCCGCGGTCACGGTGACGCGTTGCTGGCCTTGCACCGTCTGCCGTTGCAGCGACACCGGTGTCAGCGCGAGGTTGACGCCGTCCACCGGCGCCACCGCCACCGGCGTGAGCGTCGTGCCGCCGGGCAGCCGCAGGGTGTCGTCGGGCTGCCAGCCGCCGCGCTGGAAATCGGAGACCAGAATCACTTCCCGCTTCGGCAACAGCGACTCCGACAGCATGCTGCCCGCCAGCTTGATGGCGGGGCCGTACTTGGTGGAACCCGGCCCTGGCGTGGTGGCGTTGATCTCGGCGGTGACGCGGGAGCGATCGGGCGTCGAGCGCACCGCCACTTCGGCGTTGTCGGCAAAAAGCACGAGTGAAATCCGA
The DNA here is from genome assembly GCA_039934485.1 of Vicinamibacterales bacterium. GTDB lineage: Bacteria > Acidobacteriota > Vicinamibacteria > Vicinamibacterales > UBA2999 > 12-FULL-67-14b. Next base: position 3,727 of record JBDTMB010000237.1, read on the forward strand.
TCCGCGGGCGTCGCGCTGCTGAGCGCCTGCGCCGCCGCGCCCTGCGCGCGGGCCCAGGTGTCGCCGAACCCCATGCTGTAGGAGCGATCGAGCAGCACGACGATGTCGCGCGCGCCGCCCGGCGCCGCCGCCAGCTGCGAGCCGCGCAGGAACGGACGCGCGAAGGCGGCCACGATCATCGCCAGCGCCGCCAGCCGGAGCGCCAGCAGCAACCAGTCCCGGATGCGCCGCCGCTGCACCGACTCGTAGGGGATCTTCCTCAGGAACATCAGCGAGGGGAACTCGACCACGGTCTTCCGCTCGCGCTGCGTGAGGTGGATCAGCACCGGCACGGCGAGGGCCGCGAGTCCGAGGAAGAAGAGCGGGGCGAGAAACGACACCGGTTACCTTCTGCTGGCCAGGCGTTCGCGCATCGACAGGAAGCGGAACAGTGCGTAATCCAGCGGCATCGACGTATTGAGCAGCATGTAGTCCACGTTCTGCTGCGAGGCGCGCTGCGCCATGGTCTCGATGTGCGCGCCGACGAGCGCCTGGTATTGCCTGGCCAGCGCGTCGGGCACGATCGGAATCTGATCGCCGGTCTCGAGGTCCTCGAAACTCGACGGCTCGGCAAACGAAAACTCGATCTCCGCCGGGTCCAGCACGTGGAACAACACCACGTCGTTGCCGCGGTGGCAAATCGGCCCGATGGCGTCGAAGATCTCGTCCGGCTCGTCGTAGAAATCCGAGATGATCACCAGGATGCCGCGGCGGCCGAAGAACTCCGCCATCTTGCGCAGCGGCGGCCCCAGCTTGCCGGGCCGCGTCGCCTGGACCTTGTCGAGCGTGTGCAGCACCACGTCCAGGTGTTTCGCCGAGGCCGGGATGTGGGTGACGATCTCGTGGTCGAAGGTGATGAGGCCGACGCGGTCGCGCTGGTTGTTGGCCAGGTAGCTCAGGCACGCCGCCAGCGTCTTGCCGTAATCGAGCTTGGAGATCTTCGCGCCAAACGCCATCGACTTCGAGATGTCGAAGAGCACCGAGAAGTTGGCGTTGGAGTCGGCCTCGAATTCCTTGATGTAGTACTTGTCGGTGCGCGCGTAGACCCGCCAGTCGACGCGGCGGATGTCATCGCCGGCCACATAGCCGCGATGCTCGGCGAAATCCACCGACGCGCCGAAGAACGGCGACCGGTGCGTGCCGTTGATCAATCCGTCGACGACCGACTTGGCCATCAGCTGCAGGTTGCCGATCCGCGCGAGCACCGTCGGATCGACAAACCGCGCGCCGGGAATGGAACTGACTTGGGCCATATCAGGCTTCAGGCTTCAGGCTTCAGGCTTCGGGGGCTTCGGGGGCTTCGGGTTACATGCCCGACTTCGGCGACGGGACGGCTTCCAGCAACTTGTCGATCAGCGAATCGCTGGTGATGCCTTCCGACTGGGCGTGGAAATTCGTGAGCACGCGGTGGCGCAGCACCGAGTGCGCGATGGCGCGGATGTCATCGAAGCTCACGTGATAGCGGCCGTGGGTCAGCGCGCGCGCCTTGCCGCCGAGCACCAAGTACTGCGCCGCGCGCACGCTGGCGCCGAAGGCCACCCACTTCTTCACCGAGTCGGGACAGGTCGGCGATTTCGGCCGGCTCGCGCGCACCAGCGCCAGGGCGTAGCGCATCACCGGATCCGCCACCGGCACGCGGCGCACGAGGCGCTGGAACGCCACCAGGTCCGGACCGGACACCGGCCGCTCAAATTGCGGATCGATGATCGCCGTCGTCGTCTTCACCACCATGAACTCCTCGTCCTCGGGCGGGTGCTCGATGACGATGTGGAACATGAAGCGATCGAGCTGGGCTTCGGGCAGTGGATACGTGCCTTCGAGCTCGATCGGGTTCTGCGTGGCGAACACGTAGAACGGCTCTTCGAGCTTGTAGGTGCGGCCCTGGATGGTGACGCGGTGCTCCTGCATCGCCTCGAGCAGCGCCGACTGCGTCTTCGGCGGCGTGCGGTTGATTTCATCGGCGAGCAGGATGTTGCAGAAAATCGGCCCGGGCGCGAACACCATCTGGCGCCGGCCGGTGGCGGCGTCCTCCTGGATGATATCGGTGCCGGTGATGTCCGACGGCATCAGGTCGGGCGTGAACTGGATGCGCGAGAACTTCAATTCGAGCACGCGAGCCATGGTGTGGATCAGCAGCGTCTTGGCCAGACCGGGGACGCCGATGATCAGGCTGTTGCCGCCGACAAACAACGTCAGCAGCACCTGGTCGATGATGTCGTCCTGGCCGACAATCAGCTTCTTCAATTCCCTGATGATGGCGGCGCGCCCGTCCTTCATCCGATCGGCGAGCGCCAGGTCATCGGCAGAATTCATCTCTACGGTTTCCACGTCGGCTCCTCTCACTGCATTCGTCCTTGCGTCGTGCTGCGTAATTCGTTATTCGTTATTCTTTATTCGTTATTCGTTATTCGTTATTCCTAATGCGTCATGGCGTAAACCAGGTAATTTACGCCGAATTTGTACGCTTCGTTCGATAAGTCGATCGGCACGTAGCCGGTATCGGAGAATTCCCAGTACTCGCCGATGTCGTTGTTGCGGTTGGCCACCGCGATCAGCCGCTTGCTCGGATCGTTGCCCTCGAACAGGCCCCAGAACGACGGATCGCGATCGTAATACGCCTGGAACTCGAGCGTCTTGATCTCGAAGAACGAATGAAACACCGGGCTCGTCACGTCCATCGGCAGGAAGTGCAGGTCCGGCAGCACGCGGCTCATTTGCGCTTCGAGGTGGTCCCAGTCGGCGCCGCGGAAGTCGTCGAAGATCACAAAGCCGCCCTTGAGCAGGTAGGCGCGCAGGCCGTCCGCCTCTTCGTCGGTCATCGACCAGTAGCCGGGCTCGGACATGTACGACACCGGGTGGTTCATCAGTTCGGGATCATCCAGCGAGAAGACGTTGCTTTCCTCGCGGTGCGTCCGGGTCAAGGTGATCTCCTCGACGATCCGCATGAAGTGCCAGTCGGCGCGGGGATAGTCGTGCGACCACGGCGGCTCGCGGCGGCCCATCGAGGTGCCGTAGCGCAGGCGCGCAAACATGAAGCGCCCGTCGTAGGGGACGCGGTCGCGCTCCACAAGCGGCGGCCGGCGCCCGCCGCCAAAGCCGCGGCCCCCCTGGGCCGCCTTCGCCAAGGCTTCGGCGCCCAAGGCCACGACCATGACACTCGTGGTGCCGATGATCGCCGCCACTGTGCTACGCCAGCCCGACGACACGTCGATAACCCCATTCCGCGCACAGCAGGCCAACCAGCAGCATCAGCACGATCGGCATGTGCCACAACTCGTGCTCTTCCACCGTCGTCACGCCGCGGCCGGTGTAGCGGAGATCGTCGGCGAGCGTCGCGGTGTCGGTGGCGGCGTAATACCGGCCGCCGGTGTCGTCGGCGATGCGCTTCAAGGTCGCGGCATGCATCGTCGCGTCGAAGTATTCGACATCGCTCGGCGCGGCGCGGAAGTGCGTCACGGTGGAGCCCAGGGTCTTGCCCGCGCGGGTGGCATCAAGGCGCGCCTCGTACCATCCGGTGGCCTTGGTGGGGATCGACGCGGCGTACTCGCCGGCGCCTTCGCCGTCCCACGACATCGGCTGGTCGCTGGTGGTGCCGTCGGGCGCGGTGATGTGCGCCATCACCGCGGCGTCGTTCAATTCCAGGAACGAGGGGTCGACCACGTCGGCGGTCAGGCCGGCGGCTTCACCCGGCTCGACGCGCTCGGTGGACAGGTGCGGCTCGACCTGGTCGGGCACGCCGTCGACGAGCCAGCGCAGCAGCTGGCGCCAGTAGTTCTCGTGGGTCATGTCATCCACGGGAATGCTGGCGTGCATCTGCCACACCCACGAGTCCTGCGGGAGGAACGCGAACGTCTTGCCGCGGCCGTAGCGCTCGAAAATCAGCATCGGCCGATCGCGCCGGGCTTCGTCGGTGCCCGACAGCAGGATGGTGGCGCCCGGCTTGATGGTGTCGATCTTATTGACCACCGTCACCACCGGCAGGGTGTTCCACTTCTCCACCGAGGCCGCTTCGGTCGGCGCGATCTGCGTCACCGCCGTCGCGCTGCCGGCGCGCGTCGGCTTGACGTTGACGCGCGACACCGTGTCTTTCGGCTGCACGTTGCCGCGATCGAGCACCACCGGCAGGACATCCGCCACCGCGGTGCCGGCGTAGCCACCTTCGGCGAACGCGCGCGGCCCGCCGAGCATCAGCAACCCGCCGCCGCGGCGATCGACAAACTCCGCGATCATCCGCAGCTGATCGCCGCTGAAGGCGCCGGCTTCGATGCTGCCAAGAATCAAGCCGCGATAGGCGAACAACTCCTCGCGCGTCTTCGGGAACCCCGCCACCAGTTCGTCCGGCGAATCGACGCCCAGGCGGAGGTACTTGTTGTCGGCGGTGCGCTGCAGCGCGGTGACGACGATGTTCGGATCCTCGGTCACGGCGCGGCGGATGAACTTCAGCTCGAAGCGCGGCTCGCCTTCGAAGTAGAGGATCTTCTCCTTGCGATCGCGGACGTCGATGAGCGCTTCGCGGGCGTTGTTCTCGGTGACCAGCTCCCCCGCCTGCGGCGACACCCGGAAGCGCAGCACGCGCGGGCCCGCTTCCGACACCGTGAAGCGAACCGGAATCGAGGCCGGCGTGCCGGCGTCGGGCAACAACACCTGCTGCGTGCTCACGAGGTGGCCTTCGTCCTCGACGTCGAGCGTGACCTTCTGGCCGTCGAAGCCCGACTGCGACAGCACGACGTCGACCATCAGCGTCGTGCCCTTGAGCGCGATCTTGGGGGTCATGACGCGGCCGACCTGGATGTCCTTCGACAGCGTCTCCTGCCCCACGCCCACCGTGAACACCGGCAGGCCCTCGGCCTTGAGGCCGAGCAGCGCATCCCCGAGCGCGGCATCGGCGGTGTCGGCGCCGTCGCTCACCATCACGAGGCCGGCCACCGGCAAGCCGGCGAGTTCCTGTCGGACGCCCGAGAGCGCGGCGCCCAACCGGGTCTGCGATCCGGCAAACGTCAGATCCTTCTCG
>JBDTMB010000238.1:0-8770 GCA_039934485.1 Vicinamibacterales bacterium
ACGCGAACCACTTCGGCGCCCTCGCGGGCGATCGCCGAGGCGCGCGCCTCGGCGGCGTCCGCGGCCATGTAGACCCGCGCGGCGCAGCCGGCATCACGCGCGGCGCGCGCCACCGCGCGGCCATGGTTGCCTTCACTCGCGCACGCCAGCGTGGCGCCGGGGCGGATCACGCCGCGGGCGATCAGGGTCTCTACGGCGAAGCGCGCGCCGAGCAGCTTGAAGGCGTTCAGGCCGAAGCGCGCGGTTTCATCCTTTGCGACGAGTTGCCCCAAGCCAAGCGCGCGCGCCAGGTGGTCGAGGCGCCGCGTCGGCGTCGGCGCCAACTCGGGGCGCGACGCGTAGAAATCGTTGACGGCCTGGTAGTCGCGATCGGTAAAGAGGCCCGCGCCGGCAGATGGGTCCCCGGCTGGGGCCACGAACGCACGGGAGGCGCTTGGGGAAGGAATAGTAGAGCGATTATAGTGGGCTCAAGCATGAGGCTCTTACGAACGGTCCTGCGCCGGGCGCCGCTCGCAATGATGCTGTCGGTCGCCGCCGCTTGTCAGACGAGTGAACCGGCGTTGGATGTCGTCATCCGAGGGGGGCTGGTCGTCGATGGATTGGGCGCGCCGGCCCGCCAGGCCGACGTGGGAATTGTCGGCGACCGCATCACGGCGGTGGGCGATCTGTCCCTGGTGAAGGCCGGCCAGGTAATCGACGCGAAGGGCCGGGTCGTGTCGCCGGGTTTCATCGACGTGCAAGGGCAATCCGGCACCACGCTCCTGGCCGACGGCAACGGCGAGAGCCATCTCCGCCAGGGCATCACCAGCGAGATCATCGGCGAGGGTTCGTCGCCGGCGTTCTGGACCGCGGAGACCGCCGACCGCGACGCGCTCGCGCCCTTCGGCATCGCCTTCGACTGGACCGGTTTCGCCGGGTATTTCGAACGGCTCCGGCAACGCGGCATCGCGATTAACCTCGGCACCTTCGTGCCGGCCACGATGGTCCGGCGCGCCGTGATCGGATTGGACAATCGTCCGCCCACCGCCGATGAACTGAAGCGCATGGAGGCGATGGTCGATCAAGCCATGCGCGACGGCGCCTTCGGGCTGTCGAGCGCCTTGATCTACGTGCCCGGCTCGTTTGCCCGGACCGACGAGCTGGTGGCGTTGGCCAGGGTGGCCGCCCTCCACAAGGGCATTTACATTTCGCATATCCGGGGCGAGAGCTTCAATTTCCTCAACGCGCTCGACGAGGCCATCGGCATCGGGCGCGACGCCCACCTGCCCGTAGTGATTTTCCACTTGAAGGTCGGCGCGAAGGACAATTGGGGAAGGATGAACGAGGCCCTCGCCAGGATTGCAGCGGCTTCCGCCCAGGGCCTGAGGGTGTCGGCGACGATGTATCCCTACACCGCCGGCGGCACCGGCCTCGCGGCGACGCTGCCGCTGTGGGTGCAGGAGGGCGGCCGCGAAAAGATGATCGAGCGGCTGAGGGACCCCGCCGTGCGGGCGCGGGCGCGCCAGGAGATCGAAACCAAGATCGATGGCTGGGAGAACCTCCTGCGGGCGGCGACCTTCGACGGCATTCAGATCGCCTCGGTGCCCAAGGACTACGATCCGACCGTGCTTGGCAAGCGCCTCGCGGCGATCGCCGCCGAGCGAAAGCAAGATCCGTGGGACACCTACTTCCAATTGCTGATCGCCACCGGCGGGCGGGTGTCGGCGCTGTATCACATGATGAGCGAGGAAGACGTCAAGACCGCCCTCCGATCGCCGGTGACGATTGGGACCGATTCATCCGCGCTCAGGTCGGAAGGGATCCTGTCGCAGGGGTCGCCGCACCCGCGGTCCTACGGCACGTTCCCGCGAGTGCTCGGCAAGTATGTGCGGGAGGAAAAACTGTTGAAGCTCGAGACCGCCGTGGAAATGATGACCAGTCGCGCCGCCGCGCAGATGGGCATTCGCGACCGGGGTACGGTGGTAGTGGGCCGCTACGCCGATCTCGTGGTGTTTGATCCGGACACGGTCACCGACAACGCCACCTACGAGCGTCCGCATCAGTATCCAACCGGCATCGATTACGTGATGGTGAACGGCGTCGTCGTGCTCGATCCGAAAGGATTGACCGGCTCCCGTCCTGGCCGGCCGCTGTATGGGCCGGCGCGCACGCCATGAGGATGCCGCGGGTTGCCGCCTGCGTGATGGCCGCCGGGATGGTGACGTGGCTTACGCCGATGGCTGCCGCAGGTGTTGCCGCTCGTCTCGAAGCACAGGGCGGGGAGCGCTCGGGGCGCGTGGCAGGGAAGGTCCGCCTCACGGTTGCCGGCGGCGCTCCCTCTGCATCTTCTGCCTATCCGACCCGTGGCGTCAGTCCCAGGGCCAAGGCGTTGCCGGAGATGCTGAATGTCGTGGTGTTTTTCGCCGATGTGCCGGCGCTCGTCGACCTGAAGGCGATGCGCGCCGAGATCGCGCAGAAGGATGAGCAGTTCGTGCCCCACGTGGTGGCGATCACCACGGGCTCGCGCGTCGAGTTTCCGAACCGCGACCTGTTCTTCCATAACGTGTTCTCGTTGTCGCGGCCCGCGACGTTCGACCTGGGCAAGTTCGCCTCCGGCGCGACCAAGTCGCGCAGCTTTCTCAAGCCCGGCATCGTCAAGGTGTATTGCCACATCCATTCGCAGATGAGCGCGGTGATTCGCGTCTTCGACCATTCGTGGTTCACGATTCCGAACGAGGACGGGAATTTCGCGATCGACGGCGTTCCGGCCGGCGATTACACGCTGGTGGCCTGGCACGAGCGCATCGGCGAGCGTCGCGACAAGGTCACCATCCGCGCCGGCGCGACGACCGACATCACGTTCACGCTGCCGGTCCTGGAGCCGCGACCGTGAGCCGGGCGTCCCGCCACGTTCCTCCCCGGTTGCTGACCCGCACGCTAATCACGTCGTTCCTCACCGTCGGCTTGGTCCTTGGCGCGGTGTTCGCGGTGCTCAGCTTTGATGTCCGCGATCGGGTGCGGCAATCGGTGGCCGAGAACCTGGCGGCGGCCCAGCAGGTGTTCACCGGCGTCGAGACGCGCCGCCAGCAGGACATGCGGGGCATGGCCTCGACGCTCGCGGAGAACCCGACCTTGAAGGCCGCGCTCGACACCTGGATGACCGAGTCGAAGGGCGCCAAACCCGGCGTCACCGACGAACTGCTGGCCACGGTGCAACGCGAGGTGACGAAGATCGCGGATCGGGTGTCCGCGGACGTGCTGGCGATTGCCGATCGCGACGGGCGCATCATCGTCAGCGCCGGCCCGCGCGCGCCGGCATGGCCCCGCGGATCGCTGATGGGCGGCGCGCGGGACCCGATTAGCACGGGCGATCGCGCCGCCGTCGTCGGCGATGGCGTGTACCGCGTCGTCAGCGTGCCGCTCCTGCTGGACGATGCGGTGATCGGGTCGCTGGAGCTGGGCACGGCGCTGGATGTCGCGTATGCGAAGGAACTGGCGGCGCTGTCGCGAGGCCAGTCGGCCATCGTGCGAAACAACGTGGTGCTGGCGACGACCCTCAATCAAGCGGCCGCCAGCGAACTTGCAGCCCTGCGTCCGTCAACCTCCACGCCGGCGCAGGTCGTCGAGTTGGCGGGTGAGTCGTGGGCGGTTCAGCCGCTCTTCCAGATCGGCGACGTTCGGTTTCTTGCGCTGGCGTCAATCGACGCCGTGGCCGGGGCGCAGACCACCGCCGCGCTCAAGGGCCTGGCGTGGATTGGGCTGGGCGCGCTCAGCCTCGCCGTGCTGGGCAGCGTCTGGCTGGCCCGGACGCTGACCGATCCGATCGACCAGCTGTCGCAGTCGTTGACCAGGATGGCGACCGCCGAACGGATGGACCAGCCGATCGAGCCGAGCGGCAAGAGCTTTGAGCTCGATCAACTCACCGAGACCTTCAACTCGCTGATGAAGTCGGTGGTGGCGGCGGAAGACGCGGCGGAGGCGACGTATCTCGGCGCCGTTCGCGCGCTGGCGGCCGCGCTCGACGCGCGCGATCCGTACACCGCTGGACATTCCGAACGCGTCAGCGCGCTGTCGGTGGCCATCGGCCAGGAACTGGGGCTCGACGCCGAGAATATCGAAACGCTCCGGCTCGGTGCGCTGCTGCACGATGTGGGAAAGATCGGGGTGCCCGATGAAGTGCTCCGCAAGCCCGGCGCCCTCACGGCGTCGGAGTTCGAGTCGATCAAGGCGCACCCCACGGCCGGCGCCCGCATCCTGCGCAGCATCCCGTTTCTCGCCCAGCACATTCCGATCGTCGAGCTGCACCACGAACGGCCCGATGGGCGCGGCTATCCGTACGGCCTCGTCGGCGACGCCATTCCCGTGCACGCCCGCATCGTGCACGTGGCCGACGCGTTCGACGCCATGACCAGCGGCCGCGCGTATCGACCCGGACGCCTGCCGGTGGAAGCCATCGCCGAGCTGCGCCGGTGCCTGCACAGCGAATTCGACGCGCCTTCCGTCGAAGCACTGGTGTCGGCGCTGCCTCGCCTGGCCGGCGCGCCGGCGTTGCTCGACCCCGCGGCATTTCAATGGGCCCATCGCACCCGCGCTTCCGCATAGCTTGCGCCGTCGCGGCGGCCTGGCTGCTGCTGCCGGCGTCGACCGCGGTGGCCCAAACCTCGCCATTCGCCCTCGACGCCGTGGCGATGGTCGATGTCGATCGCGGCTCGCAGGTGGTGCGCAACTCGATCGCGTGGTTCGACGTGTTTGGCGCGGCGCGAATCAAGGGTGGCCTCGAGTTTCGCGCCCGGCCGGTGGTGTTTCGACGCAGCTTCGACGGCAAGTGGCAAGCCCAGATGTACGAGCTGGCGTTGCGCTACGAGCGGCCGGGCCCGGTCGGGTGGCGCGTGGACGTCGGCCAGTTCGCCTCGCCGATCGGGCTCAGCATTCTCGAGAACCGGCCCAACCTGAACCCGGTCATCTCGCAACACTCGACGCTCTACCTGCCGCTCCCGCGCTACGAAGCCGGCACGCCGACGCAGTTCCTGCTCGCGGCCGCCTATCCGTTCGGCGGCCAGTTCACGGTGGCGGGATCGAAATGGGATGCGCGGGCGGCGATCGTCGACAGCTCCCCCGTGCGCGGCCGGCCGTTCTTCGGCGCCAACAAGCCGCCGCGCATGATGAACGTGGTGGCGGGCGGCGGCGTCACGCCGCGCATCGGCCTGCGCCTCGGCGCCTCGTTCGCGCAAGGTCCCTTCGCGAAACAGACCGAGGTGCGCGATCCATCGAAGGGCGATCGCGAAGCCACCCTGGCCCAGGTCGAAGGCGAATGGTCGTTCGGGTACACGCGTCTCGCCGGTGAATGGTTGTGGACGTGGCGCGAGGCGGCGATCGACGAAGCCCGCGCGCACGGCGGCTGGATCGAAGTCACGCAAACCCTGACCCCCCGCATCTTCAGCGCGGTGCGCTACGACGATCAACGCACCTGGTGGACCGAGGCCGGGGGGCGCGGGCGCGTCGAAGACTATCGCCGCGTCGAGGCGACGCTCGGCTACCGCCTCACGCGCGACGTGACGTTGCGGGCCAGCTACCTGACCCGCAAGGGATACGTCGTCTTTTTCTGGGACGACCAGGTCCTGGCGTCGGTCGTGTTCGCGCGAAAGCTCAAGTGATAAGATTCGACCCATGAACGCCCTGCAGGTGCTCGTCGCCGATGACGAACCGGTCTCCCGCACCATCGTCGGTGCCATGCTGCGCAAGGCCGGCTACACCGTGCTGTTGTCGTCCGACGGCGAGAACGCCTGGCAGCAGCTGAGCGGCGAAAACCCTCCGGCGATTGCCCTGCTCGACTGGATGATGCCGGGGCTCGATGGCCCCGAGGTCATCAAGCGCCTGCGCGCCTCCAAGGCGCATCGGCCCACCTATGTGATCCTGTTGACCTCGCGTGATTCCTCTGCGGATGTGGTGGCGGGCCTCAGGGCCGGCGCCGACGACTACGTGACCAAGCCGGCGGACGAGGACGAGTTGATTGCGCGCGTGAACGTGGGCGCGCGCGTGGTCCAGCTGCAGGGCGCGCTGGCCGATCGCGTGAGGAGCCTCGAAGAAGCGCTGGCCAACGTCAAGGCGTTGCAGACCCTGCTGCCGATGTGTGCGTACTGCAAGTCCGTGCGCAACGACCAGAACTACTGGGAGAAGGTGGAAACCTATTTCCATGAGCACTCGGGTGTGAGTTTCTCCCACAGCTACTGCCCGAGTTGCTACGAACGCTTCGTCAAGCCGCAACTCGACGCGCTCGACGATGTGAGCAAGGCAGCGCAGCGGCAGCCCAAAGGCTAGGCCGCAGATGACGCGGCTTCCACAGACACGCTCCTAGCCGTGGCCGAGGCCGTGCTCGATCCGAGCGTCATTGAAACCCTGCGCCAGCTCACGCCGCCGGGAGAGCCCGACGTGCTCGCGGAAGTGTTGACCCTGTTTCTGCAGGAAACCCCGAAGCGGGTGGGGCGGATTCAAGCCGCCTGGCAGTCGGGCGACCATGCCGAGGTGCATCGCACGGCGCATTCCCTCAAGGGCAGCACCGGCAACATCGGCGCGCGCTCGATGTTCGCGGTGTGCCGCGACCTCGACGCCCAGGTGCAGTCGAGCGATCTCAGCAACATCGACGGCCTGGTGGCGGCACTGGTGCGCGAATATGCCCGCGTCGAGGCCGAGATCGCGCGCCTTCTGCGCTAGGAGTCGTGGGGCCAACCTTCAGGTTTGCCCAGTCCCGTGGTAGCGCGCGATGTAGTCCTTGACCCGGTACTTCCGCGCGGTGTTCTCCGAGCTCATGTAGCGCACCACCCCGAACACGTCGCGTTCCGGAAACCACGGCCGGTCGTAGCGGCCCAGGGTCCAGAAGATCCCGCTGTACGAATTCGGATCGCGTCCATCGAGGGCGAACTTGTTGTTCAATTCGATCATGATGGCGAGGGCCTCGCGGGCCGACGCCGTCCACTGCAGGATCTTCTTGCCCCAGAGCATGCGCAGGTAGTTGTGGATGCGCCCGTCGGTGACGAGCTGGCGCTGTGCGGCGTTCCACAGCAGGTCGTGCGTGCGCGCCTGCTCGAGGGCGGGCAGATCGTAGCGCCACTCCCGGTGATCCGTTTCATGCGCGTCAAGGGTCTTGCGCGCCCAGTCTGGCAGCGACTCGAAGCGGTCGTAGTCGGCGCGTTTCGACGCCATGTTGAAGCCGATCTCGCGCCACGTGACCAACTCGTCGAGGAAACTTTCCGCCGCGGCCCCGACGCCCCACCAGCCTTCGCGCGAACCGGTGGCTTTCGACGGCAGGTTGCCGAGCCAGCCTGCCTGGCTCATCACGGCCGCGAAAATCTCGTGCGCGGCCAGGTGTCCCCAATGCAGGTAGGGCGACAGCCGGCTGGCGGCCTCGCGTTCGGGATGATTGCGCTCGACCCCGTAGCGATGCAGATCGTCGCGAAGGAACGCCTCGAGGCGTGCGCGTGCGGCGGTGTGTCCGCCGCGCGTCTCGACCGGGGCCACCGTGTGATCGATCGGCAGATCGGCGATCGCGCCGCCGGCATCGAGCCAGGCCAGCGCGTCGGGCCAGCGCGCGATGATCGAGGCCGGCCGCGGCGCCGCTGCGCGCCGATCGAGTTCGGCCAGCGGATCGGCGGCGGGGCGATCCTGCAGGTGGGCGGGCAAGGTGCGCTGGAGGGTGCGCCGGAACACGTGGGCGCTTGACGACACGGTGTCCACTGCCCGCAACGGCAGCAGCCCGTTCGCATCCACGGCTTCGAGCCGGACCCGCAACGCGCGGCCGGCGGCGGCGACCATTCCCGGCAGGAAGAAGCAGGGGAACTCGTCGGTGACGACAACGGCGGCGCGTTCGGCCAGCGCCGACAGCAAGCCGCGGCCCTGCCCGGGGACGGGTTCGAGGTAGGGCAAATAGGTGACACCGGCGCCGGCGAACGCGCGCTGGTTGTCGCGCATGCCGTCCACCACGAATTGGTGAAACCGGTCCGACGCCCAGCGATGGTCCACGCGCAGCGCTTCGAGCACGACCAGCGGCTTGCGCAGCTCGGCCGCGTGTTCGAGCGCGCGATCCAACGCGAAGTTCCAGCTCGTGCGGCGGTTCGCGATCATCCAATACAGGACGTAATCGCCGGCGGGCGCAAGCGGATGTTCGTTGATCGCGGTGATTCGTGAGGCCGGCACCATCTGCTACACTGGATCCATGATCGTACAACGTTATCCCGAACCCTTCATCGCGCCGATGCGCGACGAACTCTCACGCCTGGGCTTTGCCGACCTTCGTACGCCGGAGGCGGTGGACGCGGCCGTCAAGCAGGCGGGCACGACGATGATCGTCGTGAACTCGGTGTGCGGCTGCGCGGCCGGCAAGGCGCGCCCGGGCATCGCGCTGTCGCTTCGCCAGGGCAAGCGGCCGGATCACCTCGCCACGGTCTTTGCCGGCGCCGACGTCGAAGCCACCGACACCGCGCGCGTCCACTTCGCGCCGCATCCGCCGTCGTCGCCGTCGATTGGGTTGATGAAGGACGGCAAGCTCGTCTACTTGATGGAGCGCAAGGACATTGAATCGCGATCGTCGGACATGATCGCGGCCGATCTCCAGGCCGCCTACGAAAAGTTCTGCTAGTTCAGGTGGGGGCCAACCTTCAGGTTTGCCCCGAGTTCCTAACCGCCTCGGGTATGCATTTCCAGGTGCGGATCCCGGCGTAGAGCGTTCACCGGAATCAACGGTGAGCGCTCGCGCATCGACAGCCGGGTCTCCGCGCCCCGATCCGTCCGTGCCCGC
>JBDTMB010000239.1:0-8767 GCA_039934485.1 Vicinamibacterales bacterium
GGCCCTGGCAACTTCCGCCACCCGGGCACCTTCTGCGCCATCTGCGGCCCTGGCAACTTCCGCCACCCGGGCACCTTCTGCGCCATCTGCGGCCCTGGCAGTCTCCGCGCGTCCAATCGCGTCCGCGACCGACGCCGCCGAAGCCGCCGCCGCCACCGCTGGTCGCTTGCGGCGCCTGCGAATCTCGATCCAGATATCGTCGCCGCCGCGCGCGGCCACCACGGTGAATCGATCGTCGTCTTTCGGCGGCAGCTGGTGTTCCACCGCGCCAAACTCGTGAAGCGAATTCTGCGCCTCGGCCGGCAGCAACTGGGCCAGCATGCCGGTCATCGCATCGAGGTTGAGGCTCTGCGTCGACAGATCGATCGTGCCCGACTCGCGCACCACGTAGGGGCGTTCACCGACGTGCATCACCAGCGCGTCGCCATTGGCGCGCACCATCGCGGTCAGCAGGGATTCAACGAGGGCCATCAGCGTCTAGATCTTCCGGAGAATGCACGCGACTGCACGCACCACTCCCCTTGGTGTCGTCAGTGTCATCGGTTCCAGGGGATCTTGACGTTAGCGCGGGAGCTCGGCGAGGTGCAAACTCATGAGGCCACCAAGCAGCGGGACGACGCGGACATTCGTGAAGCCGCCGGCCGCGAGGAGACCGGCCACGCCCGCGGCGCCTGGATAGCGCTGCAGCGACGCCGCGATGTAGCGATAGGTGTCGGGATCGCGATGCAGGATGAAACCAAGGACCGATCCGACCACGCCCAGGTACGAAAGGTAGGCGGACCGGATGATCGCGGATTGCGGCCGGTTGAAGTCGAGCGAGAGAAATCGTCCGCCCGGTTTCAACACGCGGCCAATCTCAGCGATCGCCGCGCGCAGGTCGGGCACATTCCGCAAGCCATAGCCCGTCGTCACGACATCGAAGCTGGATGCGACAAACGGCAGCCAGGTCATGTCGCCCTGGATGAAACGGACGGGACGTAATTGCTGCCGGGAGGCGATTCCTGCCCCGGGGTGCTGCTCGCCGGGGACCAGCGCTGCCTGCTTCTGGCCGGCGAGCGCGAGCATGCGAAAGGTGAGATCGAGACCGACGGTGCGCGCGCCGCGAGCGGCCACGGCGAAGGCGATGTCGCCGGTGCCGCAGGCGAGATCCAGCGCGCGATCGTGCGGGGTGATCGCCGCTTCAGCGACCAGCCGTCGTTTCCACCGCGCATCCTGGCCGTACGACAGCACCGCCGTGATCAGATCGTAGCGATCGGCAATCGTGGCGAAGAGTTGTCGGTTGTAGCGCCGCTTGGTTTCCGGCGTGTCAAAGGCGCGGCGAAGGGACACGCGCAAATCTTACCCCGCGATCCAACCGCCGATCGTCTGCACCAGCAACCAGGCATTGAGCGCGGCGATGGCCACCGCGACGACCCAAGAGGCCGCCGTCAACCACCAGGGATTGACGAAGACGCCCATGCGCTTGCGGTCGCTCGTGAAGATCACGAGTGGAATCACCGCGAACGACAACTGCAGGCTCAGCACCACCTGGCTGAGCACCAGCAGGTGTCCGGTGCTACCCTCGCCGAACCAGACGATGGTGATGAGCGCGGGAATCAGCGCCAGCAGCCGCGTGATCAACCGGCGCAGCCACGCCGGGAGACGGATGTGGAGGAAACCCTCCATGACGATTTGGCCCGCCAGCGTCGCGGTGAGCGTGGAAGCCTGGCCCGACGCCAGCAGCGCGAGCGCGAAGAGCGTACTGGCGCCGGCGACGCCGAGCAGCGGCGAGAGGAGTTGATAGGCGTCGCGGATATCGGCCACGTCGTAGTGGCCCGCGCGATTGAACGCCGCCGCCGCCACGATCATGATCGCGGCGTTGATGAAAAATGCCATCGAGAGCGCCGCGGTCGAGTCGATGGTGCCGAACGTGATCGCCTGGCGCTTGTCCTTCTCTGCGTGGCTCCACGCCCGCGTCTGCACGATCGAGGAGTGCAGGTAGAGGTTGTGCGGCATCACCGTCGCGCCGAGGATGCCCATCGAGATGTAGAGCATCTCGGGATTGCTCACGATCTGCGGCGTCGGGATGAGGCCGACCATCAGGCTCCCCCACTCGGGCCTGGACAGGAACACCTGCACGCCGAAGCACACCGCGATGGTCGCCACGAGCACGATGATGATCGCTTCGGTGTAGCGGAAACCCTTGTTCTGGAGCCAGAGCAGGACGAGCACGTCGAGCGTCGTCAGGCACACGCCAATCGCCATCGGAATCCCAAAGAGCAGGTTGAGCGCCAGGGCGCTGCCCAGCAGTTCCGCAAGATCGCAGGCGACAATGGCCACTTCGCACAGGAGCCACAACGAAATCGCGACCGGCTTCGAGTAGTAATCGCGGCACGCTTGCGCCAGGTCGCGGCCGGTGGCCACCCCCAGCCGGACGCACAGCGCCTGGAGCAGAATCGCCATCAGGTTGGAAATCAGGATCACACTGAGCAGCGTGTAGCCGAACTTCGACCCGCCGGCGATGTCGGTGGCCCAGTTGCCGGGGTCCATATACCCCACCGACACCAGGTAGCCGGGGCCCAGGAACGCCAACAAGCGGCGCCACGGATTCCGGCCCGCAGGAATGCTAATCGATCGGTAAACCTCGGGGAGCGACGGTACCCGGACGACATCGGCGAGGGAGGGCATCGGTCTATCTGTGTTCATCTGTGGCTGATTTTGATTAATCAAAACTATAAACGACTATCGCACTAATACGCAAGCCCCCTGTCCTCAAAGTTTGCTAAAATGTTGAACCTACGATGCTTCCTTCGAGCACAGTCGAGAATTATCTGAAGGCCATCTACGTGGCCGAGGCCCAGCTCGAGAACGGGCAGAGGCTGGTGCCGATGGGGCAACTGGCCGCGACGTTGGGCGTGGCGCCGGGCACGGCCACGACCATGGTCAAGGCTCTCGCCGAATCCGGCTTGGCTGCGTACGAGCCGTACAATGGCGTGCGGCTGACCTCGTCGGGCGAACGGCTCGCCGCGCGGCGCCGGCGGCGTCACCGGCTCATCGAGTCGTTCCTGGTCCAGGTGATCGGGATGAATTGGGACGAGGTCCACGAGGACGCGGAGCAGATGGAGCACGTGGTGTCGGATCGGCTCATCGACCGCATCGACGACATGCTCGGTCATCCCGAGTCCGATCCGCACGGCGATCCGATTCCGACCGCCGACGGACAGTTGCCGCGACGGCCGCTCGAAACGTTGCTGACCTGCCCGCTGCACACGCCGGTGACCGTGGCGCGCGTGACCGACCAGGATGCCGCGTTCCTCCGCTTCATCGAAAGCAATCACTTGAAGCCGGGCGAAACCATCGAAGTCGAGGCGCGGGACGAAGTGTCCGACAGCGTGCGGCTGAAGGGCCGGCGCGACGCGCGCATGACGATCGGCGCCCGCGCCGCGTCGAAGCTCCTCGTGACCGCTGATGGAGGGCGAGGGCTTTAGCCCTCGCCGCCGCGGCCGGGGCCGCTGACCCCTGCGTACCGATCCAGCATCCCGGCCAACTCGCGGGCGTGGTCCATCACGAACGGCGTCTGCGGCGGTTCCGGGCGAAACTTCGCCGCGCCAAATCCATAGCGCGCAAAACCGAACGCGCAGCCCGCGGCCACCGCCACTTTCGCGTCCGCTGGAGAGTCCCCGATCATCATGGTCGGGCCGTCCATCAGGGCGCGCAGGCCGGCCGGCTCGGGCTTGCGCCCGTACTCGCTGTCGCCGCCGATGATCCGCGAGAAGAAGCCGCGCAGCCCCAAAGCCTCGAGGATGCCGATCGACGGCCCCAGCGGTTTGTTGGTGAGGATCGCCAGCGGACCGCGCTGCACCGCCAGCGCCAGCCCTTCGATCACGCCCGGATACGCCGTCGTGTGATCCATCAGGCGGCGATCGTAAATCTGCATGAATCGCTCGAGGGCGCCCGGTGTCCCGGGATCGAGGCCGGCGCGTGTCAACGCGCGCCGCACCAGGATCGGCGCGCCGTCGCCGACCATTTCGACCACCTCCGCCACCGGCATCGGCGGGGCGCCGAATGACTGGACCAGCTCGCTGGCAGCTTCGCCCAGGTCGCGGGCCGAATCGATCAGGGTCCCGTCGAGGTCGAACACAATCGTCACGCCATCGATGATACTGGTAGGCCGATGCCGACCCTGGTCCTTCTCTCCGGCGGGCTCGACAGCGCGGTGCTCGCTGCGCACGAAGCGCAATCGTCCACGGTGCTGCCGGTCTATGTCTCGGTCGGCCTGGCCTGGGAGCCGGCGGAGATCGCGATGCTCGCTCGCCTCCTCGCGGCGCCGGTGTTCGCCGGCCGGGTGGCGCCCCTCGCGCGCGTGGAATTCACCATGCGGGACGTCTACCCGGCAACGCACTGGGCGATCCGCGGCGTGCCTCCGGCATACGACACGCCCGATGAGGACGTCTACCTCACCGGCCGCAACCTCGTCCTGCTCACCAAGGCCGGCGTCGTCGCCGCCCAATCACGGGCCGGACGAATCGCCATGGGACCGCTGGCCGGCAATCCGTTCCCGGATGCGCGTCCCGAATTCTTCGCGTCGATGGCGCGCGCGATGTCCCTTGGGCTCGATCATCCACTGGACGTCGCCGCGCCGTTCCTGGCGTGGGAAAAGGAAGATGTCATCAAGCGGGGGATCGAGCTCAACGTGCCGCTCGAGCTCACGCTGTCGTGCATGAATCCGTCGAGGGCAGACGTCCCCGTGCATTGCGGGCTCTGCAGCAAGTGCCGCGAGCGCCGTGACGCATTTCATGCCGCCGGCATCGCGGATCCGACGACCTACGCTGCGCCGTCACCGCGGATCACGACGCGCCCCGGATGACACCGGGCACCGCCAGGGAGCGGGTCTGCGTCAGCTGCGGCCTAGCTCTCGATCCTGATCGTCCCGTCGCCGGTGCGCACGCGCAGCGTCTTGCCGCCGTCACCCATCTTGCTGCGCAGCGTGCGGCGGCGCTCGCGCCGCTCGTCGCTGTCTTCACCGCGGCGGCGGCCGGCCTGTTCATCGCGCAATTCGGGATGCGTGGCCCGGACCGAGCCATCACTGGTCTCCGCGTCGAGCTCGGCGTTGAACGACGACGGT
Organism: Vicinamibacterales bacterium; assembly: GCA_039934485.1. Taxonomy (GTDB): domain Bacteria; phylum Acidobacteriota; class Vicinamibacteria; order Vicinamibacterales; family UBA2999; genus 12-FULL-67-14b. Next base: position 5,105 of record JBDTMB010000239.1, read on the forward strand.
AACGACAGCACGACGCTGCCGTCGCCAGTCGTGATGTCCCAGTTGTCGCTCATCACCGCATCCATGTCGATCGTCGCGCGGATCGACCCGTCGCCGGTCTTGGCGCGCAGCACGGTGGGCTTGGCGGTGAACGTGATGCTGCCGTCGTTGGTTTCGAGGTCGACCTTGCCGCTGACGCGGTCCATCCGGATGGAACCGTCGCCGGTGCGGATCTGGAGGTCGCCCGACAGGCGGGCCACCGTCACGCTGCCGTCCCTGGTGTTGAGCACGATCTTGCCGTCCACTTCCTCGGCGCGGATCGAGCCATCGCCGCTCTTCGCCTGCAGGTTCGCCACGCGCGGCACCGCCACGCGAAGCCGCCCGCTGGGCGACACGTTGTGCCCGATCGTCAGGCCGTGGAACTCGGCGGCCGCGGGTCCGGTGACGCGGATCACGATGGTGTTGCCCTTCTGCTCGGCTTCGACCTTGATCTGGTCGATCAGCGACTGGTCCATCGCGCGCTTTTCGACTTCGACCTCCACCTCGTTGCGGTCCCATGAATGGATTTCGATGGCGCCGTCGAAGGTCTCGAGCACCACGTCCGGGGCGCCGGTGACCTGGTAGGTCTTGGTGTCCCGCGACGCCAGCCCCTCGGTATTGAGGTTGACCTCGCAGGCCGCGCCCAGCATGGACGCCAGCATCACCGCCACGGCGGCGCGAAGAGACGGATAGAACCTGGACGTCATGGGCACCTCCGCTGAGTAGACGGCGCGCCGGCGCTCAGTGTTCCAGCGCCGGGGCGCCGCTCACGTAGGTCTGGCGGACGCGCAGGCCGGCGTCGAGCACGGTGAGGTCGGCGAGCAGGCCGGCTTCGAGGCGGCCACAGTCGGCAAGGCCGAGCCGCTCGGCCGGCGTCGACGCGCACATCCGCGCCGCCTCGGGCAGCGCCAGGCCGAGGCGCTCGACCAGCATCCGAAACGCGCCGTCCATCGTCAGGATGCTGCCGGCCAGGGTCCCATCTTCGAGGAGCGCCGACTTCTCGGTGACGACAATGGACTGGGAGCCAAGGCGGGCCCGGCTTCCGGCCGGCAGTCCCGATCCGGCCGTGCCGTCGGTGATGGCCATGACCAGCCGCGTCGATTTCGCGCGCACCGCCAGGGCCACGAGCGACGGGTGCACGTGAAACGCGTCGCAGATGATCTCCGCCGCCACCGCGTCCGACTCGAGCACCGCGCCCACCACGCCGGGTGATCTCGCCGTGATCGGCGACATGCGGTTGAAGAGGTGCGTGGCCTGGCTGACGCCCGCCGCAATGGCGTCGCGGGCTTGCTCGTAGGTCGCGCCCGTGTGCCCAATCGACACACGATGTCCCGCGGCGACCAATTCGCGAACCAGGTCGATGCCACCCGGCAGTTCCGGCGCGAGCGTGATGATGCCGATGCCGGATCGATGCCGTGCGATCACGGCGAGGATGTCGCGGCCCGTGAACTCGCCGTCTGCCTTCTGCCTTTGGCTTTCTGCCTTCGACAGTGGCACCCGAAGGCAACCGGCCGGCTGCGCGCCCTTCCACTCGGGATTGATGAAGTTGCTCTCGAGGTGCGCGCCGAGGACCCGCGACGACTGCACGGGTGCCTGCTGTTGCGCCGCGCTCACGCTGGCCAGCAGGGTCGAGAGCGCCGCCGGTTCGCAGGCGACCGAGGTCGGGCAGAAGGCGGTGACGCCGTAGCGCGGCAGCCGGCGCGCGACCGCGGCGACGGCGGCCGCGCCGTCGAGCACGTCGATGCCCTCGACGCCGTGGACGTGGACATCGATGAACCCTGGCACGATGACGTGGCCGGAAAGATCAATCCGCGTCGCCGCCTCGGGGCCATCCACAATCCGCGGCTCAATCGCCACGATCCGCCCGGCGTCGATGATGAGGGTGCCGCCGTGCAGCACGCGGCCGGGCAGGACGAGGTCGGCGCCGGCCAGGACGATCATGCGCGCGCGGCGCGGGCCGCGCCGATCGCCGCGGCGTCGGGGCCGAGCGTGGACAGCACGATCTTGATGCGTTCGGACTGCGCGGGCTGCAGGCGGCGGCTGCACTCGACGCGAATCGCCTCGAGCATCATGTCGCCGGACGAGGCGATGATGCCACCGAGCACGATCACTTCGGGATCGAGCATCGTCGCCAGGTTGGCGATGGCCATGCCGACGTACTTCGCGGTGTCGCGCACCACGGAAATGCAGACGCCGTCGCCCTGCCGCGCCGCCTGGAAGACGCCGTCGGCGGTAACGCGCGCAAAGTCCCCGCCCACTTGCTCGCTGACAATCGAGCGGTCGCCCGACTTGATGCGCCAGACGAGGCGGCGGACGATGCCGGCCGCGCCGATCTCGGCTTCGAGCCCGCCGTAGCGCCGATAGTCCTCGCGCTCAACCGGATTGAGCGCGAGCCAGCCGACCGACGCGGCGTGACCGTGGGTGCCGTACCAGGGTTCGCCGTTGAGCAGGATGCCGGCGGTGACGTGTTCGCCAATCGCGCAGGTGATCACGTTCTTGAGGCCCTTCGCGGCGCCGATCCACTGCTCGGCGAGCAGCGCGGCGGTTCCGGCGGCGATCGCGAGCGGAGGCCGGGCGCCGGGCAGGGCGGCGCCGAGCGCCGTCACGATCTTGGCGGGCACGGTTTCGCCCGACGCGGCAAAGGCGACGGCCGACGCCGCCGCGGGACCACCCGCATCCGCGATGGCTCGCTTGGCCGCCTCACGCACGCCGGCCGGCAACCCGCCGCTGGCGGGCATGATGTCGGCGCGCGCCAGCACCTGGCCGTTGGCGTTGACGACAACGATTCGTGCCGGGGTATCCGACAGATCCAATCCCAGGGTCATCTCACGCATAGTCGGGGCGCCAATCAGAGTGCGCGTGCAGTTTGCGTCCATCCAGCGGCAGCGGCCCCGCCGGCTTGCTGAAGAGGCCCGCATCGAGCCGAGTGAGCAGGTCCGCCAGGGCCCGTTCATCGGGCGCGGCGATCACCAGGACGCCGCTGCCCTGGTCCGGTGGAAACAGCCGATCGTCGAGGTAGTCGCGGTCGAACGTCACGAGCGTGCGGCGCAACTGTCGCGCCAGCTTGAAGTGCGCCTCGTCGCGGGCGCGGCGCAAGTCCGGATGCTCCATCACGAAGAGGACGTCCCACTGCAGCCGCTCGCGCATGTAGGCGACCAAACCAACGGGCACATTGGCGTCGGCATACACGCGCGGCCGTTCCGCGGCGTGATCCACGACCGGACCGAGTTCAGACCACAGCGTGCCCATGTCAGGCTTCAGGCTTCTGGCTTCAGGCTTCGGCTTTCGTTATTCGTCATTTCTTATTCTTTATTCTCTTCCGTGCTTCACGGGCAAGGTCGTCGACGAGCTTCAGGCGCTGCCTGAGCAGCGCTTTGCGCTTGCGCCGGCCGTTCTTGTGGCCCACCACGTACTCGCAGAACAACGGGAAGGCAATGGTCGAGTCGCAATACGCCACCGCCGTGTCCGGAAGCACCGACGGGTTCACCTTGCCCCAGCTGACGGCCTCGGCCGGCGTCGCGCCCGACAGTCCGCCCCAGACCACCGAGTCGGTGGTGATCTGGATGAAGTAGTCGTTGCCGCCCTTGGGGATGCCGTAGACCTCCCACAGCGTGGGCTGGCCCTGCAGGTAGAAATTCTTCGGCG
>JBDTMB010000240.1:0-8757 GCA_039934485.1 Vicinamibacterales bacterium
CCGGCGGCGTCGGCGAGGGTCAAGCACCTCATGATGTGACCCGTACCAATCTGGGCGGAGGCATCGGCGCGGACTGCGATGCGGAGATGCCCCTTCAATTGAGGCGTTTGAACCCTGCGTGGCAGATCGGCCCCTTGAGAAGGGTCGTCACGTCAGCGCCGTCTTCACACTCTCGGATCAGCTTGAACACCGGGTCGAGCGACTCGAAGTAGGCGTCCACTACGGTCGGCGTGTGTTCTGTGCACGCGTACACACTGGTGCCGGCCAAGTACCCTTTTGACAGCATCTCCTGTGTGAGCAGAGTCTTGTAGGACAGGTGCCGTGGGCTGTTGAATACAAAGCTGGTCAGCGCCGGAAGCCCGCTGGTCGTGATCGACAGGCCGTGCCGATCAGCCATCGCGTTCCAACGGGCCGTGATGTCACGTCCAGTCGCCGTAATCGTTTCCCATGACTTGACGCTTGCCATGACATCCAAAGTCTTCAGCGCCGCCGCCGGCCCCATGCGTTCGGTCCAGAAGGTGCTGCTGATGAACGTCGTCTGCGCCGCCTCCATTACCTCTCGCCGCCCCACTACGGCGTTGATCGCATACCCGTTTCCCATCGCCTTGCCGTACATCGCCATGTCAGGCTCGACCCCGTATTCCGTGTGCAGTCCACCGAAGGTCTGACGGAATCCGGAGGTGCACTCATCGAAGATCAGGACGATGCCACGGTCGGTGGCCAGTTTCCGCACCTTATCGAGGAATCCGTCAACCGGTCCCTGATTACGGACGACCTCCATGATGATGAGGCCGACGTCATGGGTGTTCACTATCGCTTCGAGAGCGGTCAGGTCGTTGTAGCTGAAGGGAAATGCGGTGCCGCGAAGCTGCGGTGGTACACCGTTTGGTTCGAGTCCTGGCAGCAGGTGGCCGGCAAGGCTCTTTTCGTCGCCGAGGTTGGCCGACAAGTACCAGTCGTGCCATCCGTGGTATCCACAGAAGGCGACCGTCTCTTTGCCGGCTGCAGCGCGCGCGATGCGGATGGCCACGGCGTTGGCTTCGCCACCAGACCGAGTAAAGCGAACCATGTCGGCCCAGGGGTTGAGAACGAGCATTCGCTCCGCAAGGTCAACTTCCTCGGGGCAGTTCAACGTCGACATATTGCCGGATGCCACAGCCTTTACCACGGCCTCGTCCACTTCGGGATGCCCGTAGCCTAGCGTATTGGTGCCGATGCCCATGATGGACATGTCGACATATTCGCGCCCATCCAAATCCCACACACGGCAGCCCTTGGCTTTGTCGAAGTACGCCGGCCATTGATCAGGGAGAAACATCTCGGCACGCTTCGAAAGGAGCATGTTGCCGCCGGGAATCACCTGCTTGGCTCGTTTCCACAGCTTCTGCCCTGTCCCCAACGCGGCTCCTTCGTTTCGAACCAGATGCCTATTGGCGTCAAACAACGCCGGCTTTTCTCGTCGAAGGGCCATCACGTCCTCCCATCCGAAGTCGGTGCGCGGCCGGAAGTGTTCAAACACCGCGTTGGCCACGTCGAGATCCGCAAGTTCGTCCACCGTCCACCGCTCGCTGGACAGGTCGACGGTGTGTGCGACGTTGCGAGTCGTGAATCGGCCCGACTCACGGATGAATGGCGTCACATGCTCGCGATCAAACGGTTTGACGGCATGCTGCGCCGCATTTTCGAGCGCACTGAAAGCAAATACTTCAGTATCGAGCCCATCCGGATAGGTTGGCGGCTGGATGTTGCTGACATACTCGGCTCCGCCTGCTTCATAATCCGCAATGACCCGGTCTACCAGACAGGCGTCAATCAACGGACAGTCCCCCGTGACACGCACCACGACGTCGGGCCGATACGATCGGGCAGCCCGATAGTAGCGGTCGAGAACGTCATGTTCGCTTCCCTGGAAGACCTCATATCCAAGACCTCGAACAAGGGCGGCGAGCGGCGCGTTGCTGGGACCCTCAGCCGTGGCTAGAACTATGCGATCGATTCTCGACGACCGGGCTAGCCGGCGAAGGAGAACTTCAATCATCGGCCTACCGTCGATCAGGCGCATCACCTTTTCGGGAAGGCGAGTCGAGCCCATTCGGGCCTGCACGACGGCCAGTACCCGAACCTTCACTTCGATATTGCGGAGGCGCCCGCGTCCAAGAACTGCGCCATGAGTATCAAGTCTTCCGGCCGCCCGTCGAGCAGGAAGTGCCGGGGTCTGACGCCTTCAACGTGAAAGCCGGCTTTCTGGAACGCCTTCGCGCTCCCCACGTTGGATGCGTAGCAGCCAGCCGTCAGTTTTCGAAGACCGAACTCCTGCGCGGCAATGGTGGCGACGCAGCGGATCGCCTCGCTGCCTAAGCCACGACCCCACGCCTCCCTCTCGCCAATCATTATTCCAACTTCCCCAAGACCGTGGTGCACCTCTATGGGAGCCAGCTTGATGTTGCCGACGTGGCGCCCGAGCGCGCGGATGCCAAGAAGGAGCGCACGGCTGTCAGCAAGCACACCTCCGACGAAGTCGCGTACCGACGCGATGTCGTGGGGTACGAATCGGCTTTCCAGGTATCGGTTGACCTCCGGATCATTCAGCCAGCCCGCGTAACTGTCGGTGACATCGTGGGGCTCCAGTAAGAAGAGCTCGACTTGGTGGGCGTGCCAGTGCGCAGTGGGTGCCTTGCGCATCACGTCTCCATTCGAATTGGAATGCCCGCGTTGCGGATGTGAGCCCGGGTCTGCATTGGATTCTGGTCGCGGAAGCTGAAGAAAGTGCCGGCTGCGACGGCTTGTGCATGCCCCCGTGTGAACCCTTCAACAAAATGCTCGCTGAGTCCGCAGCCACCGGACAAGATGGTTGGCACGCGCACCGCGTCCGCGACGAGGCGACCGACATCGCAGTTCAGTCCGGCGGCCGTGCCGTCACGATCCACGTCGGTCAGCAGAAGTTCGCCTGCGCCGCGCGTGGTCGCCTCAACGGCCCAGTCGAGCACGGTCCGGCCTGTCGCATGCTGGCCGTGGTCTCGATACACCGTGGCATTGCCATCGGCATCAACCTTGAAATCAATAGAAACCACGACGCACTGAGTGCCGAAACGCGCTGCGGCCGTTGAGATGATCCCTGGGCGATCAAGGACTGACGTGTTGACCGTTACCTTATCCGCGCCTCGCTCAAGCAGACGGGCAAAGTCGTCCACTGTGGTAACACCTCCGCCGACGGCGAGCGGCATGAACGTCTCTGAAGCGAGGCGTTCGATCAAAGCCAGCATCACCACATCATCGCCGATAGGCGTTCCGTCGATATTGAGCACGATGAGTTCATCGGCGAGTTGTGCTTCGTAGATCTTGGCCTGAGAGACAGGGTCGCCGACGTCAACGGCAGTCTGGTACCGCTGAGTGGTCACGAGCACCGGCCTCAGAAATCGTCCAAGGGTTCGATGCTGAATGAGCAGCTTCGGCACCAACCGCCTCTTCAGTCTGGTTGGCACTGAGCAGCGAGGAAGCCACGGAGAAACCGCATGCCGGAAGTTTGGCTCTTCTCGGGATGAAACTGCACGGCGACGATGTTGTCGTGTTGGACCACGGCGCTGAAGGAGATTCCGTGCTGGCACGATGCCACGGTCACTCCACGACGCGGCTCGGTGTAGGCGTACGAGTGATCAAAATAGAAGTCGGCCTCGGTCCCCGGTTGGAAGTTCGCCCAGTGGCGATCAAATGTCACGGCATTCCATCCGACGTGGGGGACGCGTATTCCTGGGCCACTATCCGGAATCAGCCGCACGCGCCCGCCCAGCCACCCGAGGCCGCTGACTTCCGGCGATTCCTCGCTTCCATCAGCGAGCAATTGCATGCCGACGCAGATCCCGAGCAAAGGAATACCTTGCCCTAATGCCGAGTCCTCGAGGGCCGGTATCAACCCGCTCGCAGATAGGCGGTCGGCGCAGAATCCGAACGCGCCTACACCAGGAAGGACCAGGTGTGTGCAGCCACGAACTTCCCCAGGTTCTCTAACGCACAGGACGTAGGCTCCCAGTGAGGTGAGCGCGTTTCGGATGGACTGCAGGTTGCCGGCTTGATAGTCGACAATGCCCACGCGTGCCGCCAGGCCGGCGCTCATCGCTTCAAATCGTTTGGGTTCCGCGAACGCCACAACGTGATTAACTGGGCGGATTCTTCACGAGGCATGTGTCCCTCTTGACTCCAGCGATCGAAGTCGGGTGTCTTGTCCCCTGCTTGCGTGAGCGCAGGGTCATGAACATGTGGGGCTACCTGGTGGCTCATGGCGATGGCCAGGAACTCTGTCTCGGTCATCCCGATGAATTTCAAGAAGATGTCGAGACTGGGGGGCCGACGGCCCTCATGCTGTTGAACAAGGTGGGCGCCCTCTTCCTTCGTTATTCGCCCGTTGCGCACGTCAAGGGCCACCAAGTGAGAGGGCCGCGAGTACCCCCGCTTGATGTACTTGATGTAGTCGCGAACTCCCTGCAAGTAACACTCGATCTTTTCGTAGCCGTACTGCGTGGGTACATTCTCGACCGTGTCTCCGCACCAGCCGAGCTCCTGCTTGATGATCTCAGACTGCCTCTTGACATCCCAGGGGACGTAAGAGCCAAGGCACACGGACCGATATCTGAGAGCACGCAACTCCTTGAGAGGAGGATACGAGTACGGTTTGAGGTCGCGCATGTCGACGCTGCCGCCTAGCCGAACGAACATGTCATCGGCACTGATGCCGAGATTCACATACCGGTTAAACCGCTTCTCGTCCACGTCCTCGACCTGGTCGTAGCTGAAGTATGCCGTGTATTCCGACGAAGGTTCGCCCCATATGATGAGGGGCACCTTCTTCTCAATGGCGACCCACATCGGGTACGAAAAGATGCCGGTGTGACAGTGCCAGCAAAAATCTCCCTTTTCGAGGAAGCTCTGGAGCATGAGCTTTTGAACCACGTGCCAGTTGGGTGTGAATGTCAGAATATCGACGCCGAGTCGGCGAACCGTTCGCTTGACGTTCTCTTCAAGGTTCGGCCGAAAGAATCCGTGATCGAAACGAACGACCAGCGGCTTTACGCCGTATTCCTTGACCAGGTAATGGAGCGTCCACGTGCTGTCTTTGCCGCCACTGAACGGCACGATGCAGTCATAGTCGTACTTGCCTCGATGTTCCTCGATTAGGGTGTCCAACGCCTTCTTGTTCGCGCCCCAGTCGATTCGGTCCTGTTTGAAGCGGTGCTGGAGGCAGATATTACAGACGCCGGCATCATCAAACGCGATGGTCTCGTGAGTCTCCGGCAAACCACACAGCACGCAGCGTTTCATGTCCTGATTACCAAATCAAATGACCGAGGCCTCAGTGCGCTGCCCAGCGCCGCGGGTCGATGACATCGAGGTCATCGCACGCCAAGTGTTTGGCGGCGGGTGGCGCGGTAATATCCCACGCGACAAGGATCTCTTTCAGTTGCGCCTCGCGATCGACCCCCACGACACATAGTCTCACCCCAGGGACCGCACGGGCTGTTGCGAGCGCGGCCGCGATGGGCCCGATCCTGAGCGATGCGCACCAGTCGGCCCACCGGGCAATGGCGCCGCTTGCTGCCGGCACACGTTCGCGCGCCGCGATGGCTGGCAACAAGAGCAGTCCTTGCAGAAACACCGATCTGAGATGAATGTCGACTTCGGATATGGATCCTCTGTCCGAGGCGGCCAACCGTTGGTCGAGCGCGTTCCCCGGTACTTGCGCCACCGTGATCGGATATCGTCGTCGCAGCTCCACGAGGGTGCCAGGGTCATAGCACGACACGCCAATCCGCAGGCCCGCGCCCGCAAAGGACTGGGCTGTACCCCACAGCGCATCGCCGTGTGGTCCGAGGAGATCCTCCCCGCGGTGGAAGAGTAGGGTGGTCAGCCTTGAACCCAACCGATCGACGGAGCGCGCGATCGAGGCGTCAACGATCTGCCGGGCGTCCTCCTCGGCAACGGCCGCCGGGAGTGCGCTGATCTTCGAGACAACTTCAAAATCGAGGCCTTCGAGCAGCGACCCCAACCGCGCCTCGATCGCCCCGTAAGCCGGAGCGGTATCGAGGACCCGGATTCCACACGTGGCCGCGTGTTCAAAGATGCCCCTCACTTCAGGCTCGGGAACCACCTGGCCTCGACCGGCTACGCCGTAGGCCACACCGAACTGCGCTGTTCCCAGCGCCAGTTGCACAACCGATTCTTGACCGGCCGCCATTGTTGGTGTCTTCACACAACTTGGGCTAGAGCTGACACCACTCGATTCACTTCGCCGTCGGTCAGGCCGGGATAAATGGGGAGACTGATTGCTTCCGCATAGTAACGCTCGGCGTTCGGGCAGGGCTCAAACCGGTAACCGAGACGCTCGAAGAATGGTTGGCTATACACCGGGATGTAGTGCAGATTGACTCCGATGCCCTTCGCGCGCAGTCCTTCGAATATTTCTCGATGACTGTGTGCCACCTCGGCGAGTTTTAGACGAATCACGTACAAGTGACGGCTTGAGCGGCCGTCCGGATGTTGCCAAGGCGTGACGACAGGCAGGTCTGCTAGCAGAAGGTCGTACTGCTGGGCGATAGCGTTCCGCCGAGAGACAAACAGTTCCAGGCGGCCCAGCTGACTCAGGCCAAGTGCGGCTTGGATGTCAGTCATCCGGTAATTGAATCCTAGTTCAATCTGCTGGTAGTACCACGGGCCATCTGGTTGCCCCGTCATTTGCGCCGGGTCGCGCGTGATGCCATGAGTTCGAAGAAGCTGCATGCGTGCTGCCAGCGCCGAATCGTTGGTCGTCGCCATGCCGCCTTCCGCGGTGGTGATGATCTTGACCGGATGAAAGCTGAAGATCGTGATGTCGCTGTACCGCCCGCAGCCGATCGGTTCGCTCTGGTATTGCCCTCCAATTGCATGAGACGCATCTTCCAGGACCTTGAAGCCGTACCGAAGGCTCAGTGCCCGAATGCGCTCCATCTCACTCGGTTGGCCGCACAGGTGAACCGGTACTACTACTTTAGGCAGAAGGCCCTGCGGTTCTGCGGTCGCAAGTTTTTCCGCCAGTCGTTCTACGCTGATGTTGTAGGTCTGTGGGTCGATGTCAACGAAGTCAACCCGCGCGCCGCAATAGAGGCCACAGTTGGCGCTGGCCACGAACGTGATTGGGCTGGTCCACACCCAGTCGCCAGGCCCCACTCCCAGCGCCAAACACGCGATATGGAGCGCACTGGTCGCGCTGTTGACCGCAACGCCGTACCGGGCACCGCAGCGCTCCGCAACGGCGCGCTCAAAGGCCGGCACAGCCGGTCCCTGCGTCAAGAAATCAGACCGCAGGACCTCAACCACTGCCTTGATGTCGGCTTCGGCGATGTCCTGCCGACCGTAAGGGATCATCTGACGCCCGCAAGGTTATTGAATTCGAGGATTTCTTGAACGCTCAGCAAGGGCTCGTTACGGCCGGAGTTGTATTCGAATCCTTGCTGGACCGGGCCACCATTCTCGCCGATCTTGTTTTGGCTGTAATCGTTGTCCCTTTCGGTGAATGTGATCGTAGGGCGGATTACAAAGTGGTCGTCAAATTCCAGCGTTAGATGCGAGTCGTCTGCCGGACACATGACCTCGTGAATCTTCTCCCCCGGTCGAATTCCGATCACCTTTTGCGGAAACGACGGCGCCATCGCGGTTGCGAGGTCTACGATTCTTACGGAAGGAATCTTGGGCACAAATATTTCGCCCCCGCGCATCCGGGCAAAGCTCTTGATAACAAAATCCACGCCCTGGTTCAGCGTGATCCAAAAGCGCGTCATCCGCTCGTCTGTGATGGGCAGGTAGCCCGCTTTCTCGTCTATCAGCTTCTGGAAGAAAGGCACGACCGAGCCGCGCGACCCGACGACGTTACCGTACCGGACGGCCGCAAAGCGTGTGCGGTGTCCACCAGCAATGTTGTTCGCTGCAACAAAGAGTTTGTCCGAGACCAACTTTGTCGCGCCGTACAAGTTAATAGGACTTGCGGCCTTGTCCGTCGAGAGCGCAATCACCTTGGTGACTTCGTTCTCCAGCGCTGCCCTGATGACGTTCTCCGCGCCATGTATGTTGGTCTTGATGCACTCCATCGGGTTGTACTCTGCCGCCGGTACTTGCTTGAGCGCGGCGGCGTGAATAACAAGGTCTACCCCTTGCATCGCCTGCTTCAGTCGGTCTAGGTCGCGTACATCCCCTATGAAGTAGCGCATGCAGTCGTATGTTGAGTCTGGAAAGACTTGCGCCATCTCGAATTGCTTGAGCTCATCGCGAGAATAAATGATCAGCTTCTTGGGCTGGTACCGACTCAGGATAGTTCGAACACACTCCTTCCCGAACGAGCCAGTGCCGCCTGTGATGAGTATTGATTGTTGGCTGAGCATAGGTTTGGGGATCGGCGGCGCCACCCTAAGGGCGTTGGCCACTTGGGCCCCGGTTATTAGGCGCCTGCCTTGGTGTAGTAATTCTGATACTCCCGGCGATAATGGCGGGCGTAGTAGTAGGGATTTCGACGCACGTCAACACGGTTCAGGATGCCGCCCACATACTTGGCCTTTGCCGAGTCGAGTTGCTCAAGCGCCGCCTTAGCAGCACCTTTGCTGGTCATCTCGGCGCCGACAACAAACACGACGCCCGTGGCGCTGTGCGCGATCACGCTCGCATCGGTCACCGCCATCACTGGTGGCGAATCCATGATCACCCAATCGAAGTGTTCGCCAAGCGACGATAGGAAATCCT
>JBDTMB010000241.1:0-8743 GCA_039934485.1 Vicinamibacterales bacterium
GCTTTCTCCGCGCACAAAGCACACCTCAACTTCGCGCCAACAGCGGCGGGGTTGGCGCAATTTCGCAAGGAACTGGAAAGGCACAAGACCACCAAGAACTTCCTGCAGATTCCCTACGACAAGTCCCTGCCAGAGGATCTGGTTCGCAAGATCGCTGAGTACCGTGTCCGGGAGGTGCGTGAACGTGAAGACGATGCGTTCTGGTAACGCCATCACCGCGCGCTAGGTTTCTGATGTCGGCAGCAATCAAATCGCCGACGGATGCAGAGTTAAGAACGACGCTGGGCTCTGCCGCCGAGTGGTGGTCGCGCATCCTCCACATCGTGGAAGCCGCCGCTGGGCCACTCGAGACGGAGTGGCGGCCATCCAAGGCGGAGTTTGGCCGGATGTGCCTGCTCGGCGAGCGACCTTGCAAGCGTCAAGAAGTTAGTGGAGATCAAGCTCGCGCCGAAATGAGAGGGCCAACCAGCCCGCACGTGGACAGTTCATAAAGGTAGGAGTAGCCATGCCAAGTCCCGCAACCGATCACCGCTTCTTCAGCGTCATGTCGATCGTCACCTCGGTGGCGATCATCGGCGGCTTCGCCAACACCTACCTGCCGAAAGTTACCACCGGCACACCCGAAGTTCCGCTCATCGTCCATTTTCACGCGGCGGTGTTTACGAGCTGGCTGATCCTCTTCGTCGCGCAAACCACGCTGGTGCTGACCGGCCGCACGGCCGTGCATCGCCGGCTGGGCACCGCCGGCGTCGTGCTGGCGGCGCTGATGGTCGTGATTGGCACAGCGACGGCGATCACCGTGGCGCGCCTGGGCCACAGCGGAATCCCCGGCGTGGAGTTCCCGAACGCGGAAGGTTTCCTGTTGCTCAACCTGACCGCGACCTTGGTGTTTGGCATCCTCGTCGCCGCCGGGTGGTATTTCCGGCGTGACTCCCAGACGCACAAGCGCCTGATGCTGATGGCCACCGCCGGCGCGCTGGTGGGTCCCGGCGTCAGCCGATTGCCCTTCGCCAGCGGCAGGACGCCGGTGATTGCGATCCTGGCGATGGCGTTCCTGCTTGCCGGACCCATCTACGACCTCGTTACCCGCCGGCGCATCCACAAGGCCTACATCGCGGGCTTCCTGCTGGCCCTTCTCGCGATTCCGCCGGTGGTCACCCTGTTGTCGGCCACCGCGGCCTGGCATGGTATCGCGACCATGCTGATGCGGTAAGGTAGGCCGATGAAGTTCAAACTTGCCTTGGTCGCCGCCCTGACCGTGGCGTTCGCTATTACCGGCTCTGCTGCGGGCACGAGCGTGTTGTTCATCGGCAACAGCTTCCTGTTTGGTTCCGGGTCGGCGGTGCGCTTCTATCGCGCCGACACGGTGACGGACCTCAACAACGAAGGCATCGGCGGCGTGCCGGCGCTCTTCAAGTCCTTCACCCAGCAAGCGGGACTCGATTACGACGTGTCGCTCGAGACGCGCGGCGGCACCGGGCTCGACTTTCACCTCGCCAACAAGCTCGGCGTCATCGCCGCGCACGGGTGGGACACGGTCGTGATGCACGGCTACAGCACGCTCGATGCCGACAAGCCGCGCGATCCGGCCAAGCTGATTGCCACCAGCAAGCAGATGGCGGAGGTCCTGCGCGAGCACAATCCGAAAGTTGACATTTACATGATGGCGACCTGGTCGCGCGCGGATGAAACCTATCCGGCGAAGGGCGCCTGGGCCGGGCAGCCGATCGAGGTGATGGCGCGGGACGTGCGCGCCGCCTACGACAAGGCCGCGGCCGGCGCCGGCGTCAAGGCGGTGATTCCGGTCGGCGAGGCGTTTACGCGCGCGATCCAAACCGGCACTGCCGATCCGAATCCGTACGATGGCCTCGACGCCGGCAAGCTCAATCTCTGGACCTACGACAGCTACCACGCCAGCACCTACGGCTACTACCTCGAGGCCCTGGTGATCTTCGGCAGCGTCACCGGGCGCGATCCGCGCTCGCTCGGCGACAACGAGTGCTCGGCCTTCGAGCTCGGGCTGTCGCGTCCACAGGCCAAGACGCTGCAGCAGATCGCGTTCGACCAGCTCACCAGTGCGGGCGCAGCCACGTCGGCGCCGGCGGCCGCGCCCAAGGCCGGCGCACCGGTGCGCTGCGTCGCCGGACGGTAGCGCGCGTCCCCCGCATGCGGAAGTTCAGCATCTCGGTCGACATCGCCGCCCCCCGTGGCTCGCGTGGTGGAGGTGATGAAAAACGCTATCTCGCCTTCGAAGCGAACGGCTTGAAGGCGCGGAGCGAGAATCCTGATTATCATTACCAGCCATGAGTGCATCGGCTCCCCAACCCCTGCGACTGGAAAACAAGCACACCGGCGAAGTCCTCGAGCTTGCGAGGCGCAAGGAGAACGGCGAGATCGTCCTCGAACTGCGCGGAACACTCGGGCCGCATGGCGAAGGCCCACCCCTTCACACGCATCACTTCGAAGACGAGATGGGCACCGTCACTCGTGGAACGCTGTCGGCACTGGTCGGGGGCCAACGCGTCAACACCGGGCCGGGCCAGGCGGCGATGCTGCCGAAGGGTGTGCCGCATCGGTGGTGGAATGAAGGCGACGAACCGCTGGCCTTCAGTGGCTACGCGCGGCCGGTCGTGGACCTCGACCGATACCTCCAGGCTGCCTTCGAAGTCATCAACGCCAGCCCCAAGGGGCGGCCGTCGTTGATCTACTTCGCCCACCTGGTGCTGCGCCATCGTCACACCCAATCCGTCTTCATCATGCCGGCGCCGATACAAGCGGTGTTCTTTCGCGTCGCGTTCGTCGTGGGGACCCTTCTCGGCAAGTACCGGGGCACCGATTGGCCCGGCTGCCCGGCCCGATGCACCGGCGCGCCGATGGTTGACGACACGGCACCGTGAAGACCCCGCTCATTGTTCGCGCCGGAGGCCGTGTGTTCTAATCGGCGGCATGCGCACTACCCACGCGATTCCCGTCCTGCTGATCCTCGCGCTGACCACTCCCGTCGTCGCCCAGGATCGAACCATCGACCTGCTTCGCCTCCTCTCCAACACTGCCGGACCGCCGGGATTCGAAGAACCCATTCGCAAGGTGATGGTGGACGCGATGAAGCCGTACGCGTCGTCCATCACCTTCGACGGGATGGGCTCGATCATCGCCACGCAGGGCACCACCGGCCCGCGCATCATGGTGGACGCCCACATGGACGAACTGGGCGGCATGGTCCGGCGCATCACGCCCAGAGGGCTGCTGACGATGCAGATGCTGGGTGGGTGGCTGGACCAGGCGCTGGTCGATCAGCGGTGGACGATCATTGGCGCCAGGGGTCCCGTGACGGCCGTCACCGGCATCCGCGACGTGCACATCGTCCCCGCCGAAGAACGCGGCCGCGTCTATTCGCGCGACAGCCTGTATCTCGACGTCGGCGCGACGTCGGAGGCCGAGGTGCGCGCGATGGGCATCTCGGTGGGCGATCCGATCGTGCCCGACTCGCCGTTTGAAGTGTTGAACGGCAGCAGCAACTACCTCGGCAAGGCCTGGGACGACCGCGTCGGTTGCGCGGTGGTGGTCGAGGCGATGCGCCGGCTGCAGACCACGCCGCATCCGAACCAGATCGTGTGGGCCATCACCACGCAGGAAGAGATTGGCCTGCGCGGCGCGCACACCGCCGCAGACAGGGTCAAGCCGGAACTCGGCATCGCGATCGAAGGCGGCATCACGGGTGATGTCTACGGCGGCCGACCCGAGGAAACGCAGGCGTCGCTTGGCGCCGGGCCGGTGCTGTTCGTCTACGATTCGTCGGCGTTGCCCAACCGGAAACTCAGCCAGTTCGTGAAGCAAACAGCGGCGGAAAAGAAGGTGCCGTTGCAGCTCGACCTCGTGCAGGGCTACGGCGATGATTCCGCTGAGCTCCAGAAGAGCAACGGCGGCGTGCCCACCGTCAACCTGCTGGTGCCCGCCCGCTACACCCACGCGCATAACGGCGTGATCAACCGCCGCGACTTCGATCAGATGGTGGAACTGCTGGTGGCAATGCTGCAGAAACTCGACGCGCCAACGGTGGCCGCGATCCGCGACTTCACGCCGTGACCACGACCTCCAATCAGGCCGACGCCCATCCGCCGCGAGAGATCGCGCGGATGGTGGAGCGCCTCGGCGTGGCGAAGGCCCAGACCGATGCCCTGACGCTGCTCGTGCTGGCCGTGCTCGCCGGCGCGTTCATTTCGCTGGGCGCGCTGCTCTTCACCGTCGTGGTCACCGAGTCAACACTGGGCTTCGGCATCACCCGCCTGATCGGCGGCCTCAGTTTCTGTCTCGGCCTCATCCTGGTCGTGGTCGCCGGAGCGGAACTGTTCACCGGCAACAACCTGCTTGCGATGGCCTGGGCCAGCGGCCTGATCGGCACGCGCGACATCCTGCGGAACTGGGTGCTGGTCTACTTCGGCAATGTCATCGGCTGCCTGGGCACCGTGTTGTTCGTGGTGTGGGCCGGCATCGGCAATCTCGACGCCGGCGCCGTCGGCGAAACCGCGATCCAGGTCGCCCGCGCCAAGGCCGGCCTTTCGTTCGGCGACGCATTCGCGCGCGGATTGCTCTGCAACGCCCTGGTGTGCCTGGCGGTCTGGCTCGCGATGGGCGGGCGCACCGTGGCTGACAAGATCCTGGCGATCCTGTTTCCCATCACCGCGTTTGTGACGATGGGGCTCGAGCACTCGATTGCGAACTGGTTCTTCCTGCCCTTTGCCATGGCCCTGGACCGGCAGGGCACGATCGCCGTCGCCGGCGTCGCGACGAACCTGGCCGCGGTCACTGCCGGCAATATCGTCGGCGGCACGTTGATGGTCGCCGGGGTGTACTGGGTGGCTTACTTGAGAGGCCCACGGAAGCCTGAACCATGACGGAATTGCCAGTGAGGTTGTTCGAAGACCAGGACGCCTGGGACGCCTGGCTGCGGAAGCAGGGGAGCGCGGCTGCCGGCGTCTGGTTGCGCATCGCCAAGAAGGCCGCCGCACTACAGTCCGTCGACTACCAGGAAGCGCTGGAGGTGGCGCTATGCCACGGGTGGATCGACGGCCAGAAAAAAGCCTACGACGCGGAATCGTGGCTGCAGAAATTTACGCCGCGTGGACCACGCAGCGTCTGGTCGAAGATCAATCGCGACAAGGCCCTCGCGCTGATCAAGGCCGGGCGGATGCGGCCGGACGGCCACGCGGCGATCGAACGAGCCAAGAAGAACCGGCAGTGGGAGTCCGCGTACGACTCGCACAAGACCGCCGAGCCCGCAGCCGATTTCCTGAAGGTGCTCAACCAGAACGCGAAGGCCAGGGCGTTTTTCGCGACCCTGACCGGATCGAACCGCTACGCGGTCCTGTACAGGATCCAGACGGCGAAAAAACCCGAGACCCGCCAGCGGCGCATCGACAAGTTCGTCCAGATGCTGGCCAAGGGCGAAAAGCTCCACCCATGATTGCGCCCGGACCGATGACCGAGCGAGACGAGTGGAACCGTTGCCGGTTTGTCGAAGGTGATCCGGCCGGACATTACGAGAGCTATTTTCAACGCGCCAATCATCCGCAACGGCCACTGGCGTTCTGGATTCGCTACACCGTGTTCTCGCCGAGGAACCGTCCGACGGAGGCCGTTGGCGAGTTGTGGGCGATCTATTTCGACGGCGAGCGCCAGCACATCACAGCGGTCAAGGAAGCGTTCCCCATCACGACCTGCCAGTTTTCGAAACGCGGCCTCGACGCGCGCATCGGCGACGCGGTCCTGACCGCCGACCACTTGAAGGGCCGAGCGAGCTCGGGTGTGAACACGCTGCAGTGGGATCTTCGCTATGGCGGAGACCAGGCCCCGTTGTTGCTCCTGCCACGATCGTTCTACCAACGCGGGTTTCCCAAGGCCAAGGCACTGGTCGGCACACCCTTCGCGGTTTTCGACGGCACGGTGACGGTGAATGACGAGACGATCAGGGTCCAGGGCTGGACCGGCAGTCAAAACCACAACTGGGGCCAGCGGCACACCGATTCTTATGCCTGGGGGCAGGTGGCGGGGTTCGACGACGCGCCGGACGCGTTCCTGGAGTGCTCAACCGCCCGCCTTCGAATTGGACCGTGGTGGACGCCGCCGCTGAGCGTCCTCGTCGTGCGCACGGCGGAGGGCGAGGTCCGGCTCAACAGCCTGGCACAGGCGTTTCGCGCGAGAGGACGTTTTGACGTTGGCTCCTGGCAGATCGAGTCGACGACGCCCCAGGCGCGCGTCGCGGTGCGCATTCACGCGCCGGCGTCGGCGTTTGTCGGACTTACCTACAACAATCCGCCTGGCGGCGCGAAGACCTGCCTGAATACGAAGATTGCCGCGTGCGAGCTCGTTCTCGAGCAACCGGGACGGCCGACGCGGACGCTGATGACGAAGCACCGTGCCGCGTTTGAAATACTGACGGACCGAGCCGACCATGGCATCCCGATCGTGGCCTGAGAAATGGTCCACTCACCGGCGAGCGGTTTTTCGGTAAAGTAGAGGCAGGATGCGCTGGAAAGGACCCGTTGCCGGCACGCTGATCGTCCTGGCCGCAGTGGTTGGCTCACAACTGCTCGAACCGGTGCCGGTGTATTCGCATACGCCGATCACGACGACCATCGTCTTTCAAAAAGAGATCGCGCGCATCTTCCAGAAGAAATGCTACCAGTGCCACACCGAGGGCAACCTCGCGATGGCGCTCACCACCTACAAGGAAGCGCGGCCGTGGGCGGTGGCGATCAAGGAAGAAATCCTCGAACGCCGGATGCCGCCCTGGAGCGCGGTGAGCGGCTACGGCCATTTCTCCAACGACAACAGCCTCACCGGGCGGGAAGTCAGCTTGATCCTGTCGTGGGCCGACGGCGGCGCGCCGAGCGGCGTGCTGTTGAAAGACGAAGACACGCCGCCGGTGATCGTCCCGTCGCTCAACGCATGGGAGCAGGGCGCGCCTGATGCGGCGGTGAAGGTGGGCACCGGCCACAAGGTCGACGCGGGCGCCAAGGACTACACGCAGCGCTTCGAGGTGACCACCGACTTCGCCACCGCGAAATGGCTGCGCGCGCTGCAGCTCAAGCCGGCCGATCGGCGCGTTGTTCGCTATGCCGCGATCTACCAGTCCGGCAACGGCCAGTGGATCGGCACCTGGACCCCCGGGCTCCAGGTCAATCGCCTGCCTTCCGGGGTCGGTTTACAGCTGCCGGCGCACGCGAAGCTCACCGTGGAAATCGGCTATCGCGGAACCGATGACGCCGCGCCCGGTGACGGCGAGTTGGGGTTCTACTTCGCGGAGAAGCGTCCCGCGCAGGCGGTGGCGCCGATCGAAGTGGCCGTGGCGCCCGCTGCCGTGGCGCCGGGAAAAACCGGCGCGCGGATGCGGGGCGAGATCACGCTGAAGGCCGCCACGACCACCGCCGCGCTCTGGCCGATGCTTGGCGCCGGCGGCAAGTCGCTCGAGCTCACCGCGATCCTTCCGGATGGTGAAGTCGAGCCGATGCTGTGGCTGAAGTACTTCCGGCCCGACTGGCCGTCACCTTACGTCTTGAAGGAACCGATCACGCTGCCGGCGGGAACGCGGCTGATCGTCACGGCGTACTACGACAACGCCGGCACCACCGCGCTGCAGGCCAAGCCGACCGTGGCCGTTACGGCGTGGTCGCCGTCTCGCCCATCCGCAACACCCGCACGGTAAGCGCCACCGTCGACAATTTATCCTTGCGCTGAAACTGGAGCCAGATGCGGTAGTGGCCGGGCTTCGGAAAGAGCGCATGGAATACGAGATCCGGTCCGCCGCCTGACGTGATCGTCGTGCCCTCGAGCATTTCCGCCGGATGCGCGTGCACGTGCTCCATCATGTCTTCGCTCAGCATCATCGCGTGGCCGAAGGCGCCGAGATAGCGCTGCAGATCCTTGATCGGCGCGCCGGTCTTCTCGTCCTCGAAATGAATCGGGATGTCCACCTCTTCGCCGGCGATTAGCCTGGCCGGCTCGAGCTGCATCGTCATCGTCACGCCATCGAGCGTGCGCACCCATGGGGGATCGGCCACCAGGTTCGGCACATCCGAGGCGATGTCGCCTTCATATCCCGCGGTGACGATCGGGGTCGCGATCAGCTGCGGCCCGCCACCGTTGGGCATGAAGTCGCTGAACAGCACGTACTGGCCGGGCTTGGGCAGCGTGTGCTCGATGGTGAAGGAACCGTCCTTCTGCAGCACCGGATGTTCGTGGAAGAACTCCTTCATGTCGCGGCTGACGATGAAGAGGTGGAACAACTTATCGTGGACTTCGGCGAACGAATCCACCGGCGCGCCGCTCACGGGATGGCTGATCGCGAAGCGAAACCTGGTCTTCTCGCCGGCCTTCACGGCGCGCGGCTCGGTGGTCACCTTCAAGCCGTAGTCCGCCGTCGCGGCCGGGTCGCCGGGCACCAGCTTCATCCCGCAGATGCTGCAGTTGCCCGGCTCGGCCTTCACTTCGTTGGGGTGCATCGGGCAAATCCAGCCCGAAGTGGTTTGCGGATCGGTGTCCTTCACGATGATGCGGGCCGTGCCCGGAATCATCTCCTGGGCAGAGAGGCCGATGCCCAGGACGAGCACGAAGCCGAACATGAACCGCATGAATAGAGAATAGCAAATAACCAATAACGAATAACCAATAACCAATAACCAATAACGAAGGGTGGAGGGCCCTTGGTCATTGTTTATTCGTTATTGTTTATTCGTTATTGTTT
>JBDTMB010000242.1:0-8734 GCA_039934485.1 Vicinamibacterales bacterium
TGGCCCACTTTCTGAGCGGCGTACTGGCCTACTTTCCGAGCGGCGCAACCAAGTGCAATTTCTTCGTGATCGGAAAAGGGATGTTTGATGGACCCTCGGATCGGCAGGCGGAATCGGGCGAAAGTGAAGGCTAGGTCTGAGGGGATTGTTGCCCGGCAACGCCTGATCGGTGAAAGAGGCAACTGCCGAGAGGCTCTAAGACCCCGAATGATTGCCGGCACGGCGGGGTCGAATCCGAGGTATTGATGTGGTATTACGCGAAGCGGATACCCATAGGGCCGCTCGAGAAAGAGCTCAGACACGAGGAACGGCGCAAGGCGTCGCCTGAAGTCGACCTGTCGATACGGTCAATGCGTCGTCCGACGGGTCCTTCTCGAAGCCTTTTCGGTCTTTCGTCGAATAACCTCCGTCAAGGAGCTGAACGCTTGGCTGTCAGAGGCCCCTTCCTGTCCGACGGAGGCCCACTCGACGTCGACACTTATGCCTGCGGTGGAGAATTCTTCACGTAGCCGAGAAGCCACGCGGTCAGTTGCAGTGTCGTCGCTTCGAAGTAGCAACAGCAGGAATGCGTTTGCTTCGATCTGCAACAGCGAGTCTTCGTTCCTGACGGAAGCACGGAGGGTTCTCATCACCTCCTGATGGCGTTGGGCGGACTCCAATGCGGCGGAGAACTGGGTGACCACGATTCCGACGGGCCACCGGCCGAGGGCTTTGGCTTCAGGCAGAACGCCCGCGAGCGGCGAATCGGAGGGGAGGGTTGGCGATGGCGATGTGTCGACATTCGTTGGTTCCAAGTGTCGAGGTAACAGGCTCGCGAAGTGCTCTGCAATCAACTGGTGCTCGTACGAAAAAGCCGACGACAGTTCAGAGTAGAACGCGGCAACTCCTTTGAGCTGGTCGCCAGATTCGATTGGACAGACGAGGCTTGAAGCCAATCCGCCTGTTCCGGCTTCTCGATCGAGATCGAGCGGCGCGGGAGAATTGACAGCGCTAATTTTGTTTGCGGCTACCCAACCCGCAATTCGTCTCCCGAACTCAGTCTTCGTGCCTTGGTAGGAGACGGGGACCAGGCCAGCCACGCTTACCGTTGACAGGGTTGCGCCGTCGTCGTTTACAACGAAGATTGCGCAGCCTGTCGCCGGCAACCGACCCGAAACGAAGCCAAGGGCAACTGCTGCCAAATTGCTGAGATGGCCAGCTCCGTCGAATCTCTGAAGCCACTCTAGGGGTCTAGCAGTCGCTGCTGAAATCGCCGCTGAGCGAGCGTCCTGGAGTTCTGTAATCGCGGCTGGGCTATTCAGTTCGGCGATTTGTCTCAGGGTTGCCGACTCGATACCCGATTCACCTGTCGTGTCTGGCCCCTCCAGCTTGGTCAAGTTTGACGCGAACGTGTCGACCACGATCGGGTCATACATGGACCCTCGGCGAGCGAGAATCACCTGACGAGCATCCTCGACCGAAAGCCGTGGTCGATATGGTCGGTCTGACGTCAATGCATCGAAACAGTCGACTACCGAAAGTATTCGTGCGCCCAGCGGAATTGTCGTGCCGCGCAGGCCATCCGGGTATCCCGATCCGTCCCAATTCTCATGGTGGTGCCGAACAATTGGGATTACCGGATACGGAAACTCGATCGACGACAAGATGTCAGCGCCAATTCCTGCATGGAGCTTCATCTTCTCGAATTCCAAAAATGTTAACTTGCCCGGCTTATTCAGAATGTATTCGGGGATAGCGAGCTTCCCCATATCGTGTAACAAAGCCGCGGCTTCGATCGCCCTGATCTGTTTCTCGTCTTTGATTCCTAGGTCTTGGGCGAGTCCTAGAGCGTAGCGCTGGACGCGACGAATGTGGCCATGTGTTACTTGGTCTTTGGCGTCTACCGCCATAGCCAAAGTTTCTATAGTCGATAGATAGAGCCTATTGAGTTCTCGAAGGTGGGTGTTTGCATCCTCCAGTCGGCCGAGAGTAGTCCTAAAAGTTAGATACGAAATCGCTAGAAGCGGAACGATGATTCCGACGACTGCCCAATCGATCTCTTTGGCATAAACGACCAAAAGCGCTGCTACAGATGCGCCCCCGAAGTAATTTAATGAGAGCCACAGGAACTGCTCGCGCCAAATTCGAAACGCAGATTGCTTGCGCTCGAAGGCTAGTGCTACAGCGACAAGCCCGCTGTTCAATATGAAGGTGCATGCTGTGAAGAGATACAGTGGCACCACGAAATCTGAGAGCCGGTTGTACTTTGGTGCACGCGGATCGATTCCCGTCATTTCGAAGAATCCCTGAGATGCGATCCAAATCGAAATGACGAGAACGCTGACGTTAAAAGCAACGCGGTGCAGGGTCTTGAGCCTCGGCAACAGCCAAAGCGACATAATCAGCGCGTCTAACGATGCTGTCACGGCTCCCACTGATGGGCCGAACCAAAGCGTTGCTGCAAAAACGAAGGGTTCTGAGACTGACAGTCTCGCAACTAGGCCTGGAATCTTGACTGTAAAGGAGCCAGTAAGGACTGTTAATGCAGCTAAGGCCAGCCACGCCGGTGATGGCGGGTGAAGAAATAGGTCGAGGAGTGCCCAAGCGAGGACGCAGCCACCCAGGACTGGGATGACTCTGAAATAAGTGCGCCCCGCTTTATGCAACCGATCAGCTGTGATCATTGTCCCTAGCGCGTACTATTATCGGACTATTCGCCCCAAATGATGAGTTTCATAACAGCGTCCTTTCTATCGGATGTGTCGTGTTCAAGCTGGCCGCTGAGGGATTCCCAGTGCCATTCTGTGAACTAAATCTAGTTGCCCCAGATAATCGAATTGCCCCAGATGATCGAGTCGGTCGAGTTGCCCCAAATGATCGAGTCCGTTGAATTCCCCCAGATGATGGAGTCGGTGGAGTTGCCCCAGATGATGGAGTCGGTGGAGTTGCCCCAGATGATGGAGTCAGTGGAGTTGCCCCAGATGATGGAGTCGGTGGAATTGCCCCAAATAATGGAGTTACCCCAAATGATGGAGTTACCCCAAATGATGGAGTCAGTTGAATTGCCCCAAATGATCGAGTTGCCCCAAATGATGGAATCAACGTCGTATGCTGAGATTGCTGTTCCAGCGACGGCCGCTCGATTTGCCTTAGCTGCTCCAGCTAACTGCTGACTGATTGAGACAACTTTCGCAAAACGAGAGGCGGTCAGAGCCTCCAGGTTCAACCGGCCAGATCCACTTGCAAACAAACCAGGCCCTGGCATGAACTCCGCGCTCGCCTGCAGCGTCAACTTCACCTGCAACGGTGTCAGCTTCGGCCGGCCATCCAGCAACAGCGCCACCGCGCCGCTCACCACCGCGGCGCTCATGCTCGTGCCGCTCATCGAAAAGTAATCCCGCGCGCCGGGGCCGTCGATCAGCCGATCCGGGAACTGCGCCATCAACGCCCCGCCCGCCGCCGCCGTCGAAATGATCTTCGACCCGGGCGCCACCAGGTCCGGCTTCACGATGTGATCCACCAGCGTCGGACCCTTCGAACTCCACGGCGCCACCTCGTCGTCTGACGGATCCACCGTGCCCTGCGTGCGGAGCGCGCCCACCGTGATCGCATACGGCGAAATCCCCGGCGACGTGATGGAGCCGTAGACCTGCTTGCCGTCTTCCGTCGAGCCGTAATTGCCCGCCGACGCCACCACCACCAGCCCCGCGCGCGCCGCCCGCTCCACCGCCTGGCACAGCGGATCGTCGCGGTAGCTCTGCGTGGCCGGCGCGCCCAGCGACAGGTTCAACACCCGGATCCCAAACGTCTGGCGATACTTGATGGCCCAGTCGATCGCCGCAATCACGTCGCTGGCCTGGCCGCTGCCGTCCGCCTTCAACACCTTGAGGTTGATGAGGTGCGCCCCCGGTGCCATCCCGGGCGCGGAACCCGCCGGGCCGCTGCGATAGGCCTTGCCCGCGACGATGCCCGCGATGTGCGTGCCGTGGCCGTACTGATCCTTCGCCACACCCTGCGGGTTGGTGAAGTCCACGCTCGCCACCACCCGGCCCGCCAGCGCCGGATGATCGCCCATGATGCCGCTGTCGATGATCGCCACGCCGATCCCGTCACCCGAAACCGCACCGCCAAACCCCGCCACCTGGCCGGACCAGGCCGCATCGGCGCCGGTCGTGGCCGTGGTCACCGCCATATGCGAGTGCACTTCGGCGTCGCCCGACAGCGACTCCACCTCGGCGTCCTGCGACAGGGAGTTGAACCCCGCACGGGAGGCCGTGAGCACCGCGCCGGTCTCGAGGAATTTCTTGATCGTCAGGCCATGACGCCGGGCCAGGCGCTCGATGCGGTCGGGCGTGCCCGACACGATCACGTCAACCGGCGCCGACGAGCCCGAACTGAGATGCTTGGCCAGATCCGAAGAGAGTCGAGCGCGGCGAGGTCCCGCATCTGCCAGGGCGGCCAGCGAGAACAGGAGGGTGACGGCGACGACGAGCGTAGAACCTTGAAACCACACCGACGCGCGCGGGCGCAGGCGTCGTACAGTAGACGGTTGCAGGCTGTTCATCTCAAAGCCTCCCCAGAAGGCTTACGGGAACGACGAAATAACGATTAACTAATGCAACCGCGCGGCGCGCGCGGTTTAGTGCGTTGAGCGCATTTCTTCGACCGAATCCACCAGCACACGCTGCGATCCGCCAAGCGTCCGGATGGTCCGCAGCCGGCCATCACGTATCCGGTAATACACTGTTCGCCGCGACACGCTGAGCAGCGATGCTGCCTGCTCGATGCTGACGCTGCGGCCGACCTGAGGTTGAAACTCGTGCCCATGCCCCGAAAAAGTCAGAGGTTGGATATCCATGCGATGCGCTCCTCCACCGATATGTATTGGCATGTGGGGTGCCAACACTCAGCCTTCAGCCTTCAGTCTTCAGGCTTCTGGCCTAACTGATTGCAGTTACAGGGTTTGTTGGTCTACGATGCCGTCACTGGCGATGCCGGGGGGTGCGGCGGCAGCAGGCCAAGCGATTGCCCCAGCGCAGCCGTTAGGTCCCGCGACCACGGGTAATGCACGCAACCGGAATGAAATGCCGGATGTGTGCACACAAAAAACCGGCCAAGTTATTGGCCTACTGGACAAGAAGTGAACCGACAACCGCGGGCATTGCTGAGCGTTCTGTTGCTGGGGGCCCTGGCCTTCACCGGCTGGCTGGTGTATCGCGACGTCCAACCGCCGCCCGTCGGGCCCACGGCGCCGGTGGCGCCGGCCGCTCCCGTCCGCGGCGGCACCGTCACCAGTTCGCTTCGCAGCGAGCCGCGCTCGTTCAACCGCATCGCCGCCCGCGATTTCCCCAACGACCTCTGCTCGCTCCTCACCCTGGGCAAGCTCGTGCGCCTCGACCGCGCCAGGCAAACCATCGAGCCGTGGCTGGCTGAAAAATGGGACACGTCCGCCGACGGCCGCACCTTTACCCTGACCCTGCGCGAGGGCCTCGCCTGGTCGGACGGTGTGCCCTTTACCTCGGCCGATGTGCTGTTTACGTTCCAGGCGATTTACGATCCCAGGGTCTCGAGCATCATCGAAAGCGCGCTCAGGATCGACGGCAAGCCCCTCGCGGTGGCCGCCCCGGACGCGCGCACCGTGGTTGTGACCTACCCGGCGCCGTTCGCGCCCGGCATCGAGCTGCTCGACAACGTCACGGTGATGCCGAAGCACAAGCTCCAGGCGGCGCTCGACGCCGGCACCTTTGCCCAGGCCTGGAGCGCGGCCACACCGCCGGGAGACATGGTGTCGATCGGCCCGTTCGTGCTGGCGCGCTACGAGCCGGGGCAGCGGCTGGTGTTCGATCGCAACCCGCATTACTGGCGGAAAGACGCCGCCGGCGTGGGCCTGCCGTATCTCGATCACCTCGTGTTTGAAATCGTGCCCGACCAGAATGCCGAGCTGGTCCGCCTGCAATCGGGCGCCATCGACATGCTGCAGCAGCAGATCCGGCCCGAAGACATCGCCACGCTGCGGCCGATGGTCGATCAGAAAAAGCTCCAGTTGCTCGAGCTCGGCGTGAGCACCGATCCGGACGCCTTCTTCTTCAACCTGCGGCCGGAGCAGTGGGCGAAGGACCCGCGCCGGGCGTGGTTGCCGCGCAAGGAATTCCGCCAGGCCATTTCCCACGCCATCGATCGCGAGGCCTTTGCCAACACCGTGTTCCTGGGCGCCGCGGTGCCGATCTGGGGCCCCATTTCGCCGGGCAACCAGCACTGGTTTTCGCCCAACGTGAAGCGCTATCCGCACTCGCTCGACAAGGCCCGCGAGTTGCTCAAGAGCATCGGCCTCGAGAACCGCGACGCCGACGAGTGGCTCGAAGACGCCGCCGGGACCGAAGCGCGCTTCACCCTGGTCACCTACCGCGGCAACTCCAGCCTCGAGCGCTCGTCCTTCGTGTTGCGCGATGAACTGAAGAAGGTGGGCATCAACGTCGACGTGCAGCTGCTCGAGCAGGGGGCGCTCATCGAGCGCATGCTCACCGGCAAGTTCGAGTCGATTTTCTTCCTGTTCTCGAACAGCAGCCTCGATCCGGCGCTGAACTCCGATTTCTGGCTGAGCTCGGGGTCCGCGCACATCTGGAACATCGGCCAGAAGACGCCGGCCACCGACTGGGAGCGGGAGATCGATCGGCTGATGGGCCAGATGTCCTCGAGCGGCGACCTCGAGGCGCGCAAGCAGGTCTTCAACGAGGTCCAGCAGGTGATGGCCGAGAACGTCCCGGCGCTCTTCTTCGTGGCGCAGCGTCTCTACATGGGTGTGAGCACGCGCGTCGGCTCGCTGTCGCCCTCGTTCCTGCGTCCGCAATTGTTGTGGAGCGCGGACACCATCAGCGTGCATCCGTAGGCACCCAGGATGGCCAGATACCTGCTGCGACGGCTCGGCTTCGCGCTGCTGCTCGTCTTCGTGGTTTCGTCCGCCTCACTGATCCTGACGCGGCTGGCGCCGGGCGACTTCACGATGGAGCAGGGCACCACCATCGATGCCGCGGCGCGCGCGAAGATGCGCGCCGAGCTTGGCCTCGATCGCTCGATCGGCGCGCAATACCTGTCCTGGCTGGGCGGCGTCGTCCGCCTCGATTTCGGACGTTCGCTGCTCTACTCGCGGCCCGTGAATGCCTTAATCGGCGAGCGGGCGCTGAACACCGCGCTCCTCGCCACCGTCAGCTTGTTGATCGCGACCCTGGTCGGGATTCCGCTTGGGGTGTATTCGGGGAGCCACCGCGGCGGGGCCGGCCGGTCGATCATCCGCGTGGCGTCGGTGATCGGGCTGTCGGTGCCGCCGCTCATCGGCTCCCTGGCCTTCGTGTTGCTGGCGGCGCGCACCGGGTGGTTCCCGGTGGGCGGGATGAACTCCGCCGCCGGCGCGACGATGAGCTGGGCCGCCTGGCTCGCCGACGTGGCGCACCACCTGCCGATGCCGGCACTGGCGCTGGCGCTGCCGATGGCCGCCACGCTCGAGCGCCTGCAGTCCCAGGCCACGGAAGACGCGCTCCGCGAGCCCTTCGTTGCGGCGAGCCGCGCGCGCGGCGTCACCGAACTCCAGGCGCTGATCCGGCACGCCGTCCCGACGTCGCTTCGCCCGGTGCTGGGTTTGTACGGGGTGATGATCGGCGGCCTCTTCAGCGGCTCCTTCATCGTCGAGGTCGTCACCTCGTGGCCGGGGCTTGGACGGTTGATGTTCGAGGCGCTCCGGGCGCGCGACCTGTACCTGGTGGCGGGCTGCGCCGCCACCGGCGCCATCTTTCTGGCCGCCGGCACGCTGATCGCCGATGCGCTGCTGGCGCTCACCGATCCGCGCGTGAGCCTCGAGGGGCGGCGATGACACGGAGTGCCGCCAGGCTGGTGCTGGTGCTCACGCTCGTCGCGGTGACCGCGCCGCTCCTGGCGCCCTACGACCAGGGCCTCGCGTTCCGCGACTACCTGCATGCGCCGCCGATGCGGCCGGGCCTGTCGGGAGCCCATCCGCTGGTGCTCGTCGACCGCCTGGAGCAGCGCTACGAGCCAGACGCCTCCCGGGTGGTGCCGCTGCCGTGGTTCGCCACGAAAGACGATGCGCCGGTGTTCCTGCTGGGCTCCGACAACTTCGGCCGCGACGTGATGTCGCGGCTGCTCTACGGCGCGCGCACGTCGATTGGCCTGGCGCTGGTGGCCACGCTGGGCGCGGTGGTGATCGGCGCGCTGGCCGGCACCCTCGCGGGCTATCGCGGCGGATGGATCGACGAGGCGGTGATGCGGGTGGCCGACTTCATCCTGGTGCTGCCCGCCATCTACGTGGTGCTGGTGTTGCGGGCCGTGCTGCCGCTGGTACTGCCGCCGGCCACCGTGTTCCTGTTGATCTCGATCATCTTCGTTGCGGTGGGGTGGCCGTTTGTGGCCAGGGGCGTCCGCGCGATCGTCGCCGTCGAACGGGACCGCGAGTACGTGCTGGCGGCGCGCTCGCTCGGCGCCAGCCACGCGCGCGTGATGGTGAAGCACCTGATTCCCGCGTGCGGCGGCTACCTGATCGTGCAGGCCACGCTGCTCCTGCCGGCGTTCATCCTCGGGGAAGCCACGCTCTCGTTTGTCGGCCTGGGGTTCCAGGACACCGTGGCCAGTTGGGGCACGATGCTGGTCGAGTCCTCCAACATCATGCAGGCGGTCCGCTTTCCCTGGACGCTCGCGCCGGCGGTGGCGATCTTTGCCGTGGTGCTCAGCACCAACCTCATGACGTCGG
>JBDTMB010000243.1:0-8725 GCA_039934485.1 Vicinamibacterales bacterium
AGATCATCAAGGCCGACAAGATTCACCCGATCGAGGTGTATCCGAAGGAAGAGAACCATCACCCGATGGCGGTGTGGGACGTCAAGGACGCCGGGGTGACGCGCAACGGCAAGAAGCTGCTGGTCAAGATGGTCGCCGTGCGCTCGACGCTGACGCCGACCTCGTTCGAGGTCAACGAGGGCGACGAGGTGACGGTCGCCGTCACCAACATCGAGCAGACCACGGACGAACTGCACGGCTTCGGCCTCCTCGACTACAACATCAACATCGTGATCGATCCCGGCGAGACCAAGACCGTGACCTTCATCGCCAAGAAGAGCGGCGTCTTCGCCTACTACTGCACCAACTTCTGCTCGGCGCTTCACCAGGAGATGCAGGGTTACATGATCGTCAAGTGAGAAGTGAGAAGTGAGAAGTGAGAAGTTAAAAGTGAACAGCCGGAAGACCGAAGCCCCCGAAGGCCGAAGTCCGAAGCCTGAAGACTGTTTATAGGTGGTCACCATGCAGGCGTTCCTCCAACGTGCGAATCGGTTTCTGGGTGAACCGATCGACCTCCCGGCGCGGTTCATGCTCCTCGCCGCGGCGGTACTGGTGGTGACCACCTATTTCTTTCCGCTCTGGAACCTGACGATGTTCGCGCCGCAGTATCCCGATGGGCTGCGGCTCGACATCTACTCCTACACGCTCGTCGGCGGCAACCACGGGCAGGACGTCAAGGAAATCAACCTGCTCAACCACTACATCGGCATGCACGACCTGGTGAACGAATCGTTCACCGAGTTCAAGTGGATGCCGTTTGTGATCGGCACGCTCGGCCTGCTGATTCTCCGGGCCGTGGTCCACGGCACGGTGGTGGCCCTCGTTGACGTCACGATGCTGTTCGTCTACTTCGGCGCCTTCTCGCTGTGGTCCTTTGGCTACAAGCTCTTTCGCTACGGGCACGATCTGGATCCCGCGGCCGCGGTCAAGGTGCCGCCGTTCATGCCGCCGATGTTTGGCGGTCAGCAAATCGCGAACTTCGAGGTCTATTCGTATCCACGGCCGGCGACCTACGCGATGGCGGGCGTGATCCTGTTGTTGATCGCCGCGCTGGCGTGGACCTGGTGGACGACGCGGCGGCGGGTGCCGCCGGTGGCGGCGGATCGAGGATGACGTGGCCATCGGCTTCCTGATGCTCTCGGCGAGCCTGATCACCGCGTCGCCGCTCCAGGCGCTGGTCGATCGCGCGCATCCCGGCGACCGCCTCGTCGTCGAGGCGGGGACCTACGACGGGGACCTGGTGATCGATCGCGCGATCACCATCGTGGGGCGTGGCCGGCCCACGCTCATCGGTTCGGGACTGGGCAGCGTCGTGAGCGTGCGTGCGGCCGGGGTCACGATTGAAGGTTTCGACATCGATGGCCGCGGCAAAGGCGACCTGGGCAAGGACACCGCCGGCATTCACGTCGCCGCGCCGCACGTCACCATTCGCGATTGCCGAATCCGCCAGTCGCTCTTCGGCATTTACCTCCGCGAGGCCGACGACGCGGTGGTGGAGAACAGCACGGTGGCGGGCATTCCGGGACGGGACCCGGGTGAAAACGGCAGCGGCATTCATCTCTGGAACAGCCAGCGCTTTCGCCTCATCGGCAACCGGATTTCGCGCACTCGCGACGGCATCTACATCCAGTCGTCGTCTCACGGCCTGGTGCGCGGCAACCGCGCCGGCGATCTGCGCTACGGCCTCCACTACATGTTCTCGGACGACAACGTGTTCGAGGACAACACGTTCGAAAGCGGCGCGGCCGGCGCGGCGCTGATGTATTCCAACCGCATGACCTTCCGCCGCAACCGCTTTGTCAACAACCGCGGGTTCGCGTCGGTGGGGCTGTTGCTGAAGGCGTGTGACGACGTGGTGGCCGAGGACAACCTGATTGCCAATAACGCGCGCGGGATCTTCCTCGAGGGGTCGTATCGCAACGTGTTCAGGCGCAACGTCGTGGCGATGTCCGACATGGCGCTCGTCATCTACGACTCGAGCGGGGCGAACGTGTTCGAGGGCAACTCGTTTGTGGGCAACCTCACGCCGCTGTCGTTGTCGGGGCACCGGACCGACACCCGGTTCGATCGCAACTACTGGTCCGATCATGGCGACCCCGATCTCGATGGCGACGGGGTGGCCGACCGGCCGTACCGGTTGTCCACCGCCTTCGACCACGTGCGCGGCAACCTGACGGCGGCCGATCTGTTTTCGCAGGGCATTGCCGCCACCGCGCTTGGCGCGGCCGAGCGGGCGTTTCCGGTACTCGATCTCTTGCCGGTGGTCGATGCACATCCCCTGGTGAGACCACCGGTCCTCGACCAGGTGCCGGTGTTGGTGGCTGGCGCAACTTCCCGTCCCGTCGCGATGGCGATCCCCCCACTGCTTCTCCTCCTCGGCGGTGGTGGATTGCTCGCGGCGGGCGGGCGTTCATGGGTCCCGCGAGGCGCGCGATGATCGGCTACCGCGCGTTCACGAAGGCCTACCGCGGCCGCCGCGCCGTGGACAGCCTGACCCTCGAGGTGCCGGCCGGCGCCGTCGTGGCCTTGCTTGGCCCCAATGGATCCGGCAAGACGACGTCGATCAAGGCGGCGGCGGGCCTGATTCGGCCCGACTCGGGCGAAGTGCTGTTGGGGGCGGATCGCCTGAACGCGCTTGAGGCCCGCGCCCGGCAGGCGTGTTCGTTCTTGCCGCAGCGCGTGTCGTTTCCAGAAGCCCTCACCGGTCGCGAAGTCGTGGAATTCTATCGCCGCCTGCGACAGGCGCCCGCCGATGCGACCAACCGGGTGATGAAGTTCGCGTCGCTCAATGGCGCCGGCAGCCGCGCGATTGGCACGTATTCGGGCGGCATGCTGCAGCGGCTCGGCCTGGCGGTAGCGACGCTCGGGACCACCGAAGTGTTGTTGCTCGACGAACCCACCGCCGCGCTCGATCCCGAGGGGCTGTCGGCCTTTTACGATCTGGTCGAATCCCGCCGCCGCGCCGGCGGCACCGTGTTTTTCAGCTCGCATCAATTGGGCGACATCGAGCGGCTGGCGGATTTGATCGCCGTGATCGTCGCCGGCCAGCTGGTGGCGTTGCTCACCGCGCGAGAGCTGGCGGCGCGGCTGGCGGACCGGGGCGTGATGCGCGTGCGCCTGGCCGCGAAGGTTGACGGATTGCTCGAGCGGATTCGCGAACAATCGGCGGATGCGGATTGGCGCGGCGACGAACTGGTGGTGCCCGGCTCGGCCGCCGCGCGGCCCCTGGTCCTCGACGTCATCCGCGACGCGGGCGCCGAGATCACCGGCCTCACGGCTGAAGAAGGGCGGCTCGACGGCTTCTATCGCGAATTGGTCGGAGGTGCCGGATGACGCGCTGGCTGCTCGCGGGTTGTCTCGTCGCGGTGTCCTGCGCGAGTGGACCGGCCAGGCCGCGCGCCATCGGACTTGGACAGGACGCTTGCGCGCATTGCCGCATGGTGATCGTGTCGATAGATACGGCGGCGCAGATCGTGGCGGCCGGTGAAGAGCCGCGATTCTTCGATGAGATCGGTTGCCTGCGCGATTACCTCCATGCCAACACCCCGCCGGCCGATGCCACCGTGTATGTGGCCGATCACCGGACCCACGAATGGGTGGACGCGCGCGCGGCCGTGTTCACGCGCACGAGCGTCTCCACGCCGATGGCATCCGGTGTCGTCGCGCATGCGGATGCGGCGTCCCGAGACGCCGATCCGGCAACCCACGAGGGTGACGCGGTGGCGCGGTACGCCATCCTCGGCTCGATGGCAGGGAGCGCGACTCCATGATGCCGACCTCTGCAGTCCTGTGGCTCTGCGCGCGGCATGAACTGGTGCTGGCCGTCCGTTCGCGCTGGCTGCAGACATTTGCCGCGGTGTTCGCCGGGCTGTCCCTCGCCGTGGCCAGCGCCGGCTACATCCTCTCCGGCGGCTACGGTGTCCAGGACTTTTCCCGCACCGCCATCTCGCTCGTGCAGATCGTGCTGCTGCTCGTCCCGCTGGCGTCGCTGGTCTTCGGGGGTCTTGCCCTGACCCCAGAGCGTGGCGCGGCGGAGCTGTTGTATTCGCAGCCGGTGGCTCGCAGCGCCATCCTGATTGGGCGGATGCTGGGCGTGTGGCTGGCCCTGGCGGCGGCGGAGCTCGTGGGGTTTGGGCTGGCCGGCCTCGTCGTGCAGAGCCAGGTGGGCGTGGACGGGCTGTGGCGTTATGGCGCGCTCGTGCTCACCGCCATCGCGATTACCGGCGTCTTCCTGTCGATTGCGACCCTGCTGGCCAGCGTCGGCGCCGGCCGTCGCACGCGGGTGCTGGCCTCGGCGCTGGTCGTCTGGTTCGTCACCGTGGTCCTCTTCGACGTGGTGGTCCTGGCCGTCGCCTCGATGCTGCGATCGGGTTCGGCGTCTCGCCTGTTGATCGCCGCGGTGTTGATCAACCCGGTGGACGCGGCTCGCACGGGCGCCCTACTGGCCATCGAAGGCACCGCGGCCTTTGGCGCCGCGTCGCTGGCGTTCCTGCGATTCACCGGCGGCATCGGGATGGCCGCGGTGTTGATTGTCGTCTCGCTGATGGCGTGGATGCTGGCGCCGTTGTGGCTCGCCGCCCGTGCGCTCTCGCGCGCCGACGTGTAAGGGGGCGGCGCGACGTCAGGAGGCCGAGGCCTCGTCGAGCGCGCCGCGGTCGATGATGACGAAGCCGTCCTTCTCGGTGTGCAGCACATCTTCCTTCTGCCAACGGCTCATGATGCGGATGGCCGTCTCGATGGTGGTGCCGGTCAGATCGGCGAGCTCCTGCCGCGACAGCGGCATCCCCACGAAAACGCCGCCGCGAGCGGGCTGGCCGATCTGATCGCAGAGCTTCAGGAAGAGCCGGGCAAAGCGGGTCTCGACCCGCGCCCCTGTCAGTTCCGCGAGACGCCGCGTCAGCTCCGCGAGCCGAAGGGTCAGGCCGGACAGCAAGCCGCGGACCAGCGCCGGATCCTGTTCGAGCAGCTTGAAGAACGAGGGTTGATCGATGCGCAGGCACTCGGTGGCCTCGAGCGTGATCGCCGAGGCCGGGAAGGGCATCCCTTCGTAGACCGCGACGGCGCCCAGCGGATCGCCGGCGCCGAAAATCTCGAGGATGATCTCCTTGCCGGCCGGCGTGGACTTGAACACCTTGACGCGGCCGGTGACGATGGCGATGAAGACGTCGCCGGGGTCGCCCTCGGTGAAGATCAGATCGCCGCGCTCGTAGGTCTTGAGCCGGGCGACCTGCGCGATGCGCGTCCGCGCGTCGACCGGGAGGCGCCGGAAGAGCGCGATGCGGCGAAGGACATCATCAGGCGGGACGGACACGGTCGAATGATAGCCGACTACAGCAGGCTGCGCTCCACTTCGAGCGCCAGGGGAAAGAGCACTTCATTCTCCACCCGCAGGTGCAGCCGCAGATCCGCGTCGAGTGCCTCGAGTTCCGAGAGGCACTCCTGCCACTCGTCCGGGGCGCCCTGCCGCGCGATGAATCCGCCGGTGATCTGGCGCAGCCGATCCATCGCCACCAGGATGCGCGCATGCTCGGCTTCCATCATGCGAATCGGATGCAACACGGTGGGGAAGGGCAGCGCGGGCAGCCGCGTGCCCTCTCGATCCGCCTTGGCCAGGGCATCGAGGGCCGTGAACAGCAGGTTCTCTTCCTTCGCGAGGTGACTAAGCAATTGGTGGGTGAGGTCCTCGAAGACCATGCGGGCCTCGCCGAGCGCCGCGATCCGCAGCGGATGGTCCTCGCTCAAGTGCACCAGCTGCGCGTGAATCAGCGGCAGCGCCTGGTGCAGGTACGCGTGATGACGATCGAGGATGTCGTTACACAGGTCATCGATCCCAGGCGTCATCGAGGTGCTCCAGCCTGTGCTCACCGTAGCTGGAACGGGGCCGGCGAACCATGACGGCCGTCATACGACGCGTTAGCCGCCGAGGCTCTTCAACCACTCCTGCGCGATCGCCCGCGCCGCGTCCACGCTCGGCTTGCCGGCGCGATACAGGTACTTCCACTGGCTGTCCTTGGCCTCGAACGCCGGGTTCACGAACTTCAGCCGCTTCGGATTGTCTTTCGCCGGCGCGGTCGCCGCGTTGAAGTCCACCGTCGCCGACATCTCGAGGAACTCGCGGAGGCGGCCGGCGACCATGCCCTTCGAATCGATGGGGTACTTCTTTTCCCATTCGGCGAGTTGCTTCTTGTATTCAGCGACCATGGTCTCGGCCGATTGCTTCATCAGCAGATCCATCTGCGCGTCGGCTTGTTTGTTGGTGCCGATCTGCGCGAGCTGCTCCTTGAGCTGCGCCACCGCGGTCTCCATGTCCTTCTTCATCGACGGCATCTGCTGCGCCA
This sequence comes from Vicinamibacterales bacterium, assembly GCA_039934485.1. GTDB lineage: Bacteria > Acidobacteriota > Vicinamibacteria > Vicinamibacterales > UBA2999 > 12-FULL-67-14b. The sequence goes on from JBDTMB010000243.1 coordinate 6,378, forward strand.
TCTTCTCCATGTTGGCGATGCCCTCCTGCAGGGCCTTCCGCTGGTCGGCGCGCATCTGCTCGCCGGTCTTGGCCGGCTCTGGCGGCGACGGTTTCTGGTTCTCGCGATAGGTGGCGTAGCGCTTGGCGAAGTCGGCGCTGGTGGAATATGTGCGCGCGAAGTTGACGACGGCCGTGACCATCGCCACCCTGGCTTCGGTGGTCGCGGTCCTGAAGACCTGCCGGGTTCCGGGAAAGTAGACGTAGCCACCCGAGAACGCGGAAAAGACCGATTCCTGCGCTTCGGTGGTGTTCGATCCGAGTTTGGCAAAGACGTCAGCCTGGGCCGAGACGAGCGCGGCCAGGCTGACGACGACACATAGGGCGAGTGCGGCTCGTTTCATAAAGAACTCCTGGGAGATCTCTATGATACGGCCAGGCTCAGCCTTCGAAGCGGTCAGTGCGGGTTGGCCGCGACACCCTTGTGTTTCGGGGTGGGCATCTCTTCGCCGGTGGGGCCGACGATGTCCGCGGCGCCGGTGTCGCCGGGCGTTTCCACTAAGTGGTCATCAGGCCGCGTGACCGAGTCCGTCGCGGTCTTGCTGGTCGGATCGGCCTCGGTTCCCGCGGTGTCGATGTCCTGATCAGTGAGGCCTTCGGTGTCGGCAGGGGTGGTGGCCTGTTTTTGGGCCTGTCCTTCGCTTTCCATCTCGGCAATCTGATCCTGCGTGGTGGCGTGCGGGGCGCCCTTCTCGGTCTTTGGATCAGCAGTTGGCGTGGCCATCGTTATTTCCTCCACGCCACTATTAGCAAGCGCTGTGCCACTACCGCGGGAGCGTGGTCACGGGCAACGCCTGCGGCACCGCCTGCTGCGCGCCGAAGAAACGGTTGCGGCCCGGGTTGTCGGCGGTCGATTGCTCTTCCCAGCCCGCGATCATGACCCGATCGACCTTGCCTGAACCGCGCTCGGTGGACACCGCTCCGCTCACCTTCACCGCGCCGCTCACATTCACGGTGTCGGCCACCGTGACGCCGACGCGTTCGCTGGCCGGGACGCGCCAGCCGACGATCACCATTTCTCCGGGCCCCGTGGGATCGCCTGGCCGAATGCGCGGCGCCTGCGCGGAGACGCCCGGAAGTGGCGTCAAGACGATGCACAGGTAGACAAGTGCGGTGGCGATGATCGTGAGAACGATCTTGGTGTAGCGGTCGGCCATATGAGAACTCCTCAACGTTGGTTATTGGTAATTCCTTATTCTTTATTTCCTTTATTCCTTATTTCGCCAAGGCGAACGCGACCAGCGCCGTGTCTTCACCCTGGCCGGTGGCGATCACGATCATCTGGCGGCCGTCAGCGGCGAGATAGGTCATCGGCGTGCCGCTCGATCGGCGCGGCAGCACGTGGCGCCACACTTCTTTGCCGGTGTTCTTGTCGAACGCCGAGATGCCCATGTCGTTTCCGCCAACGAATACCAGCCCGCCTTTCGTGACGATGTTGCCGGGCGCGCCGCTGACGCCCAGACGGTCGGGCAGCGTGACGCCCTTCAGCGCCGGCGCCCTGCGAAGGTCGGGATCGTCGCCGACCGGCACCTTCCAGGCGATCGTGCCCTTGTTGAGATCGATCGCGACGAGACTTCCGTACGGAGGCTTGACGATCGGCACGCCATTCACCGTCGTCGATTGACTCCGGTTGATGTATTCAGCGTCCACTTCGTCTTGCCGATCCGCCGCCTGCTTCGTCTTGTCGAACACTTCCATCTTGAAGATGGCGGGACCCTTGGTGGTCTTGACGTAGAGCCTGCCGGTGTCGGGGTCGAACGAGCCGCCGCCCCAGTTGGCGCCGCCGATCACGCCCGGCATTACCACGGTGCCTTGCATCGACGGCGGCGTGTACAACGGACCAAGTTTGTATTTCTTCAGCTCCGCCTGCGCCGCGGCTTTCAACTCCGGCGTTGCATCGAACGCATCGTCCAGGGTGACGCCCTGCGCTTCGAACGCCGGCGGCCTGGTCGGAAAGGGTTGCGTGGGCCACGACGCTTCGCCGGGCACCTCGCTTCGCGGCACGGGCCGCTCTTCGATCGGCCACACGGGTTTGCCGGTCACGCGGTCGAACACGAACGCGAAGCCTTGCTTCGTGAGCTGGACCACGGCGTCGATCTTCTTGCCGTCCACGGTGATGGTCACCAGGTTCGGCGCCGATGCCGGATCGTAATCCCACAAGCCGTGATGCACGATCTGGAAGTGCCACTTGCGCACGCCGGTGTTGGCGTCGAGGCAGACGAGCGTTTCGCCGAACAGGTTCTGTCCCGGCCGGCGGCCGCCGTAGTAGTCGTTGCTCGGCGTGCTCACCGGCATGTAGAGCAGGCCGCG
>JBDTMB010000244.1:0-8722 GCA_039934485.1 Vicinamibacterales bacterium
CGGCTTCCGTCAGCACCGTCATCGATGACTTGGCGCGTTTGAACACCCGCTCCACTCGGACCTTGAGGCGCGGCTGTCCAACGGACGCTAACCACGGAGGTCACGAAGAACGCGGAGCCAATCTTCAAAATGCCAGCAGGCCTTTTGAAAAAGACCTCTCCGTGTGCACCGTGTCCTCCGTGGTTAACGGACGTCCTTATCGGTACACTTCCGCGAGGATCTCGGCTTCCGTCAGCACCGTCATCGATGACTTGGCGCGTTTGAACACCCGCTCCACCACCGGATCGCTGAGCGGGATGCCGTGGTGCTCCAGCCAGAACACCACGTTCGACTTGCCCGACATCGGGCCCACCTCGATCTGCTGCTCGCGCCCGACCATGCTCGCCGGAATCGCGGAGTAGACCGCGTCCATCAGTTCCCGATCACCGGTGCGAAACGCCTTGGCCACGGCCGCGGCGTGGACGCCGGTGGCGGTGCGAAACGCGTCCCTGCCGACCACAGGATAGTTGTCCGGGATCGGCACGCCGCACGCCTCGGAGGCGGTCTCGCAGTAGGCCATCAACCCGGTGAGATCGCGCTCGATGAAGCCGATCAGCACCAGGTTGACGAGCAACAGGTCCATGGGCGTGTTGCCCACCCGCTCGCCCATGCCCAGCGCGGCGGCGTGCACGCGGCTGGCGCCGGCTTCGAGCGCCACGAGGCTGTTAATCACGGCGAGGTCGCGGTCGCGATGACCGTGCCAGTCGATGCCGACGGTGGCGCCGCACTCCCTGATTACTTGTGCCGCGAACTTGACGACCGCGGTGGCACCCCACGGCGTGGCGTGCCCGACGGTGTCGGCGACGCAGATGCGCTTGGCGCCGCAGCGGATCGCGCACTCGTACAGCGCGCGCAGCGTTTCCGGGTCGGCGCGCGTGGTGTCCTCGGTGACATACATCACGTCGAGGCCTTCTTTCACCGCGAAGGTCACCGCTTCTTCCGTGCTGCGCAGCAGGAAATCCAGCGTCCAGCCCTCGGTGAACTGGCGAATCGGCGACGAGCCGATGAAGGCGCCCACCTCGATGGGCAATCCCGTGCGCTGGACGATGTCGGCAATCGGCCGGATGTCGCCGATCGTCGTCCGCGCCGCGCAGTTGGCGCGGACCTTCAGCCTGGCGTCGACGATCTCGCGCGCGAGGCGTTCAACGTCCCTCACCACGTGCGGCCCGGCGCCGGGCAGGCCGATGTCGGCGGAGTCAATGCCGAGCGAGTCGATCAGGTGCAGGATCTTGATCTTCTGCGCGATCGTCGGCGTGCGCACCGAGGGCGACTGCAACCCGTCGCGCAGCGTTTCATCGTCCAGCATCACGCGCGGCGGATTGGCCGGCGCGCCGATGCGGTTCCAGTCGTAGATCAGGGATTCGAGCATGGACGGCTGGGGCCCCTAAAGGGCGGCCCGACTCCTCGACGCCCACGCCGTGGCCGCGACGCCGGTCGCGAAGACCAGGCCCGACCACGCGGCGGCCCGTTGCGCTTCCACCCGAAGGCGTGGACGGAAGCCGTGGTTAATCGACACCGTGGGCCGGCCCTGTGCGGAACGGGCCAGCTGTTCCACCGCAAACTCCTGCGCCACCTGCTTGGTGCGCCAGTCGAAGCGGACCATGAAGAGGACCGTGGCCAACACCAGCCAGAGGCCAAGGGCCAACCGCGGACTCTGCATGGTGCCTGGGGAACTCACTGGCCCGTGTACTTTACGATCAACGCGGTGATGTCGTCGTATTGCTCGGCGCCGTGCGCGAAGACGCGGACCTCCTCGATCAGCTTGTCGAGCATCACCGCCGCGGTCTCCTGGTGATTGGCCTTGAGCACCTCGATCATCCGCGCCTCGCCGAACTCGTCGCCGGCGACGTTGTGGGCCTCGGTCACGCCGTCGCTATAGATCACCATGGCGTCGCCGGCTTCGAGCTGCACCCGATCAGTTGAGTAGGGCGCCATTTCGAACATCCCCACCGGCATGCCGCCCGCCTCGATTCGCCGCAGGCCGCTCTTGCCGTAGACCAGCGGCGGATTGTGGCCGCCATTGCAGAAGATCAGTTCGCCCGATGGCGCCAGCTGGCCGTACATCAGCGTCGCGTAACGCGCGTCGATCTGGCGGCGGGTCAGGACCTTGTTGATGTGATCGACGGTTTGCGACGGATCGTCGCCCACCGAGGCAAACGCCGAGAAGATGCCGAGAATCTTCGCCGTGAGCAGGGCCGCCGCCGGGCCCTTGCCGGCGACGTCGCCGACCAGGAAGCCAAACGTGCCGTTCGGCAGGTCGATCAGGTCGAAGAAGTCGCCGCCGATCGAGCGCGCCTGCACGGAGCTGCCGCTCGACTGGAAGAAGGCGCCGTCGTGCTTGCCTTCCGGCAACAACGCCTTCTGGATTTCCGAGGCGATGCGCAGTTCGTGCTCGAGGCGGGCCTTGTCGAGCGTCTCGCGATACAACCGCGCGTTCTCGATCGCCACGCCGGCTTCGGTCGCCAGCGTATCGAGCGCCGTCCGCGTGTGCGGGGCGAGGATGCTGCCCTTCTCGCGGCTGTCGAGATACAACACGCCGATGTTCCTCGACTCGCTCGCCATGTCGGCGCGGTCGAGATACCGCACCAGCCGCAGCGGGATGCAGGCGACGTGGCGGATGCCGAGCGCCACCGTGCCCATGTGCACGTTGGCGAGATCGCCATCGAGCAGGTCGGCGACGATCTTCAACTCGCCGGTCGCAAACACCTCTTCGGGAATCTTGCGGCTGGTATTGAAGCCGGTGCCCGGCAAGGTGATGCGGCCCTTGGAGCGCGCCAGCTTCATCTCGAGCTCGTTGGTGGCGTTGCCCAGCATGATGAAGCCGCGTTCGGCGCCGGCCACGTCGATGGCCGCATCCAGCACCAGCGCAAGCACCTCGTCGAGCACGCGTCCCGAGCCGAGCGCGCGGAGGCCCTCGAGCAGCGCCGCCAGCTGCCGCAGGTCGTTGACGGCGCTGGTTTGCGAGCGATCGGTGTGCGAGGTGCCCTCGCCGGTGAGAAACACCACGTCGGCGCCGCTGGCGCGGCCAAACTGGATCCGATCGCCGTGCCCGAGCTTGTGTTCGGTGATCGGCTCGCCATTGACGAAGGTGCCGTAGCGCGAGCCCTTGTCGCGCAGCAGCCAGCCGTCGCCGGCTTCGACGATTTCCGCATGTTCACGCGAGACATCGCTGCCGACCAGCCGGAGGTCGCTTTCCGTCCGCCGGCCGATGCACAGCAGCGGCTTGGTGATCGCGAGGATCCGTTGGCCGAGGCCGTCGTTTACTTCGAGTCTGGCTTGTGCCATAGGGAACGGGGGACCCGCCCGAACGGGCCCAAACGCCTCATCATAACAGGCTTCCGCAGGCCGTCATGCGGACGATCAGGGTGACCGCCACCGCCAGCACGATCAGGACCATCACGCGGCCGGGAGAACGGCGCCGCGCGGCGGAGGGAGGCGGGATTCTGGGCTCGGTCGTCGCCGTGCCACACTTGTAGCAGATCAGGGCGTTGGCCGCGATCTCGGTGCCGCAGTTCCTGCAAATCATGTCGGCTTTCAGCTTAACATCGCCCTGGTGATTCCTCTTCGCGACGTCATCCCCTCTCGCACGCGGCCCGTGGTCACGGTGGGGCTGATCGCCGCGAACATCCTTGTCTTCTTCTTCCAGGTGACGCTGTCGGAACGCGCCGGCGAGATCTTCGTCGCCACCTTCGGCCTCGTGCCCGCGCAGTTTTCGTTCGTCAACGTCTTCACCTCGATGTTCGTGCATGCCGGGCTCATGCACCTGGCCGGCAACATGCTGTTCCTGTGGATCTTCGGCGACAACGTCGAGGACCGCGTCGGTCATGGGCGCTTCCTCGTCTTCTACCTGCTGTGCGGGACCACCGCGGCGCTGGCGCAGGCGGCGCTCAATCCCTTGTCATCGGTGCCCATGGTCGGCGCCAGCGGCGCGATCGCCGGCGTCATGGGCGCCTACCTCGTGCTCTATCCGCATTCGCGGATCTTGATGCTGTTCCCGTTCCCGCCGATCCTGTTCGAGATGCCCGCGGTGTTCTTCCTGGTGCTGTGGTTTCTCGTGCAGTTCCTCAACGGCGTGGGCGCGCTGGCGCAAGTCGGCCCGCGCAATATTTCCGGCGGCGTCGCCTTCTGGGCGCACGTCATGGGTTTTATCGCTGGCCTGGTGCTGGTCCTGGTAATGAGACGGCCGGAACGCGAAGCCGTCGACTGGTGGGACACCCATTCAAATGCTTAATTTGGTGAGTTGGCGATTTGGCGATCTTGTGATTTGAAATCACCAACTCTTGTGATTTGAAATCACCAACTCGCCAAGTCACCAAATCACCAAATCCCGTAATCGTCTCAGCTCTTTTTTCTGATTTCAGCTGAAACCTGCGCCAGCTCAATCATCAGCTTTTCAAACTGGGCGCTCCACTCGGCCTCGGGCAGGTCACCCTTCCTGAGCTTCAATTCCTCGGCTTCGGTTTCAAGCACACGGCGGCGGCGGACCAGGGTGGCGAGTTCAGGATTGGCGAGCTCGGCGGCGTTCTCGGCGTCGAGGTAGGCGATGCGCGCCAGGCCGCCGTCGGGGCCGTCGGCGGTGGCTTCCTTGCCGACGCCGTCGCCGTTGTCGTCCAGCAGCGCGCGCTCCGTCGTCAGCTGGCCCTTCTGCTCGTAGTACTGCTTCACCGCGGCGCTCGCGGTGGTGAAGACCTCGAAGAGCGAGGTGCGGCCGTTCTTGTCCAGGTCGGTGGAGGCTTCGCTCATCGCCTTGACGAAGTATTCAGGGAAGACCGTGGCGTACTTTTGCGCGGCCGAATCCGTGGCGGTGATCACGATGCGGCCCTTCGCGGCGAGCGCGGCGAGGAACGGAAAGCTGGCCTCGGTGGTGTTCACCAGCGCGAGGCGGCCAGGGACGCCGGTGACGAGGTCGGTCCAGTCCTTCGCGGTGAGGTCGGGGCCGACGAGGTTGAACTTGGCCACGTCGCCGTCGTAGGTGCCATGGCCGAGCAGCACCACCAGGACGAAGTCGTCCTTCGTGCCGCCGCGCTTGAGCTCGGCGAACAGCTTCCTGACGTTCTCCGCCGTCGCCGACTCGCCGGTCTTGACGGTCTCATCCACGAAGACCCGAACGTGCGCCTTGTCGAATCCATACCGGTCGACCAACGCGGTTTGCAGGGACGTGCGCCACTCGCGCATCTGGTCGGCATACTTCTGCCCGCCAGACGCGCCGGAGATGATGACCGCCCACCGCGCCTCGGCCCCGGCGACAGACGGCAGCGCCAGCAGGGCGAACAACGCCGCAAGAATATGAGTGCGCACTTTGATCTGTGACCTCTCTACGCCAGTCCTGCCCGTCGTCGCAACAGCCATTCAGCCGCCAGGAGACCGACGAGGACCACGAAACTCCACCCATTGTGCCAGAGGTCGCGCTGCTCGGGTTGCCCCGGCACGACTTTGGCCTCGCGCACCAGCGCGGGGAGCGTTTGCGCCTCATCGGCGGACACATACCGGCCGTGAGAAGACGCCGCCAGACGGCGCAACACGGCTTCATTCAGCTGCGGCTGGCTCATCTCCATGTCCACGCCCCCCACCAACACCTGCCGGGTGGCCGTGCCAAGGCGCCTGGTCCCGGCGGCCGCGACGGCTTCAATCTTATAGACGCCCGGTTGGTCGAACCGGGCGGCCACGGCATAGCGGCCATCCTGCGGGCTCGACAGCGCCGGCCTCAGCTGGCGCGACTGGCCATCCGGTCCGGTGAGCCGCACCGTCACTTCGGCGTTGCCGACCGGCGCGAAGTCTTCGTTGCGCACGGTGACGGCGATCCGCTCGGTGACGCCGGGCACGCTCGGCGACATCGGCGCGATCGACACCGGTCCCGGTGAGCCGGCCGTGATCCAACGCACCAACTGCCGCCAAATCGTCTCGTAGCTGGTGTCGGTCACTGGCAGCATCATGCGCCAGCGCCACGACGCTTCCCCCGCAAAGACCATCGATCGGCCCTGCCCGTAACGTTGCGACGCAAGCAGCGGCACGATCTCGCCGCCGGCGGCCTGGCTCACCGCCAGCACCTGCGCGCCGGGACGCGGCCCGCCAATCGCGGACACCGAGGCCAGCGGCGGCAACTGGGCCCAGCGCTTCCGGCTCTCGTCGATCGACGCGGCCAGGCGCGTCGCAGGATGTTGCGCGCCATCGCTGGTGAGCGCGGCCGTGAACGGCGTCGGCGGCGTGCCGATCGCCGCCGCCTGGCCCGGCGTCGCCTTGGCGAAGGCGGCAGCCACGGTGCCGCGGCGATCCGTCAGATCGATCGGCAGCACTTCTTCGAGCGGCGTGCCGGCCAGCCCCTGTCGATCGAACGACCGCGCGCCCAACACCAGCAGCCCGCCGCCGCGATTGGCGACGAAGGCCGAGGTCAGCTCCAACTGATCGCGCGTGAAGAAATCGGCTTCGACGTTGCCGAAGATGATGCCGTCGTAGGCGAAGAGCTCGGATTTCTTCGACGGATAGCCGCTGGCCAACGCCGCCACTCGCCCCGCCGCCGCCTGCACATAGAACGTATCGCGGCCATCGTCGTTCTGGCCCTTGCGAACCACGGCGTCGACGTCGAAGCCGGGATCGTGCGTGAGCGCGCGCTTGAGAAAGGTGTGCTCGAAACCCGGCGCGCCTTCGACGACGAGGATGCGGCGCCGCCCGACCTGCGGCGGCACCAGCACGCTGCGCCGGTTGTTCTCGGCCGCCAGCTCTCCCGGCGCCGCGGGAATCTCTACCGCATACACCGTGGCCGTGTCGGGAGGCGGCGACACGGTGAACATCTCGTGGATCGGCGCGCCATCCGCGGACGGTGTGACGCGGCGGATATCGACGGGACGGCCGTTGGCGGTGACGCGCAGTTCGACCGGTTCCTTGCCGTAGCCCACGCTGACCGCCGACACGCTGAGGTCGATCGAGGCGCCCGCCAGCAACGGCTCGCCGGCCGTGAAGTTGACGATTTCCCGGTCGCGCTCGGCCCTCGCGCTGCCGATGCCCACCGCCAGCACGGGCGCGGGCCAGGCGCGCGCGCCGTGGCCCTCCTGTTCCGAGGTGTCGCCGCCATCGGACAGCACGATCACACTCGCCACCCGGTCGTCGCGGTGACGATCGGCCAGCGCGGCCACCGCGCTCGTCAGGTCGCTGCGACGGGCCGTCGCCGCCAGATGATCGACCTCGCCGGCGGCCAGCGCTTCACCGAACGTAAGCACCTCAACCCGATAATCGCCGCTGAGCCGCGCTTGCAGGTCGCGGACGATCGCTTGCGCACGCTCCATTCGGGATGGACCGTCGCCATCCTTCAGTCGCATGCTGCGCGAGATATCCACCAGCACGGGCACGATGCTGTTCTCGCCGCCGGAGGGCGGCACCAGCTGGACCGGCCGCAACAGAATCGCGACGAGCAGGACCAGCGTGAGCGCGCGAAGCGCGGTCAGGGTGATTCGTGATCCCGGGGTCAGGACTACCGGCACGCGGGCGTAGGCCAGCCACGCCAGCACCAGCGCGGTGCCAAAGACCAACACGTATCCCCACAGGGGGAGCAGGACGGCAAACTGCATGTTACGTCCGAGGCAAGGGTCTTACCGTGGCGGCTTCCGCGGAGCGGCCAGCGACTGGTAGTAGCGATCGACGAGGTCGCGATAGGTGTCGGCCACCGCGTCGTGGCGGCCGGCATTGAGCCGTTCCTTGTTCTCGCGGGCGCGCAGCTGATCCGACAAGTGCGATTCGGTTTGTTCGAGCGCCACGAGCAGGTTCTTCTTCAGCGACTCCCATTTGGCAAAGTCCTGCTTGAATCCCTCGGTGCCCGGCGCCGAGACGCTGCGCTGCCATTGTTCCGGCGTTGAGCCGCCGCCCGGCATCTCCGGATTCTGTTGGCGCACCTGGTCAGCCAGCTTCTGCGTATCGCGCATCTGCTCGTCGACCTCGCGCTGGAGCTTCGCAATCTGGCCGCTGCCGCCATCGGCGCCGCCTTGTTGACCGGACGTGCCCGGCTTGCCGTCGGCACCCGGCGTGGCTGTGGCACTCGACGCCTGGGGCGACGGCTGCCCCGACTTGGCGAGTGCGTCCATCGAGCGCTGCAGGTCGCCCAGTCGATCGCGGAGTTCCTGGGTGCGCGACAGTTGCTCCGAGAGGCGTTCGGTTTCCGAATCGCGCGCCCCCGTGGCCGCGCCCAGGCGCTCGGCCACTTTGTCGAGCGCGCGCGCGAGGTCGTCGGGTTTACCGGCCTGGGGCCTGGGGCTTGAGGCTTGGGGAGTCGCAGCGCCATCGCGCATCGCCTGGGCCGACTGGCGCATGCCCTCGGCAATCTTTTCACGATCGAGTTCCTTCGCGGCCTCGTCCATCGCGTGCTGTTCGTCCGGATCGGCAGCGGGATCACCCTTGCCCATCTGGCGAACGGATTGCCCCAGCCGATCCGTGCGCTCGGCCAGCCGGTCCTGCTCCGCCGCCAACCGGCGCCGCGCGTCGCCGCCGGCGTTGCCGGCCGCCGTGCGTGAGGCCTCGTTGCCAAGGCGGCGCTCGGCATCGGCGAGCTGACGGGCCTCGAGCTGTAGATCGCCCAGGGCGCGGCGGCGCTCGTCGGGCCGCGAGCCCTGCATCTGCTGCTCGAGGTTCTTCAGTTGCTGGAGCGCGCGATCACCACGCGCGCTGGCTTGTTGCGGATCCTGCCGGCGCAAGTCCC
>JBDTMB010000245.1:0-8719 GCA_039934485.1 Vicinamibacterales bacterium
TGAGGGCTTTGATTTTTCGCGTCAGGGTATTCCGGTGAACGCCGAGGACGTCCGCGGCCTTACAGAGATTGCCCTTGCTCTTCTCGACCACCCGCGCGATGAAGCGCTTGTCGAACTCGCGCTGGGCGTCCTCGTAGCGGATGCCCCTCTCCACCATCTCCGAGACCAGTTGCTCGAGCAACTCACGCACGGGCGGTCTCCAGTTCGCGGCCGGTCAGCCGCCGGTAGGCGTCCAGGTACTTCGCGCGGGTGCCTTCGACGACCTCGTCCGGCAGCGACGGCACGGGCGGCTGCTTGTTCCACTTGATCGATTCGAGGTAGTCGCGCACGTATTGCTTGTCGAAACTCGGTTGCGGGCCACCGGGCGCGTATTGATCCTTCGGCCAGTAGCGTGACGAGTCGGGCGTCATCATCTCGTCGATCAGGATCAATTCGCCTGCGTCGGTGAGGCCGAACTCGAACTTGGTGTCGGCGAGGATGATGCCCTTCGATTCGGCATGCGCCACGCCGTGCGCGTAGAGCGCGAGGGTGAGCGTCTTCAACCGCGCCAGGAGCGCCGCTCCCACTACTTTTGCGGCGGCCTCTTCGCTGATGTTTTCGTCGTGCCCCGATTCGGCCTTCGTGGCCGGCGTGAAGAGCGGTTCCGGCAGCCGATCGGATTCGCGCAGGCCCGCGGGCAGGCGGATGCCGCACACTTCGCCGGTGGCCTTGTAGTCCTTCCAGCCCGATCCGGAGAGGTAGCCGCGTGCCACGCATTCCACCTGCAGCGGATTGGTGCGTCGGCACAGCATCGACCGGCCCGCCAGCGTGGCGGCGTGGACGCGCGCCGCAGCGGGGTAGGTGTGGGCGTCGGTGGACAACAGGTGGTTAGGCACGATGTGGCCGGTGCGGCCGAACCAGAACGCGGAGAGCTGCGTGAGGACGCGGCCCTTGTCGGGAATGCCCGACCCCAGCACGTAGTCGAACGCCGAGATGCGGTCGGTGGCGACGAGCACCAGCGCGTCATCGACCGCATAGACGTCTCGGACCTTGCCACGACGGACCAGGGCCAGGCCACTCAGGTTGGTATCAAGCAATGGATGTGAGGACACGGGAATCTGCGCGCAGAAGCACTCATGGTAACGGTCGATCGCCGTTGGCGCAAGATGCCAATAGCTTGGGTGGGTCTCCTGAGCCACACCTCATGTAGTATGGAGTTTGGTTTGCGCACCGTCCTTCGCACGTTATTCGTCACGGTCCTGGCGGTCGGCCTCATCGCCGTCTTTCTTCGGAACGCAGACTACGCACACGTGTGGACGGCCATGAAATCCGCGCGGATCGACTTTCTGGTCTGGTCGCTGGTGTTGACGGTGATGGGCTTCGTGGTGCGCACCGAGCGCTGGCAGTATCTGCTGGCGCCGCTCGGAGCGACGAGGTTCCGCAACGTCTGGCGGGCGACCGTGATTGGTTTTGCCGCGTCGGCGGTGCTGCCGGCGCGCGCCGGTGAGGTGTTGCGCCCCTATCTCCTGGCGCGCCAGGAGGGGCTGAGCGCCACGGCGACCTTTGCGACGATCATCGTCGAGCGCGTGCTCGACCTGGCGGCGGTGCTGCTGCTGCTGGCGTGCTACCTGCTGTGGTTCGACCCGGGCATGGACGCGCGCGACTCGGCGGTGTTCCAGGCGATTCGCTACGGCGGCTTCGTGATGGCGCCGGTGGCGATGGGGGCGCTGGTCCTGATGTTTGTCATGGCCGGGCATCCCGAGCGGCTGCACGAGTGGTTGCTCAAGGCCGAGCGGGTGTTGCCCAGGCGTCTCGCGACGTTCATCGCGAAGCTGGCGCGGACCTTGGCCGAAGGGTTCGCGGTGGTCCGCAGTCCCGTCCGCCTGATCGCGGCGATGGCGTGGTCGATCGTGTTGTGGGTGTTGATCGCCGCCACCACGTGGGCCGTCGCGCGGGCGTTCGCCATCGACATGCCGTTCACCGGCGGCTGGTTGATGTCGGCGCCGCTCGTGGTGGGGGTGGCGGTGCCGACGCCGGGCGGCGTGGGCGGGTTTCACGAGGCGTTTCGCATCGGCGCGACGTCCTTTTTCGGCGCCGAAAACGACACCGCGGTGGGCGCGGCCATCGTGCTGCATGCGGTGTCGATCGTGCCGGTGGTGTTGCTCGGGCTGTTGTATACAGTGCAAGACGGCCTCAAGCTCGGCGGCCTGCGTGAACTGACGACGAGAGGAGAGTTGAAGTGAAGTGCCCGTTCTGTGGTGAGCTGGGTGACAAGGTCGTCGATTCGCGCGAAAGCCGCGAAGGCGAATCGATCCGTCGCCGGCGCCAGTGTTTGAACGAAGCCTGCCGGAAGCGCTTCACCAGCTACGAGCGGATCGACGAGATCCCCTACATGGTCGTGAAGAAGGACGGCACGCGCGAGCGCTTCGAGCGCCAGAAGCTCGTCGCCGGGCTGCTGCGCGCCTGCGAGAAGCGCCCGGTGAGCGTCGCCGCGATCGAAGACATCGGCGACCGCATCGAGATGATGCTGCAGGATCGCCCGGAGAAAGAGATCTCCACCAAGGAAGTGGGCGCGGCGGTCATGCAGGAACTGAAAAAGCTCGACCAGGTGGCCTACGTCCGCTTCGCGTCGGTGTATCGGGACTTCCGCGACGTCGACGATTTCGTCAACGAAGCCCGCGCGCTGAGAGGGCACAAGGAGTAGCCCGCCGCCGTGGCCACCGCCAAGACCCTGAGTTCGGCGTCGCGGCCCGCGGCCACTCGTCCGGCGGGAGCGCCGCCTGCGCGGCGGCCCTTCCGAGACAACCCCCGGCTGATCCTCGCCGGGATCCTGATCCTGATCGCCATCTTCGTCGGCATCGCGCTCGTCGCCGAGCGCACCGCGCGTTTGTCGCCGGACTTCCTGACCGAAGTGGTGCTGTACGCGCTGTCGGCCACCAACCTCACGATGCTGGTGGCGCTGCTGTTCGTCCTCGCCCGCAACGTCTTCAAGTCCATTCTCGAGGGCCGGCGGGGCCTGCCGTTCGGGCGGTTCCGCTCCAAGCTGGTGCTCGCCCTGCTCGGCATGACGGTGATTCCCGCCGTCCTGGTGTTGATCGTCGGCAGCCAGGTGGTGCTCACCGCGGTCGACCGCTGGTTCAACCAGCCGATGGAAGAGATTCTCTCGGGCGCCAATAGCATCGCGGCGGACTATTACGAAGAGCGGCAGCGGCTGCTGGCCGATCAGGCGGCCCGGCTGGCCAGGGCGCTAGCCGGGCGCGACCTGGGCTCCGCCAACGTGTCGGTGGTCCGCGACGTCGTGACTCCCGAAGTGACCGGACAGCGCGTCGGCATGGTGCAGGTCTACCGCGCGGTCCGCTTGCCCGACGGCCACGTCGACGTGACGTCGGTGATGGATGTGGCGTCGCCGCAAATGCCGCAGGCCTGGGAGCGCGCGTCGGCGGATCGCCTCGCCAGCCAGGCGGCGGGCGGGGCCGCGACCCCGCCGACGTTCGAGCCGATCGCCAGCGGCGGGGAGATGCTCCACGTGGCCAACGTGGTGAAAAGCGCCGCCGGGCAGACCACCGGCGTCGTCGTCGCCAGCGAATACCTGTCGGGCGACATCGCCGATCGCGCGCGGCGGATGACGCGGGCCTACGAGGACTACACGCAACTGCGGGTTCTCAAGCAGCCGCTCGCCGGTGTCTACATCTCCTTCTTCGTGATGGTGACGCTGCTCATCCTCGTCGGTTCCACCTGGATGGGCCTGTATCTTGCCAAGCGCATCACCCGCCCGGTGCAGCTGCTGTCGGAAGCGGCGCGCGAGATCGGCGCCGGGCACTACGACCACCGCATCCAGCACGAAGGCACCGACGAGTTCGGGTCGATGGTGGACGCGTTCAACGCGATGGCGGCGGAGGTGGGCTCGAGCCGCCGGCGCCTCGAGCGCGCGACGACGGACCTCGAGCGCAAGCACGACGAGGGTGAAGGCCGGCGCCGCTACATCGAGGCCATTCTCGAACGCGTCGCGACCGGCGTCGTCTCGATCGATTTGTCGGGGCGCATCGGCACCATCAACCCGTCGGCGCTGCGGCTGCTGGAACTCGATCAGTCGGTGGTCGGGATGGCCGCGGTCGATGCGTTCGCGCGCCCCGACCTGGCCGCCATCAACGACGTGCTGGACCAGGCGGCGCGCGCCAAGATGGATTCGTTCGCGCAGGAAATCGCGCTGGTCCGCGACGGCCGCGAGCGCCACGTCGTGGCGGCCGCCACCCGCCTCACCGGTGTCGAAGGCGTGTTCGACGGCACCGTGCTCGTGGTGGACGACGTGACGCCGCTCATCCGCGCGCAGAAAGTGGCGGCGTGGCGGGAGGTGGCGCGGCGGCTGGCGCACGAAATCAAGAACCCGCTGACGCCGATCCAGCTGTCGGCCGAGCGGCTCCGCCGGAAACTGGTGGACATCGCCCCGCCGCTGCAGGACCTCGTCCAGGAATGCACCTCGACGATCATCGGGGAAGTGGAATCGCTGAAGGGACTGGTCGACGAGTTCTCGCAGTTCGCGCGCATGCCGGCGCCACGGGCGGTGCCCACCGACCTGCACGCGCTGCTGCAGGAGACGCTGTTGCTCTACGACGGCTTGTTCGCCGCGGTGGTACTCGAGCGGCGTTTCGATCCCAAGGTGTCGCAGGTGCGGGTCGATCCCGAGCAGATGAAGCGGGTGATCATCAACCTGGTGGACAACGCCATCGAGGCGATGGGCCGCGAGGGGACAATCGTGATCGAGACCGCGCGCGACGTCTCGAACAGCCTCGTGCGCGTCGTGGTGGCCGACACCGGCCCCGGCATTCCGGCGGCGGAGCGCGACAAACTGTTCCTGCCGTACTACTCAACCAAGGGCCGCGGCAGCGGCCTCGGCCTCGCCATCGTGCGGCGCATCGTCGCCGAGCATGGCGGCAGCATCGACGTGGCCGATAACGTGCCGAAGGGCACGCGCTTTACCATTGAGCTACCAGCCTGATGCCCTCCATTCTTGTGGTTGATGATGAACCCGGCGTCCGTTCCTCGGTGAGCGGCGTCCTCAGGGACGAGGGCTTCGACGTCGATACCGCCGGCACCGGCGAAGAGTGTCTCGAGCTCGCCAACGGCTCGACCTACGACGTCATCGTCCTGGACATCTGGCTGCCCGGGATCGACGGGCTGGCCACGCTGCAGCGTCTGCGCGAGCGGCAGATCGATGCGCAGGTGGTGGTGATCTCCGGGCACGGCAACATCGAGAGCGCGGTGCGCGCGATCAAGATGGGCGCCTACGACTTCATTGAAAAGCCGCTGTCGCTCGAGAAGACGGTGCTGGTGGTGCGCAACGCCCTGCGCCAGCGCGACCTCGAGGCCGAGAACCGCGTGCTGCGCGCGAAGGTCGATCGCCAGCAGACGATGATCGGCGAGAGCCCGGCGATGGCGTACCTGCGCCAGCAGGTCTCGATGGCGGCGCCGACCAACGGCCGCGTCCTCATTCTCGGCGACAACGGCACCGGCAAGGAGCTGGTCGCCCGGACGATCCATCAGAGCAGCCGCCGCAAGAGCGGGCCGTTTGTGGAAGTGAATTGCGCGGCGATTCCCGAGGAGCTGATCGAGTCCGAGCTGTTCGGACACGTCAAGGGCGCGTTCACGGGTTCGATTGCCGACAAGCCGGGACGCTTCGAGCAGGCCAACACCGGCACCATCTTCCTGGATGAAATCGCCGACATGAGCCTGAAGACGCAGGCCAAGGTGCTGCGCGTCCTGCAGGAGCAGGTGATGGAGCGCGTCGGCGGCACGCAGCGGATCAAGGTGGACGTGCGCGTGCTGGCGGCGACCAACAAGGACCTGACGGCGGAGATTCGCGCCGGCCGGTTCCGCGAGGACCTTTACTTCCGCCTCAACGTGATCCCGATCTTCGTGCCGTCGCTGCGCGATCGCCAGCAGGACATTCCGCTGCTGGCCGATCACTTCATGGCGATGCTCGCGGCCGAGTATGGCCGGCGGCCCAAGCGGTTGGCGCCCGAGGCGGCGGCCCGCCTCCAGCAGTATCAATGGCCGGGTAACGTCCGCGAATTGCGCAACGTAATCGAGCGGTTGGTGATCATGGTGCAGGGCGACACCATCACGGCCCAGGACCTGGCCTTCCTCGGCCGCGACGGCGTGCCCGACTCGCCGCGGATCGCGGGGCCGGCGATCCCGCTATCCGACGCCCGCGACCAATTCGAGCGAGATTACATCCTGCAGACGCTGGCCGCACACCAGGGCAACATGTCGCGGACCGCGGACGCCCTCGGGGTCGAGCGCTCGAATCTCTACAAGAAGCTGCGCGCCTTTGGCATCGCGCCACGAAGTGAAAAGTAGAATGCTTTCGACTTTCTACTTTTCGCTTTCTACCTTCAGCTTGTGCTCCAACACCTGATCCGGCGAGAACCCGTCTAACTGCAGGAAGTACTCCGCGGTCTGGGTGAGCGCCGCCGAGGGGACGAGCCCGACGATTTCACTCTCGAGCACCTGCACGCCGTAGCGCGCCGCCTCCCGCTTGACCAGATCGAAGACGCGGAACATCGGCGTCTTCTCATAATTGGTCAGGTTCATCGAGACCTGCACGATGCCGCGGCTTTCGATCGGGATGCCCATCGCCTTGACGTAGCGCAGCCCGCCGCTGCTCATCCGGATCGCGGCGGCGATCTTCTTCGCCACCTCCAGCCGATCGGTATCGAGGTTGATGTTGTAGGCAATCAGCGGCATGCGTGCCCCGATCACCGACGCGCCGGCGGACGGATGCGGGGCCGCCGGCCCGAAGTCGGGCGCCCACTGGGGCTGCGCCATCTTTGCGGCGAGGCCCTCGAACTCACCGCGCCGGATGTCTTCCAGGTTCTTGCGCGCCGGATTGGTCGAGGCTTCCTCGTACAGGAATACCGGCACGTCGAAGCGCCTGGCGACGTCAGCCGCCACCGTCCTGGCCAGCGCCACGCACGCCTCCATCGTCACGCCTTCGATCGGAATGAACGGCACGACGTCCACGGCGCCCATCCGCGGGTGCTCGCCGGCATGCGTGCGCAGGTCGATGGCGGCAATCGCGTGCTCGAAGAGAACCGGAATACCGGCCGCGAAGGCCGCGGCGTCGCCCGCGAGCGTGAGGACCGAGCGGTTGTGCGCCGGATCCGACTGCACGCCCAGCACTCGCAATCCGGCAACGGCGCGCAGGGCGTCGGCGATGGCCGAGATGACCTCGACGCGGCGGCCTTCGCTGATATTGGGAACACACTCGATCACGGCCATGGACTTCGTTTTTACCACGTGCGACGGCCGTAGGGCACCCCTTTATGGGGTGCCGGGGCGAAGTTAAGTGCTATAATCACCATCACTTACCCATGGCCGACCCGCTTTCGTCAGGCCCGCGCCCGGCCTCGGCGCACCACGGCGCCGAAGACGACGCGCGCATCGAGCATCTGCTCGTCACCGGTCTCGATCACTACTTTGCCGGCGAATTCGAACCCGCGATCAATCTCTGGACGCGCGTGTTGTTTCTCGATCGGAACCACGATCGGGCCCGCGCCTACATCGATCGCGCGCGCAGCGCGCAAGCCGAGCAGCAGCGGGCATCGGAAGCGCTGGTCCACCAAGGCCTCGAGGCATTTGATCGCGGGGAAGTCGGCCGCGCGCGGGCGCTGCTGAGCGACGCGCTCGATCAAGGCGCCTCGCACGACCTGGCCCTCGGCGTGCTGGGACGCATTGACCGGCTCGACGTTGGGCAGCAAGCCAGCGCCACGGCACCCGCGAAGCCGGACACCCGCCGGCGCGCCCTGGCCCGGTATCCCGAGGCGCCGGCGAACGACGCCGCGCGACGATCGCTCGCCAGTGCCTGGACGTTCCTGATCCTGACGATCGTGGTGGCCGCCGGCTTGCTGGCGTGGACCGCTCCGGACTTGTCGCTGTGGTGGCCCGCCAGTCGCGAGGCGGCCCGGCCTATCGCCGTTTCGGCGGTACTGGCGCCGCTGCCCGTGCCCGCGCCCACCGAGGTGTATGTGACCCGGGCGCGCGCGCTGTTTGCCAACGGCAAGCTGCGCGACGCCTTGTCGGCCCTCGACCGTGTTCCCCAGGGCGATTCGCTGCGCCAGGACGCCGACCGGCTGCGCGGCGAGATTCAACAGCAACTCCTGCTTTCCGCCTCACCCCCCCGAGAATGAAGTGCCCCAAGTGCGGCTATCTCGGCTTCGAGACCACCGATCGATGCCGGAATTGCGGATACGACTTTTCACTCGCGCCGTTTTCGCCAGAGCCCGACCTCGCGCTGCGTAGCGCCGACAAGAACATCGAAGCGCAAGCGGATTTCGACCTGCCGGGCCTCGCCCGCCTGCCGGACAACCTGAATGCCGGCTCGCTCGATCTCGACCGGCTCTTCGGTTCGGACACCACGCCAGTGGCGCCGACGACGCCACCGGATCCGGCGCATCCGGCGCACTATCTCCTGGACACGCCTGTATCGGTGCCGCCCCCGGCTCGCCGGGTGGTCTTGCCCAACACGCAAGTCGTGGACTTGCCGATGCCGCCGCGCGACGAACCGGTGTATGTAATCGACACGCCACTGCCGGCAGAAACCGAGGACGTGGCGGCGCTGGCTCTCGAGGCGGCCGCTCCCATCATGGAGGCGGCGCCCGTCGAGACCTTGCCGGTTGAACCCATGCTGGCCGCCGATCCGTCGGCGCTGCCGTTCGACGATACGCTGCACGTGCCACCACCG
>JBDTMB010000246.1:0-8705 GCA_039934485.1 Vicinamibacterales bacterium
CCTGGAAGCTATAGGGTGACGAGCGCGGCTTGAAGGCGCCGCCGCGCAGGATCTTGGCGCCGGCCCGCTTCACCGCCGCCGCGGTCTTGTGGACCTGTTCCTCGCTCTCGGCCGAGCAGGGCCCGGCGATCACGATCACCTCGTCGCCGCCGATGCGGACATCGCCGACGTTGATGATCGTGTCCTCCGGCTTGAAGGTGCGGCTGGCGAGCTTGTAGGGCTGCGAGATCCGCAGCACTTCGTGCACGCCGCCCATCAACTCGATCAGCCTGGGGTCCACCTTGCCACCGCCGACGACGCCCAGCACGATGCGGTTGGCGCCGCTTGAGCGGTGCACGTCCATTCCGTGCTCGACCAGCGAGGCAATCACCGATTCCACTTCGGCATCGGTAGCGCGCTCTTTCATCACGACGACCATGATTCAGCTCTCTTCTTCTTGGTTATTGGTTATTGCTAATTCTTTATTCTCTTTGCGCTCAGCTTCTATGCGCTGGATTCTTCGCGCTTCATCCATCACGCGTTCGTAGAGGCGCGCCACGGCGTCCCCATCGAGGGGACCGCCCAGCGATTCGTTCACCGCGCGCACGTGCGCGATGACCTGTTTCTCCCGCGCCGGCTCGTAGATGGGCTTCCCCATCTCGTGCTTGATCCGGCCGATCGTGTAGGCGACACGCGCGCGGCTGTCGAGCAGGCGCACGATCACCTCGTCGATCTTGTCGATCTCGTCGCGCAGCGCCTCGAGGTTTACGTCCGCAGCCATCGCACGTACCGCTCCACCTCGTCGAGCAACGCCGGCGACTGGCCGTGCTCGGCAATCACCTTGACCAGCGCGCTTCCCACCACGGCGGCGGCGGCGTACTGGCCGATCGCCGTGATGTGCTCCGGCCGGGACAGGCCAAAGCCCAGCGCGAGCGGCATCTTCGTCACGGCACTCACCCGTTCCGCCAGTTCCCGGGCGGAGTCGTCGATGGTTTCCCTCACGCCCGTGACCCCCAGCCGCGAGATGCCATACAGGAACCCGCTGCCCAACTGTGCCGCCCGGCCGATCCGCTCGACCGTCGTCGTCGGGCTCAAAAGGAAAATTGTATCAATCCCCGCCGCCGTGAACGCGGTCCGGAAGGCCTCGCCCTCCTCGGGAGGCATATCCAGGGTCAGGACCCCGTCTACCCCGGCGCCCCTGGCGGCCTGGACAAACTGCTCCAGGCCCATCCGGAGTATCGGATTGGCGTAGCTAAAGATGACGATCGGGGCCGAAATGTCCTTCCGGATCGACTTCAGCATGTCGAGGACCTTCGGGAGGGTGGTTCCCGCCGCCAATGCCCGCTCGGTGGCGCGCTGGATCACCGGGCCGTCGGCCAGGGGATCGGAGAACGGCACCCCCACTTCCAGGACATCGGCGCCGGCCTGGTCCAGCCGCTTGAGAATCTCCGCCGATCGCGGCAGGTCGGGGTCACCGGCCGTGACATAGGTCACCAGGCCCGTGCGCCTGGCGGCGGCGAGCGCCTTGAACCGGTCGTCAATCCTCGACACGAGGCGCCTCCTTCAGGATCTCTTCGACACTCTGCACGTCCTTGTCGCCACGACCGGAGAGATTCACCACGAGCACGGCGTCGGGGCCAAACGACTTCGCGACTTTCTGCACGTGCGCGATCGCGTGTGCGGACTCGAGCGCGGGAATGATGCCTTCGAGCCTGGCCAGGGACTGAAACGCGTCCAGCGCTTCGGCGTCGGTGGCGTAGTCGTATTCCGCCCGGCCGGTTTCCTTGAGCCACGCGTGCTCGGGGCCCACGGCCGCGTAGTCCAGGCCCGCCGACACCGAATGCGTCGGCTCGATGTTGCCGTGCGCATCCTGCAGGACGAACGTCCGCGTGCCTTGCAGCACGCCGGCGGCGCCCCCGGCAAACCGTGCCGCGTGGCGTCCCGCGCGGATGGCTTCCCCGCCCGCTTCGACGCCGATCAGGCGGACCGCGGCGTCCTCGACGAACGCGTCGAAGATGCCGATGGCGTTGCTGCCGCCGCCCACGCACGCAATCACCGCGTCGGGCAGCCGGCCGGTTTGCTCGAGGCACTGGCGCCGGGCCTCGCGGCCGATGACCGACTGGAATTCGCGGACCATCAGCGGATACGGATGCGGACCAAGCGCCGACCCGAGGAGGTAGTGCGTGTCGTCGGGCCGCGCCACCCAGTCGCGCATCGCCTCGTTGATGGCGTCCTTGAGCGTCCTGCTCCCCGAATCGACGCCCTGCACCGTCGCGCCAAGCAGGCGCATGCGAAAGACGTTGAGCGCCTGGCGCCGCATGTCTTCGGTGCCCATGTAGACGACGCACTCGAGGCCGAGCAGCGCGCACACCGTGGCGCTCGCCACGCCGTGTTGCCCCGCGCCGGTCTCCGCGACGATGCGGGTCTTGTTCATGCGCTTGGCGAGCAGCGCCTGTCCGAGGGCGTTATTGATCTTGTGCGCGCCGGTGTGATTGAGATCTTCGCGCTTGAGCAGGATGCGTCCGCCGCCGGCGGCCGCGCTCAGGCGACGCGCGTCCCAGAGCGGCGTGGGCCGGCCGACGAAGTCCTTGAAGAGCCGTCCCAGCTCCACGGCGAAAGCCGGGTCCTGCCGCGCCGCGAAGTAGGCGCTTTCGAGCGCCTCGATGGGCGCGACCAGCGTCTCGGGCACGTAGCGTCCGCCGAAGGCGCCGTAATAGCCGCGCGGATCGGGATCGCGCCGGCCAAACACCACAGATAACTCGCTCACACTGTCTCCTTCACCGCTTGCACGAACGCCTTGAGGCGCGCGTGGTCCTTGATGCCCGGGCTGGCCTCCACGCCCGACGCGACATCAACGGCGTAGGGGCGCACGAGGCGAATCGCCTCGCTCACGTTGCCGGGCGTCAGGCCGCCCGCGAGGAAGATGCGCCTCGTCGCGGCAATCTTCTTCGCCCGCGGCCAGTCCACGGTGCGCCCGGTACCGCCGTGCAGCACCGGATCGTGCGCGTCGAGCAACACGGTTTCGTCGCCCGGCACCTCGGGCTCAATCCCTTCGCCACCGGGCGCAAGGCGGACGGCGCGCAAGACGCGGATGTTCGCGACGATCGTCCTTGGTGTGTATTCGTAGACCTGCGCGACCTGGAAGCCGAAGTTTCCCGCATCGATCAGATCGCGGTCCGACGGATTCACGAAGACCGCGACCTTGCCGACGTCGGAGGGCAGCGTCCTGATGATGTCGACCGCGGCGCCGAACTCGACGTGCCGCGGACTGTCCTTCCACAGGATGAAGCCGAGAAACGTCGCGCCCAGCGCCATGGCGGCGTGCGCATCTTCTGCCCTCGTGATGCCGCAGATCTTGATCGCGGTCATGACCGGCCCGCCAGCAATTCGCCAAGCGCCGCGCCGGGATCCGGCGCCGTCATGAAGCGCTCGCCGATGAGAAAGGCGCGATAACCCAGCGCGGTCATGCGCTCCAGCTCGGCGGCGGTCTTGAGGCCGCTCTCGCTGACGGCGATGACGTCCTTGGTCAGCCGCTTGGCGATCGCTTCCGACGCCGCCAGGTTTACTTCGAGCGTGCGGAGGTTGCGGTTATTCACCCCCAGCAGGCGCGCCCCCGCGGCCAGGGCGCGGTCACATTCCTCGACGCTGTGCACTTCCACCAGCGCCGCCAGCCCAAGGTCCCCGGCCGCTTGTGACAACCGCACCAGCGTGGCCTCGTCGAGCGCCGCGACGATCAAGAGGATCGCGTTGGCGCCGGCGGCCCGGGCTTCGAGCAACTGGTACTCATCGATCATGAAGTCCTTACGCAGGATCGGAATCGTGACCGCCGCGCGCACGGCATCCAGGTGCGCGAGCGATCCGTCGAAGAAGCCCGGCTCGGTGAGGATCGAGATGGCGGCAGCTCCGGCCCGCTCGTAACCGCGGGCGATCGCCTCGGGATCGTAGGCGGCGCGCAAGACGCCACGGGATGGCGACCGCCGTTTGCATTCGGCAATCACGTTGACGCGGTCCGCGCGCGCCAGCGCGGTTGTGAAGGCCTGGCCGTCCACGCCGCGAGCGAGCGCCCGGCGCTCGAGGGTGGCGCGAGGCTCACGGGCCATCGCCGCGTCAACCCGCGCGCGAGTGGCGGCGACGATTGCCTCGAGCAGGTCTGGCGCCTGGGCATTCACGGCTTGGCTCCCCCCCCGCGGTTCGACAGCGTCACGAGCCTGGCCAGGACGTCGCGGGCCGCGCCCGAGTCAATGGCCGCCGCCGCCTTCACGATGCCGTCGCGGACGGTGTCGGCCGCGCCGGCGATGAACAGCGCGGCTCCCGCGTTGAGCAACACCACATCGCGCGCCGGACCAGCCGCACCGTCAATCACCCGCCGCACCATGTCGGCGTTGGTGGCCGCGTCCCCGCCCTTGAGCGATTCGGGCGTGGCCTTCGGCAAGCCAAAGTCGGCCGGATGCACGTAGAACGTCTGCACCGTGCCGTTCCGGCACTCGGACACTTTCGTGTAGCCGGTGGTCGAGAGCTCGTCGAGGCCGTCGGCGCCATGGACCACCCAGGCGCGCTCGGAGCCGAGCAGGGCGAGCGCGCGCGCCAGCAGTTCCGTGAGCTCCGGCCGCGGCACGCCGACGATCTGGCGCGCGGGCCGGGCCGGGTTGGTCAGCGGGCCCAGCAGGTTGAACGCCGTCCGCACGCCAAGGTCCTTCCGGGCCTGTGCCGCATGTTTCATCGCCGGATGAAAAGTTGGCGCGAAGAAGAAGGCGATGCCCGCCTCGTCCAGGCACTGCGCCACGACGTCCGGCGACGCCTGGATGTTCACCCCGAGGGCCTCGAGCACATCGGCGCTCCCGCATCGGCTCGACACCGATCGGTTGCCGTGCTTGGCCACCCGCGTGCCGCACGCCGCCACGATGATGGCCGCCGCCGTGGAGATATTGAAGGTGCCCGACCGATCGCCGCCGGTGCCGCAGGTGTCGAAGACGGGGCCCGTGCCGGCGGGCACTGCCACCGCGTGGTCGCGCATCGCTTTCGCGAACCCGACGAGTTCAGCCGGACGCTCGCCCTTCATCGACAAGCCGACGAGCAGGCCCGCGATCTGCGCCGGCGCCGCGGCGCCGGTCATGATCGCCCCCATCGCCTGCGAGGCTTCCTCGGTGGAGAGGTCTTCCTGTCGCTTGAGCTTTTCGATCAGTGAAGGAAACATCACTACATCTCGAGGAAGTTGCGAAGGATCTTCCGGCCTTCGTTAGTGAGTACTGATTCAGGGTGGAATTGCACGCCGTGCACCCGCAGCGTGCGATGGCGCAAGCCCATGATCAGCCCGTCGTCCTTGGACCGTGCCGACACTTCGAGTTCCGCCGGCAACGAGTCCTCCGCCACGACGAGCGAGTGATACCGGCCGGCTTGGAACGACGTGGAAATGCCGGCGAACACCCCTTTGCCGTCGTGCTCAATCGTCGAGGTCTTGCCGTGAATCGGCAGTGGCGCGCGGACCACCGCTCCGCCGTAGGATAGCCCGATCGACTGGTGGCCCAGGCACACGCCGAGCACCGGGATGCGAGGGCCGAATTCGCGAATCACCTTGAGGGACACGCCGGCCTGCTCCGGCCGCCCGGGCCCTGGAGAGATCACGACCCGTGCCGGTTCGATCGCGCGAAGCGCCTCGATCGAGGCTTCGTCGTTGCGGCGCACGGTGATCCGCGCGCCCAGCTCGCCCAGGTACTGGACCAGGTTGTAGGTGAACGAGTCGTAGTTGTCGATGACGAGGACCATGTCGCCCCTATAACCCCGCCGCCGCCATCTCGAGCGCGCGAATCATCGCGCGCGCCTTGTCGCGCGTCTCTTCGTATTCCGCCGTGGGGTTCGAGTCGGCGACGATGCCGGCGCCGGCCTGGATGTAGGCCTTCCCGTCCTCGAGCAGGATGCTGCGGATGGCGATGCAGAAGTCCAGGTTGCCGGCGAAATCCAGGTAGCCCACGGCGCCCGCGTACAGGCCGCGCCGGGTCGGCTCGAGCTCGTTGATGATCTGCATCGCGCGGACTTTCGGCGCGCCCGACACCGTGCCGGCCGGGAAGCAGGCGACCAGCGCGTCGAGGCGGTCGCGATCATCCGCCAGTTGTCCTTCGACGACCGACACCAGGTGCATCACGTGCGAATAGCGTTCGAGCGCCATGAACGTCGGTACCCGCACCGTGCCGTAATCGCAGACGCGGCCGATATCGTTGCGGCCCAGGTCCACCAGCATGACGTGCTCGGCCTTCTCCTTCTCGTTGCGCTTCAGCTCGTCGCCCAGCCGCCCATCCTCTTCCTCGGTCTTGCCGCGCGGCCGCGTGCCGGCGATCGGATGCGTCACCGCGTGGCGGCCCTCGACGCGCACCAGCATTTCCGGCGACGAGCCGACGATGGAGCGATCGCCCATGCGCAGGAAGAACATGTAGGGCGACGGGTTGACGTGGCGCAGGGCGCGATACACCGTGAACGCATCGACGCCCACTTCGGCCTCGAAGCGTTGCGAGAGGACCACCTGGTAGATGTCGCCCGCCGCGATGTGTTCCTTCGCCTTGCGGACGATCGACTCGTAGGTGTCCTGCGACATGTTGGACACGAGCGTGAGCGCCTCGCCGCCCGATCGGCGCGGCAGCGCGAGCGCCCGATCCAATTCGCTTTCGAGGAATTCGATCTTGGCGCAAGCGAATTGATAGAGGGACTTCAGGTCCTCGTCGCCGGAGATCCGCGCATTGGCGATTAGCAGGATCCGGTGCTGCACGTGGTCGAACGCCAGCACCGTATCGAACAACATGAACCCCGCATCGTCGCGCGCGGTCGCGCCGGCGTCGGCGCGCGCGACGCTGGGCTCGAACCACGCCGCGGTGTCGTAGCCGAGGTAGCCAACGGCGCCGCCGGTGAAGCGTGGCAGGCCGGGCACGAACGGCGATTGGAATCCGTTCATCAGCTCCCTGAGCGTGTCGATGAACGGCTTCTCGGCGGCGCTGGTGACGCCGGCCTTTTCGATCGTCGTCTGGCCGTTCCTGCCGCGCAGGATCAGGAAGGGGTCCTTGCCGAGGAACGAATAGCGCCCCATGTGCTCGCCGCCCTCGACGCTTTCGAAGAGAAAAGCGTAGTCGGAGTGCTCCGCGATCTTCAGGAACGCCGACACCGGCGTCAGCAGGTCGGCCACCAATTCCTTGCAGACCGGCACGAACGTGGCGCGCTTGGCCAGGTCCACGAACTCTTCGAACGTCGTCAACTTCATTGCTGCTCCATCTCCGCGAGGCGCGCCTGCGCGGCCTCTCGCATCACCCGGTCGGCCGGACGCTGCTCGGTCCACCATTCAAACTGCGCCTGGGCCTGCGCCACCAGCATGTCGAGCCCGCCAATCGTCCGGCAGCCGGCGCGCGCGGCGTCGGCGAGCAGCCGCGTGGCGGGCGGGTTGTAGATCAGGTCGTAGACCAGCCGGCCGTCGATCGGATGGCCCTCTGGCAGCGGGGATTCCTCCGTGTGCGGCCTCGTGCCGACCGGCGTGGCGTTGACCAGGACGTCCCAACTTCCTGGAGGCGGCGGCCAGGGGTCGGTCGCCGCGCCGGTGAAGGCGGCCACTTCGCGCGCCTGCTCCGGGCGCCGCGCCGACAGGGTGACCTTCGCGCCCGCGGACGCCAGCGCCACTGCTACCGAGCGCGCGGCACCGCCGGCGCCGAGCACCGTAACCCGCAGCCCGTTCATCCGCAGCGCGCTTTCCAGCGGCTGCAAGAACCCGGCAACGTCGGTGTTGCAACCCAGCCACTTGGTGCCGCTGCGCCGAAGCGTGTTGACGGATTGGATGCGGCGGCTCACCGGGTCGCATTCATCAGCCAGCTCGAAGGCATCCACCTTGAACGGCGCGGTCACGCTGGCGCCGGCGAGGCCCACGGCGTCGGCAAAGGTCTTGAAGTCGTCGAAGTCCGAGGCGGCCAGGGGCAGGTAGACCGCATCGAGGTGAGCGGCGCGAAACGCCGCGTTGTGCATCGCCGGAGAAACCGAGTGCGCGACGGGCCTGCCGAGGATGCCGTAAATGGCCGTCCGCGGGCCAATGCGCCGGAATCCGAACTCCGCGTGCATCCGCCGCTCGCTGATCTGCCCGGGCGCCACGCCGTCGCCGGCGTAGGTCCAGGACGATTTGAACCAGCTGGCGAGGACGCGCGTGGTCACGCCGGCGTCGCCCATGGCCACCAGCACCATCGGCACGCGTGCGTGGTCCGGCAGCGCCCGCAGCTTCAGGCAGTCCCCCAGGCTGTGCGCGGTGATCGCGATCTTGATCACTTCAGCCCCGGTCGCGCTCATGGCCTGGGCCATCGTCGTGAGGTCCGCGGGCACGCCGGCAAAATCGTGATGGGACAGCAGGATGCGCCTGCCGCCGGTTTGCTGCAGCAGGCTGGCGCAGCTCTGCTTCCACTCGAGATCGACAAACTCGGCGCCGAGCGACAGCGCCTCGCTGAGGATCGCGCGGCGCTCGTCTTCGCTCCCCTTGAAGAACCCGCCTTCCGACTGGTGGCGGCAGGTGATGATGACCGGCTTCCGCCGGCCCGCCAGCGCGGCCGCGGCGCTCGGGTCGCGAACGGTGTCGAGCCGCAGTTCGACCAGGTCGGCGTCCTCGACGCGATCGCGACGCGTACGCAGCTCGGCCATGGTGTCGGCCGTCACGGTGACGCAGAGCTTGGCGGGTCGCATGGTCGGTTTCTCAGTGCCTCCAAAAACAAAAA
>JBDTMB010000247.1:0-8654 GCA_039934485.1 Vicinamibacterales bacterium
CAGGTGGCTCACTTCCTGAGCGGCGTACTGGTCTACTTTCCGAGCGGCGCAACCATGGCTGGTAATTCACAACCCCAACTGCCCGCATCCCATTCCGGCCGACATCTGGGGAGCCTGTCCGCAGCTTATTGTTGACGGCATGGGTGACGACAAGGTCATGCGTTGGACGGACGGCAAGCGAATATTTTCTCCGGCTATCCGCCTCAGCATCACATAGCGTTGACCCAGGCTTTTCTTGAAGCATGGGCCTGGCTAGAGCACCAGGGTCTGATTATCAACGTTACGAGCGGCGCGGAGATTTACGAACTGACGCGCCGCGGTCGGAAGATCGCCGACGCGGGAGCGTTTCAGACGTTTCGCAATGCTTCAAGATTTCCGAAGGAACTACTGCATCCACGCCTCCAGCAGGCGATAGGAACCCACTTCGTCAGCGGCGACTATGAGACTGCGGTGTTCAAGGCTTTCCGAGAAGTAGAGATTGCGGTTAGAAGCGCGATCGACGAATCGCTTCAGCACCTTGTAGGAGTGCCGCTGGTGTCCGAAGCATTTCATGTAGACAAAGGCGCGCTTCGTGACTCCAAGGCGCACTCTTCGGAACGAGAGGCGATGGTTGCTCTGTTTCGCGGGGCGATGGGGCTATTCAAGAATTCTGTCAGCCACCGAGAGGTCCGCCTAGAATCAAAGGAAGCCATTGAGATGCTGATGATCGCAATGTATTTGCTTCGCGTTGTCGATGAGAGGACAAAGCGAGCCTGACTTACGGCCCAAACTGATCCTGATCTGATCCCATCGGCTGCGGTTTGGTCTTTGCGGTTGTCTGCGGCTGCGACAATCAGCCTTTAAACGCAAGCCAGACAAGGTGTTCGCGCCAATTCCCGAGCGATTTAGGTGCTACCGATTAACATGGTCGCACGGACTTCAAATCCTGAGATCCGAAAGGATCGTGTGGGTTCGATTCCCACCCCCGGCACGCCACTCGCTCATTGCACTCGCCCGTCGGTATGCCGAGGGCGCTTATTCCGTTTGCGTCGCGAGGTGCGTATCGTCTGTGTTCGCGCAACCTTTGGGAGTAGTCTGTCGCGCATGATCACCCGCCGCGAGTTTCTCAAGACCACCTCGGGCTCAATCGCTGTTGCCGGGCCGCTTGCGACCAGTCGTTCTCAGGACCCATCAACTGTCGAAGCGGCGGCCCGTCGCTTCATCGTTGCGTTCAACAATCTAGACATGGCGGCGTTCCTGGATCGTTTCGCAGACGATGCCACGATCATCCACCCGCCGTCAGGTCCTCCCCGGACGTTTCCGAAACGCGTCCAAGGCAAGCAGGAGATTCAAAGAACCTTCCAGGTGGTCTTCGATCAAATCCGAGGCGGGCGGACGACTGCGCCGTACCAGGATCTGCAACCGCGCGATTTGCTGATTCAGGAGTACGACGGGCTCGCCGTGCTGACCTTTCACCTCGGCACCGACACGCGCGTCAGTCGGCGAACGTTGGTGTTTCGTCGACTTGGCTCGGACTGGAAGATCGTTCACCTCCATGCGTCTACGTTCGATCTCTCGCCGCCGTGAACGCGATGACCGCTCATGGCAAGCCACTCCAAGTCGACTGAGCTTAGCGTTCCAGGTCGAAGTGGTCCCGCACAAGTCGGAAATCGACCAAGCCGGCTCGCCGCGCCTGAGTCACTCGCTTCCATCGGCGCGGCCGATTTCTACCGACAACGCCTCGGAACAGCAATCCCGTCCGCGCGACTGCCACGCTCGTATAATGTCGTAGACATTGGCTCTCATCCCCGGCACGCGCCTCGGCGTCTACGAGATCACGGCACAGATCGGCGAAGGCGGGATGGGACAGGTGTATCGGGCCACCGATACCAAGCTGAAACGGCCGATCGCGATCAAGATTCTGCCGCCCGCGCTCGCGGCTGACCACGACCGGCTCGCGCGTTTTCAACGTGAAGCGGAACTCCTCGCGTCTCTGAATCATCCACACATTGCGGCCATCTACGGGCTCGAAGAAAGCGGTGGCATCACCGCGCTCGTGATGGAACTGGTCGAGGGCGACGATCTCTCGCAACGCATTGCGCGTGGCGCGATCCCACTCGACGAAGCGTTGCCGATCGCCAGGCAGATTGCCGAGGCGCTCGAGGCCGCGCACGAGCAGGGGATTATTCATCGTGATCTCAAACCCGCCAACATCAAGGTACGGTCGGACGGCACCGTGAAGGTGCTCGACTTCGGCCTCGCGAAAGCGATGGAACCGGCGGGCGCGATGTCGCCGAACGTTACGCAATCGCCGGCCATCACCACACCGGCGATGACGCAAGCCGGGATGATCCTCGGCACCGCGGCGTACATGAGTCCCGAGCAGGCCAAGGGCCGCACAGTGGACAAGCGGAGCGACGTGTGGGCGTTTGGCGCTGTCCTGTACGAAATGTTCACGGGGAGGCGCGCCTTCGAGGGTGATGACGTCTCCGACACGCTGGCGCGCATCCTGATGAAGGAGCCGGATTGGACCGCGCTGCCCGCCACGGTGCCTCCTGTGGTGGTCACGGTGCTGCGGCGCTGTCTGCAGAAGGATCGCAAGCAGCGGGTGCGTGATATCGGCGACGTATGGTTGGCGCTCGAGGGCGCGTTCGAGACGACGGTTCCTGGGACGGCCGCTACGGCACCCGTGATCCCGCCGCGCCCACTCTGGAGGCGCGCCCTTCCTGTGGTCGCCACCGCGGTCGTCGTGAGCGCGATGGCCGGCGCCGCTGCGTGGATGCTGAGATCACCCGCGCCCTCTTCGCCGGTGACGCGCTTCGCATTCGCGCTCGGCGAGGGTCAACAGTTCACGGTTGGCAACAACCAGGCCCTGGCCATCTCCCCTGACGGCACGCGGCTCGTCTACGTGGCCAACAACCAGTTGTACCTGCGGTCGATGTCGGACCCGGAGGCGAGGCCCATCCCGGGCACACAAGGGACGCGGACGCCGTACGCCCCGGTGTTTTCACCCGACAGCCAATCCATCGCTTTCTATTCACAGCTTCGCGCATCGCTGGGCATCTCCTCCGCGGGTTCGGAGGGAGCGATCTTGAAGATCGCCGTCAGCGGCGGAGCGGCGGTCACGCTCTGCCCAGCCGGCATGGCCGCTGGAGGATCGTTGGGGCGGGTGAACTGGGACGCCAGCGGAATCGTCTTCAATCAGGCTGGCAAAGGCATCATGCGCGTCTCGCCGAATGGCGGCGAGCCTGAGGTGCTCGTCGGCGTCAAGGACGACGAGGTAATGCACGGCCCTCAGGTGTTGCCGGGGGGCGAGTGGGTGCTGTTCACGATCGCCACGGGTGCCATTGCGAATGCCACGGCCGATAGCTGGGATCACGCACAGATCGTCGTGCAGTCATTGAAGTCGTCAGAACGAAAGACGCTCGTCTCAGGCGCCAGCGACGGCCGGTATTTGCCGACCGGGCACCTCGTGTACGTGCTCAGCGGCGTCGTGTTCGCCGTGCCGTTTGACCTGCGGCAGCTCGCGGTCACGGGTGGACCGGTGCCCATCGTCGAGGGCGTCCGGAGATCGACAAATGTCACCGGCCGAACAGGGGTCGCACAGTTCAGTGTCTCCAGCAACGGGTCCCTCGTGTACATCCCGGGGCCGAGTTCGACGACTTCGGGGCAGTTCGATCTTGCGCTAATCGAGCGCAATGGGACCCCGCAGCCGCTGAAGCTTCCGCCCGGCCCGTACGAGTACCCGCGGCTGTCGCCGGACGGCAAGCGGATCGCCTTCGGCAGCGACGATGGCAAGGAGGCCATCGTGTGGATCTACGACCTGACAGGCGCAAGCTCGGCGCGCCGGCTCACGTTGGAAGGCCGCAATCGTGTGCCCGTCTGGTCCGCGGACGGCAAGCACGTCGCGTTTCAGTCGGACCGCGAAGGCGATCTTGGCCTCTTCTGGCAGCGCGCCGACGGCACGACGGCGGCGGAGCGCCTGACGAAGCCGGACAAGGACACGGCGCACATGGCGGAGTCGTGGTCGCCCGATGGCAAGACCTTGTTGTTCAGTGTCGCCAAGGATTCCAGCTACACGATTGCGGCGTTGTCGCTCCAGGATAAGAAGGTGACACGCGTGGGCGGCAGCCAGTCGGTGTTTCCTTTCTCTGCGACGTTTTCACCAGACGGCCGATGGGTCGCGTACTCAGCCACTGCGGCCGGACTGCGCGCTGGTAACTTGTTCGTCGAGCCGTTTCCCACGACCGGCGCGACGTATCCGATCTCGAAAGGCAACGGCTTCCATCCCATGTGGTCTCCCGACGGGAAGGAGCTGTTCTATTCTACAGGCGGCGGTGCGGGTCTCAGCCAAGTCACGGCGGTGAGCGTCACGACGCGGCCGACCTTCACCTTCGGCAACCCGGTGCCGGTGCCGAGTGGTTTCCTCGGACATGGTCAGAATGCCGAGCGAAACAACGACATCACTTCCGACGGCAAGCGATTCATTGGTGTCGTCGCTGCCGGACAAACCGCGTCCGGCGGGCCGGCGGCTCCTCAGATTCAGGTCGTTCTCAACTGGTTCGAGGAGTTGAAGGCGCGCGTGCCCACGAAGTAGTCTCGCGCGCGTTTCTTTCACAGTTACTTACACACTTCTACATTTTCAAAATTAAGACCAACATCTTCAACAAGTTAGAAGTACGTCAAGACGACTTAAAATCCTGAGACGCGCAAGCGTCGTGTGGGTTCGATTCCCACCCCCGGCACTAAATGGACAATAGATACGGCGAGGACCGTGGCGGCGCCGTCCACCCGCGGCGTTACACTAGGGCCGTGAGCGACCGACTCCTGATCGAACGGTTTCAGACCGCCCTCGACCTGTGGGCGACCGGTGTCGCGCTGCGCCGCCAGTCCGTCCGGCTCGCGCACCCCGGCGCCACCGAGGCCGAGGTCGAGGCGCTGGTCAATCAATGGCTGCAGGAACGGCCCGGCGCCGAGATCGGTGACGGTCCCGGGCCCGTTCCGTGAGCGCCGCTCCCGAGTCAACGCGCCTGCTGCAGGCGCTCCGCCATGCGGCGGACGCGCTCGACCAAGTAGGCGTCCCGTGGGCGCTCGTCGGCGGGCTCGCTGTGTCGATCCGGGTCGAGCCCCGGTTCACACGGGACATCGACCTCGCCGTGGCGGCGCCGGACGATGGTGTCGCCGAGTCCCTGGTGTCGCACCTCCAGGCCAAGGGTTTTTCGCAACTCTCGCTTGACCAGCAGGCCATGGGCCGCCTGGCCGCCGTCCGGCTGCTGCCGCCGGGGGGCGGCAGGAGGGCGTGGTGATCGACCTCCTCTTCTCATCGTCTGGCGTCGAGCCTGAGATCTGCCGCGATGCGGAACGCCTCGAGATCGTGCCCGGCCTCGTCGTGCCCGTCGCTCGCGCAGGCCACCTGGTGGCGATGAAGGTGCTCGCCCTCTCGCCCGATCGCCCGCAGGATGGAATCGACCTGCGCGGCCTCGTCGGCCAACTCTCGCCCGACGAACGGGCGCGGGCGCTGGATGCGGTGGCGCGAATCGAAGAGCGCGGCGCCCATCGAGGCAAGGGACTTCGCGATGAGGGCGCGGCCGGGGCCTTGTCTAAAAGCGAACATCCGGCGCGCGACTGCTTCTGACACACTAAGCTCCAGCCGCAAGGCTCCCCCCTGGAAGGCAATACATAGATGCTGCATGAATTCCTGGTCAGCTACCGCGACGCGATCATCACCAGGACGCAGAAGAAGCTCACCGATCGGCCCTGGCCGCTGGCTTCGACGAGCGAATTGGAGCACGGCGTGCCGCTGTTCCTGACGCAACTGGTGGAAATCCTTCGGTCGGAGGCCGCAGACCAGCCGATCGTCATGACGAGCATCGGCCACACCGCGAGCCGCCACGGCGCCGAATTGATCGCGATGGGATTCAATATTTCGCAAGTGGTCCACGACTACGGCGACCTTTGTCAGGCGGTCACCGAATTGGCCGTCGAATTGGAGATTCCGATCACAACCGAGGAGTTCCACACCCTGAATCGCTGCCTCGATACCGCGATCGCCGAAGCCGTGACCGAGCACGCCCGCATCACCGCGCAGGGCCGGACGAGCGACGAAGCCGAACGCACCGGAGAGCTCGCGCACGACATTCGCGACTACCTGAGCACCGCCGTGTTTGCGTATTCTGCGCTGCGCCGCGGCGCCGTGGCGATCAATGGCAGCACGGGTGCCGTACTCGGCCGGAGCCTGATGAGCCTGCAGGCGCTCGTCGACAGCTCGTTGGCCAGCATCCGCCTGGCCTCCGCGCCACAACGCCGCCAGCCGGTCACGGTCGACGCGCTGTTGAGCGACGTCGCCCTCTCGGCCGCGTTGCAGGCCGAGTTCCGCCGCGTCCAGTTCGTGCTCGAGCCGGTCGACCCAGCCCTGGCCGTCCACGCCGATCCGCAGTTGCTCGCCTCCGCCGTGATGAACCTGCTGAACAACGCGTTCAAGTTCACCAGGCCGGGTGGCCGCGTGATGCTGCGCGCACTCCGCCACGAGCAGCTGGTACGAATCGAAGTGGCCGACGAATGCGGCGGGTTACCGGACAGCAACGGAGACCTGTTTCAACCCTTCGGCGACCGGCGCGGCCACGATCGGAGCGGCCTGGGCCTCGGACTCTCGATCGCGCGCAAGGCCGTCAGGGCACACGGTGGCGACATCCAGGTACGCAACATCCCCGGATATGGATGCGTCTTCGTCGCCGACCTTCCACTCTTCGCCAGTGACCTGCCAGCGTTGGCGCCTTCCGGTTCGGAGGTCCGATGAGGGACGCGCTACCACCTGAACCTGGAATAGTCCAGCAGCGCCGGCCGTCGATTGCCGATCGCCGCAAGGGTAGTTCCCAACAGTTCGTCCAGGATCTGACCTGCCTGCTGGCGCTGCCGGCGTACTGGGCCGGCAGCGATCCGGCCTTTATCATACGAACCCTGTTTACCGCGCTCGAATCGTTGTTGCCGATCGAGGTGTGCTACGGCATCGCCACCGGAGCCCCCGCCGAGCAGGGCCCAATCCTTCGCGTCGCGCAACGGCCGGTGGCGGCCCTTGATCAGTCGTGGACGGCGGTCGTCGACTTCGCGGCGGTCGTTCCGAACGCGATCGCGACGTCGGCTTTCACGTTCGGCGATCGCGAGTTGCATTGGGTCCGGCTGCCCACCGGTGGTGCCGGCGACGCTGGCTGCGTCATCGTCGGGTCGCCACAGCCGTTGTTCCCGGACCCCGCACAGACCGCCATCCTGCGCCTGGCCTCGACCTTGGCCGCGGCGGCCCTGGCCACCGCGCGCGCCCTTCGCGAACGCGACGATGCCCAGCGAGCGAAGGACGAGTTTCTGGCTGTGCTCGGCCATGAACTGCGCAATCCTCTCGCACCGATCGTCACGGCGATGCAGCTGATGCGAATGAAGGCGGGTGGCCAGCCGTCTCGAGAGCAGGAGATCATCGAGCGCCAGGTGCAACACCTGAGGAACCTCGTCGATGACCTGCTCGACGTGTCAAAAATCACCAAGGGCCACATCGAATTACGGTTGGCTCGGGTGGATGTGGCCGAAGTGATCGCGCTCGCGCTCGAAACGGTGGCGCCCCTGATGCAAGCCCGCCAGCATGCAGTCAACGTCCGCGTCGGCGAGGGACTGCTCCTCGAGGCCGATCAGTCTCGATTGATTCAGGTCGTCGGCAACCTGCTCACCAACGCGGCCAAGCATACGCCGCCGAAGGGCCGGGTCGACATCGAGGCCGATGCCCGCGACGGCTGGATTACGATTCGGGTCTGCGACACCGGCGCGGGCCTTTCGGCCGAACTTCTGCCAGGGGTGTTCGACCTCTTTGTGCAGGGCCGCCAAAGCCTGGCCCGGCCCGCGGGGGGACTGGGCATCGGCCTGGCGATCGTGAAGCGGCTGGTGGAGGGGCATGGCGGAACGGTCTCGGCGCAGAGCGCCGGCCCCGGCTTGGGCAGTGAATTCACCGTCCGCCTCCCGGTCGCCGGCTGGCCGGCCGCGCGTCCGGCCGATTCGACGGATTGCGCGGGCTTCGCCAAGGACCCGATGTCGTCGGCGCGCGTGCTCCTGGTGGACGACAACGAGGACGCCGCGGAACTTGCCAAGTCGGTGCTGTGTGCGGCAGGGCATCACGTCGACGTCGTGCATACCGGTCTCCAGGCGATTCATCGCGCCGGAGAGGTTGCGTTCGACTTGATCGTGCTCGATATTGGCCTGCCGGACTTCGACGGTTATGCCGTGGCGGACAAACTGAAGTCTCAGTTCTCGGCCGCGTGTCCCCAAGTGATCGCGATGACCGGCTACGGCCTGCCGCACAATCACCGGCGAAGCGCCGACGCCGGCTTTGCCGCACACCTGGTGAAGCCGGTCGATCCGGATCGGTTGGCGGAGGTGGTGCAGAGTGTCTTCGATGCCCGGCGTCTCGCCACCGATGGTTCGGCGCTTGATCTGCCTACATGATCGTGGGCGGCGCTGCGGGCTGCAGCAGGTAGCTTCGCGTCGATCTGCCGGGTTGGCACTAATTCCCAGCGGCTTCATCTGTGTTTATCTGTGGCGTTTATCTGTGGCGTTTATCTGTGGCGTCTATCTGTGGCGTTTATCTGTGGCCCCTACTCCGATCGCAGCGCCACCGTTGGGTCCACCCTCGTTGCCCG
>JBDTMB010000248.1:0-8643 GCA_039934485.1 Vicinamibacterales bacterium
GCCACCGCCTCGGTGATCGATCGCGGCCTGACCGACGGCGATGCCGAGGTGCGCCGCCTGGCCGCGGCCGCCACCGCGCTCGCCGACGCGATCGACGGCAGGGAAGCGCTGATCACGCGCGGCCTGGCCGATCGCGATGCGCACGTGCGATGGGAGGCGCTGCGCGCCTGGGGCCGCCAGTCCCAGAAATCGAATTGCGCCCCCGTGCGGGCCGCGCTGAAGGACGCCGATCCGCAGGTCAGGTTGGCGGCCATCGATTTGCTGGGCAACGGCTGTCCCGCCGGCGATGCCGCGGCGGCGGAACTGGTCACGCTGGTGGAGTCGCTGAACAACCAGCCGCGCGCGTGGCACGCGCCCGCGCACGCGCTGGTGTCGCTGGCCAAGGTGGCGCCGGCCGACGCGCGAAAGGCGATGCCGCGCTACCTTGGGCATTCGACATGGCAAGTGAGAATGTATGCGGCGCGCGCGGCCGGCCTGCTGGCGGCCACCGGCGAACTCACCACCCTGGCCCGCGACAGCGTGGACAACGTCCGTGAAGCCGCGCTCGCGGCGCTCGTCGAATTGAAGCGGCCCGAGCGAATTGCCATCGCCATCGAGGACCTCGAGCGGCCAGACTACCAGCTCGCCATCACCGCCGCGCGCGCCCTCGACGACCCCGCCGCAGCGGCCAAGGCGGTGCCGGCGCTGGTCACCGCGCTCGGCCGCATCACCAGGGAGCACAAGGACACCTCACGCGATCCGCGGATGGCCATCCTCAACCGCCTGCAGGCGCTGGCCGACGCCAGCCAGGCGATCAACCTCGAAGGCTACTTGAAGGATTTCGATCCGCGCGTCGCCGAGAAGGCGGCGGAGATCCTGCAGCAGTGGATCAAGACCCCGCGGACGCCGGCGCCGCAACCGCTGCCGGCGCCGGGGGTGACGCTGGCGGCGGTCAACGCGCTGCGGGGCCGGGCGTTGCGGTTCCACATCGCCGGCATCGGACACTTCGACATCGGGCTGGACGTCGATGCCGCGCCGCTCTCGGCGCTGCGCATCGCCCGCCGCGCCAGCGAGGGCTATTACGACGGCCTGACGTTCCACCGGGTGGTGCCCAACTTCGTGATCCAGGGCGGCAGCCCCGGCGCCAATGAGTACTCGGGCGAGCCGTCCTACATGCGCGACGAACCCGGATTGCACCTGCGCGGCACCGTCGGCGTGTCGACGCGCGGCCGCGATACCGGCGACGCGCAGATCTTCGTGAACCTCGTGGACTCGCCGCGTCTCGATCACATCTACACCATTTTCGGCACCGTGGTGTCGGGCATGGAGGTGGTGGACGCCATCCTCGAGGGCGACGTGATTCAGCACGTCGAAGTGGTCGGCCGCTGAATGAAGTCATCACGCCTGCCCGAATGCCTGGAACCCAACGCGCTGTCGAGAGCGATCGAAGACAAGCGGCGGCGCAGTGCCGCGTTCACCGACCTGACTGAGTCCAATCCCACCCGGGTGGGCCTGTCGTATCCCGAGGACCTGTTCGAGCCCCTGGCGAGCGCCAAGGGGCTGGAATACGATCCGCTGCCGCTCGGCCTGTGGTCGGCGCGCGCGGCGGTGGCGTCGGATTTCCGCCGCCGCGGCATCGTGCTGTCCGCGGACCGCGTCGCCGTCACCGCGAGCACGAGCGAGGCCTACGGCCTGCTCTTCAAGTTGCTGTGCGATCCCGGCGATGCGGTGCTGGTGCCGCGGCCGAGTTATCCGCTCTTTGAGCACCTGACGCGGCTCGAGGGCGTCGCGGCGTTGACCTACGGCCTCGAGTACCACGGATCGTGGCGCATCGACCTGGAGTCGATCGAGCGGGCGGCGACCAAGCGGGTGCGGGCCCTGCTCGTGGTGTCGCCAAACAACCCGACGGGCTCCTTTCTCCATCGCGACGACCTCGCGGCGCTCGGCGCGCTCTGCGCGTCGAGGGGCTGGGCGCTGATTGGCGACGAGGTGTTCGCCGATTATCCGCTCGACCCGGCGCCCCACGCGGTGTCGGTGCTCTCGCAAAAGGACGTCCTGACGTTCGGGCTTGGCGGGCTCTCGAAGTCCGCGGGCTTGCCGCAGGTGAAGCTCGGGTGGATCGGCTTCGGCGGTCCGCCCGCGATGGTTGACGAGGCGCTGGCCGGCTACGAAATGGTGGCCGACACCTATTTATCGGTCTCGACACCGGTGCAACTGGCCGCGCCGGCGCTGATCGAGCGGGGCGCCGCGATTCGCCGGCAGATCCACGCCCGCGTCGCGGCGAATCTCGCGACGCTCAGGGCGAAGGCCGCGGCGTTCCCATCAATCACGGTGTTGCCGGTGGAAGCCGGCTGGTCGGCCGTGCTGCAGGTGCCGGCCGTTCAAGCTGAGGAAACGCTCGCGCTCGAGTTGCTCGACCAGGACAATGTGCTCGTGCATCCCGGATATTTTTTCGATTTCGCCACCGAAGCGTTCGTGGTGGTGAGCCTGCTGGTTGAACCCGCGAAGTTCGATGCCGCGATCGCGGCCGTGCTGAAGCGTTCGGCGAAGGGTGAGGCGGAGTGACAAGACGGCAGAGTGGCATTCTCGTTCCGTTGTTTTCCCTGAACTCCGCAAGGAGTTGGGGCATTGGCGAGTTCCCCGACCTGGCGATCTTCGCCCGCTGGGCGGCCGAGGCCGGGCAATCGCTGGTGCAAATCCTGCCGATTGGCGAGATGCCCCCGATCGAACGCTCGCCGTACTCGGCAATGACGGCGATGGCGATCGATCCGATCTACATCTGTCTCCCCGATCTCCAGGACTTCGAAGGCATCGGCGGGGAGCTGGCCCTGGAGCCACTGGATCTGGCGGCGCTTGACGGCGTCCGCCGGTCGCCACGCGTCAGGTATGCCGAGATCCGCCGCTTGAAGGACCGCTGGCTGCGGC
Organism: Vicinamibacterales bacterium; assembly: GCA_039934485.1. Lineage (GTDB taxonomy): Bacteria > Acidobacteriota > Vicinamibacteria > Vicinamibacterales > UBA2999 > 12-FULL-67-14b. The sequence goes on from JBDTMB010000248.1 coordinate 2,905, forward strand.
GATCGTGGGATCGGTTCCTGCGGATGGAAGTGGCGCGCGGCTCACCGCGGGCGATGAGCTTCGAGCGCTTCGTCGCGCGCGAGGCCTGGTGGCTGGACGAGTACGCCGTGTTCCGCGCCCTCCATGCGTTGCACGACGAGCATCGCTGGCAGGATTGGCCCGAGGCCCTGGCCGTCGCCGAGCCGGCCGCGGTCGACCAGGCGCGCCGCGGCCTGCACCAGGAGATTAGCTTCCGCCGGTACCTGCAGTGGGTGGCGGCCGAGCAATGGGCCGAAGCCAAGCGGCTGGCCTGGCCGACCCGCATCTTCGGCGACCTGCCGTTCATGATCTCCGCCGACAGTCCGGACGTGTGGGCGCGGCAGGGCGAGTTCCGCTTCGACGCGACCATTGGCGTGCCGCCCGACGCCTTTAGCGAGACCGGCCAGGATTGGGGCCTGCCACCCTGGCGCGCCGACGTGATGGCGACCAATGATTTTGCCTGGATGCGCGCGCGCGCCCGCCGGTATGCGGACCTCTACGACGGTTACCGGATCGATCACCTCGTCGGGCTCTATCGCGCCTACATCCGTCCGATCGACAAGAGCATCCCGGCCTTCTTCGAACCGGCCGATGAGCCGGCGCAAATCGCGCTGGGCGAAAAACTGACCGGGATCTTCCAGGCCAGCGGCGCCGAGATCATCGCCGAGGACCTCGGCGTGATTCCGCCGTTCGTCCGCGCCTCGATGGCCGCGCAGGAGTTGTCCGGCGTCAAGGTGTTGCAGTGGGAGCGGCACTACGACCTTCCCGGGGCGCCGCTCGTCGACCCCCGGGAATTTCCCGAGCGGTCGATGGCGACGACGGGTACCCACGACATCGAGCCGCTGGCGGCCACCGAGGCGGGCGCCACCGAGGAGCAGCGCGCCGCCGTGTTGCAGTCGCTGCTCGCGGCCGGCTCGAATCTCACCGTCATTCCCTTGCAGGACGTGTTCGGCTGGACCGACCGCATCAACACGCCGGCCGTGGTCGATGAGATCAACTGGACCTGGCGCCTGCCGTGGCCGGTCGAGACCTGGCTGGATCGCGAGGACACGATCGCGCGCGCAGATCAGTTGCGCGCCTGGACCCGCGCCGCCGATCGGTAAACTACAAAGATCCCTTGATGGACGAGCCTGAAACGCCCGCGAGCCAAGTTCCTGACGGTCCGATTCCCGCCCCGTCGCTCGACGGCGCCATTGCCTGGCTGAACGTCGCCGCGCCGGTTTCCCTGGCGCAGCTCCGTGGCAAGGTCGTGGTCCTCGACTTCTGGACCTACGGCTGCATCAACTGCATGCACATCCTGCGCGACCTCAAGACGCTCGAGCAGCGGTTTCCCGACGAGCTCGTGATTGTCGGCGTGCACTCGCCGAAGTTCACCAACGAAAAGGACACCGAGAACCTGCGCCGGATCCTGGTGCGCTACGAGATCGAGCACCCCGTGGCGAATGACGCGGACCATCGCATCTGGCGGCGTTACGGCGTCCAGGCGTGGCCGACCCGGGTGATCATCGATCCGGCCGGCAACCTGGTGGGCACGGCGATGGGTGAGGGCAACCTGAATGGGTTCATCGACGCCATCCGCACGGTGGTCCGTGTCTTCGACGACCCGTCGACTCCGTTGAGGGCAGGCCACGTTCCGATCAACCGCGCCCCGTTGCCGCTTGAACTGGAACGATTGCGCCATCGCGATCGGCCGTTGCTGTATCCCGGTAAGGTGCTCGCCGACCAAGCGAGCGGCCGGCTTTTCATCGCCGACTCCAATCACAACCGCATCGTGGTGTCCTCGCTCGATGGCGGGCTGATCGAAACGGTCGGCTCCGGCCTGCAGGGCGAGACCGACGCCATCTTTTCGCAGGCCCGCTTCTATCGTCCGCAGGGCCTCGCCCTTGATGGCGACATGCTCTACGTCGCCGACACCGAGAACCACCAGGTTCGCGTGGTGGATTTCGCGGCGCGAGCGGTCTACACGCTGGCGCCCGAGGTGACCCTCAACTCCCCGTGGGACCTCGCGCTCAAGAAGGGCATCCTGATCGTCGCCATGGCGGGCCCGCACCAGATCTGGGTGATCGATCTGCTGCACGATCAGGCGTATCCGTACGCCGGCTCCGGCAACGAAGGACGCGATGACGGCGGCGTGACCAGCGCCTCGTTCGCGCAACCCTCGGGCCTGGCGGTTGATGGCCAGACGCTGTTGGTCGCCGACGCCGAATCGAACACGATCCGCGCGATCGCCCTGCCGCCGGAGAACCAGGTCACGACGCTGGCAGGCGGCGACCTGTTCGACTTCGGCGACCTCGACGGCGCCGGCGACCGCGCGCGATTGCAGCACCCGCTTGGCGTGGCCGTTCACGACGGCCGCGCCTTCATCGCCGACACCTACAACCACAAGATCAAGGTCCTCGATCTCACGACGCGGGCGGTGACGACGCTGGCCGGAACCGGGAAGGCGGGCCACGCCGACGGCGCCGCCGCCGCCGCGCAGTTCTTTGAACCAGGCGGCCTCTCGATCGCCGGACGCATGGTTTATGTCGCCGACACCAACAACCACGCGATCCGGACGATCGACCTCGACACCCGGCAAGTGGCGACGCTGGAGCTGAAGGGCCTCACCGCTCCCGCGACGTGGAGCTACCTCAAGGGCTGAGGAAGACACGTGCATTACCGTGGTAATATGAAATATGCCGATTGCGCATTCCAAGTTGACCGCCCAGGGACAAATCTCTGTTCCGGCTGAGGTCCGAAAGAAACTGGGCGTTGGTCCGGGCTCCATTCTCGAATGGTCCGAGGACGGCGATGCCATCATCGTGAGGCGGTCTGGCCGGTATTCATCTGAGGACGTACATCGAGCGTTGTTTCCGAAAGCCGCTCCCAGGCCGCGAACCCTCGAGGACTTGCAACAGGGAATTCGCCGGCACGCGAGATTGCGACATGCGCGCCGTTGATACGAATGTGCTGGTTCGGCTGTTGACCCGCGACGATGCGAAGCAGGCCGCCGCAGCGGATGCGTTTGTCCAGAACGGAGCGTGGGTGCCGCAGCTGGCTCTGGCCGAAGCGATTTGGGTCCTGGATACGGTCTACGAGCGAACCAAATCCGACATTACGACGTCTGTTGAAATGCTTCTCGAACACAACCAACTTGTGATCGAGGGTGCTGACGTTGTGGCCGCAGCCCTCAGCGTCTTCCGGGCCCGTCCTGCGTTGGGCTTTTCTGATTGCCTCATGTTGGAAGTGGCAAGAAAGGCGGGCCACTTACCACTCGGCACGTTCGACAAGGACCTGAGCAAAGCCGACGGCGCTGAAAGAATTGTCTAGGCTGTGCCGATGCGCCTGACCACCATTCTCCTTGCGCTGACCACGCTGGCGGCCGGCCAGGCTCCACCTGGCGCCGACTCGGGCACCGTGCTCGTCTCGCTCATCGAGCGCCCAGTGGGACGGGAAACGTATGAGCTGAAGTCCGACGGAACAGCCTTGGCGTTCACGGGCGAGCTCGACCTCACGGAACGCAACGGCCGGCTGCAGGTCAGCTCGCTGCTGCGAATGGGCGCCGACTTCACGCCGCAACAGTTCACCGCCAAGGGCAAGTCGTACCGCTTCGTGAATGTCGACACCGACGTCAGCGTCTCCGGCGGCGTGGCCGACATCAAGAACCTCGGCAAGACGACGCGTACCGAGTTGCCGAAGCAATTCTTCACCGCCGTTGGCTATGCGCCGCTGGCCGCCAGGGCGTTGCTCGTCAGGTATTGGGAGCGGCACGGCCGGCCGGCCCATCTCGCGGTGGTGCCCGGCGCGCCCACGCGGGACGTGCGCATCGAATATCGCGGTGACGACACGGTGCGCGCGGGAGGGCTGGCGATCACGCTACGCCGCTTTTCGGTGGACGGCATCGTCTGGGGCCGCGAGACGGTGTGGCTCGACGCGACCGATCGTTTCGCGGCGATCGTCTCGCGCATTCACATCCTGCCGCTCGAAGGCGTGCGCGAGGATCTCAAGGAGGCGCTGCCGGCCCTGCAGGCCGCGTCGATTCGCGATCGCATGAGCGATCTCGCAGCTGACAGGAAGGCAATCGCCCCGGTCGCCGACAAGGCGTTCGCGCTGGTGGGCGCCAGGCTGATCGACGGTACCGGACGGGCCCCTGTCGATAACGCCACCGTGATCGTGCGCGATGGCCGCATTGTCGTCGCCGGCGCGCGAAGCGCCACGGCCGTTCCCGCCGGCATGACGGTGATTGACGCCGCGGGCACGACGATCCTGCCCGGCTTGTGGGACATGCACGCGCACGCCGCCAACATCGAGTGGCTGCCCGCGTATCTCGGCGCCGGCGTGACGACAATTCGCGACATGGGCGGTGAGCAGGCCTACCTGACGGCGCTTCGCGACACCGTGGCCACCGGCCGCGGCCTTGGGCCTCGGCTGCTGCTCGCCGGCCTCGTCGATGGCGACGCGCCGGGAGCGTTTGGGGCGACCGTCGCCGGGACGCCGGAGCAAGGGCGGGCGATTGTCGATCAGTACCACGCGGCGGGGTTTCAGCAGATGAAGCTCTATAGCCTGCTGCAGCCGGATGTCGTGTCCGCCATCACCGCCCGCGCCCACGAGTTGGGGATGACGGTGACCGGCCATGTGCCGACGGCGCTGGGGACCAGGCGGGCGGTCGAAGCCGGCATGGATCATATCGCCCACCTGCCGGCCAACGGTGATCCACGATCGCCGCAGAACCAGGAACTGATCGCGCTGATGGCGAAGCGGCAGACCGTGATCGATCCGACGTTGCCGTGGAACGAGCTGCTCGGCCACGCACCGGATACGGCGATCGAAAGTTTCGAGCCCGGCCTGGCGCGCGCGAACCCGGCATTGGCGATGAATTATCGCAGCGTGGCCAACGACGTCGATGCCGCCACCGCGAGCAAGCGGCTGCGCGACCAGGAGGCCATGGTGAAGGCGCTGTTCGACGCCGGCGTCCCGATCGTCGCCGGCACCGATGGCGGATTACCCGGCTACAGCCTGCTGCGCTCGCTCGAACTCTACGTGGCGGCCGGGCTGACACCGATGCAGGCGATCGAGTCGGCCACGCGCGTGCCGGCGAAGTCGATGGGCCTGCTGGCCGAGACCGGGACCATCGAGGCGGGCAAGCGCGCCGACCTGATCGTCCTGGCCGCGGACCCGCTCGCCGACATCTCGAACATCCGCAAGTTGAAGTGGGTGGTCGCCAACGGCCGCCTGCTCGACCCCGCGCCGCTCTGGCGCGCCGCCGGATTCCGATGACTCGCGCTGACGCCGCTGATTCCCGCGACGACGCCTCACTGGCTCGCCTCGTCGCATCACGCGAGGTACGCGTTGGCGGAAGCCGCGGTCTCGTCCTCCGGCGTGGTCGCATCGAGCACGTGCCAGCCACTCGGAGCAGTCGTGTTCGCGACTTGTCGATCGATCACCTTGGCGGTGGCGTCCGAGGCGTCGTTGAGACGCGACGCCACCCTCGCCCGCAGCGTCTCGGGCGGTGCCTGCAGCCAGAGGCCGGCGAAGGGAACGGCCGCGTCGCGTGCGGCCTGTTCGATGGCGGCACGATGCTCCGGGTCGGCAAACACGGCGTCGGCGATCGCTGAATATCCCGCGGCGAGGGTCGCGGAAGTCCGCGCCACGAGCGCCGCGTAGACGTCGCGGTTGACCTCGGGCGTGTAGCTCTCGGACCCCAGCCGCGTCTCCGGCGTCACGCCGAACCGCCGCTTTCTG
>JBDTMB010000249.1:0-8631 GCA_039934485.1 Vicinamibacterales bacterium
CACAAGGAGGCAGCGACCGATTTTGAAGACCGGGAGGGCCACCGGGCCCCGTTCACTTCCACTCCGGATCATATCAGCAGCTTCAGCACGGCATCGGTATCGGCCAGATCCGACAGCACCACGTCGGCGCCCGCGTGCCGCAACGCTTCTTCGCTGAATCCGCCGGTGGCCACCGCGATGCAGGTCGCGCCCCCGGCGCGCGCGCAGGCGATGTCGTGGGGCGTGTCGCCGATGACGATGATGCGATCGCGCGCGTCGGCGGGAATGTCGTAGGTCTCGGCGCGGCTGCGGGCGATCGGGACGAGCGCGTTACGGTCGTGCGAGTCGTCGCTGAAGGCGCCCCACTCGAAGAAGCCGTCCACTTCGAAGTAGGCCAGCTTGATCGCCGCCGCATCGCGATAGTTGCCGGTCAACAAGGCGAGATGCAGGTGATCGTGATCGTCCAGCGCCTCGAGCAGCTCGCGCGCTCCCGGCATCAGCCCCTTGTGGCCGGTGCCTGGCTGCCGGATCTCCTCCGCGAGGAGCGGCAAGTACGCCTCGCGGAAGCGCGCGTGATGCTCCGGCGAATCGGCCAGCCCGGCCGCGGTCAAGGCGTACGAGACCAGGAACGAATCGGTGCGACCGCCGAACGAGGTGCCGGCAAACGCCTCGGGCACGCCAAACTCGGCGTGGAAGGCGCGGGTCATCGCACGCAGTCCGGCGCGGCCGCTCAGCAGCAGCGTCCCATCGATGTCGAACAGAATCAGCGCGGGTTGCGTCATGCCTTCGTTATTGTTTATTGGTTATTGGTTATTGTTTATTGGTTATTGTTTATTGTTTATTGTTTATTCGTTATTGGTTATTCGTTATTGGTCAATACCGCCGAAGATCTTCTGCAACAGCCCGGGTGTCTTGAGATCGCCCGTTGCCGCATTCAGTGCCAGCCGTCTACCGCCCAGCGCCTTGGCGAACAGATCATCCGCCGTCAGCGCGACAAGGGCAAGCCCGCGCGCGCGGGCGACGCGGGCCAGGCCTTCGGCAAACGCCGCGACCGCCTCGCGAGGCAACGTGGCGGTAGGATGTTCCGCAATCAGCAACCGCGGCTCCAGTGCCAGCGCCCTCGCCACGTGCGTGCGCATCTTGTCGGCCGGGGTGAGCCTGCCCACCGGGAGTTCGAAGAGCGCCTCGCCGAGTCCCATCTCGCGCGCCAGCGCGGTGGCGCGCTCGACCACGTCGGTGGCGATCGGATCGACCTCGAGCGTGATCGGCATCGCGATGTTCTGGAGCGGCGTGAAGCCCTCGATCATCACCGCCCGCTCGCTGACCATCGCCAGGCCCTCGAGCGAGGCGAGCCACGCGGTGGTGTTGAGGATGTCCCGCGTGTTTTGCCCAAACAGCGAGACCTCGCCGGCATCGGCCAGCGTCGCACCGGTGACGAGGTTGACGAACACTTCGGCGGTGAGCGCATCGAGCCCGGCGATCGAGACAATGTCCCCGGCCTGGACGGTGAGCGACCGCATACGCAGCGGCCGCAGGCCCTGGTGGTCCTTGACCAGGTCCTTGATTTCGACCACGGGTGCAGTGGTCATCAGCGGACCTGCCGCGCGCGCGCCCGCGCCTCGAGTGTCGCAAACGCCTCGGCGGGCAACGCCACGACGCCAAGCGTCGAGCGGCGCGCCCGCTTGTCCCCGGGCAAACCTGAAGGTTTGCCCCCACCGTCGTCACCATGAAAATCCGAGCCGCCGCTCACCGCGAGGTGATGGCGGATCGCCAGGTTCAGGTACTCACGCTCGTCCTCGGGCGTGTGGTCGGAGTGATAGACCTCGATGGCATCGAGGCCCTGCTCCGCCAGCGGCCCGATCAGGTCATCGCGCCTGGTCACGGCCGGGTGCGCCATCGAGGCGATGCCGCCGACCTCATGCACCAGGTGCACCACATCGGCCGGGCTCGGTCCGGTGCGCGGAACAAACGCGGGCTGGCCGGTGCCGAGGAGTTTTTCAAACGCTTCCTGCACGGAGCCGACGTGTCCGGCCGCCACCAGCGCGCGCGCAATTTGCGGACGCCCGATGGAAGAGCCCGGCCGCTCGAGCGCCGAGGCGAACAGGTCGTCAAGATTCACCGGCAAGCCCAGTCCCGCCAGCCGCGCGCCTATGTCGCGCACCCGCGAGACGCGCAGCGAACGCTGCCGCTCGAGAAACGCCGCCAGCACCGGGTTGGTCGGGTCGATGAAATACGCGAGCATGTGCACGTCGCGGCCGCTGTCGACGGCGGTGATCTCGATGCCGGGCACCACGCGGATGCCCAGCGGCGTCGCCAGCGCCGTGACCTCGGCAATCGACGCCACCGTGTCGTGATCGGTCACGCTCATCGTCGTCACGCCGGCCGCGGCGACCCGCGCCACCAGCTGCGCGGGCGTGAGCCGCCCGTCGGACGCCGTCGTGTGCAGATGGAGGTCGATCAAGAGCTCAACACATCACGCGATCAGGAGATGTGCGCGAGCTAGGCATGGCGGGAGCGAGCTTTCCTGGCCTTCGGCCGGCCCTGGCCATGACGCTTGACCAGCGCGCGGTACTCGCGGATCAGCAACTCCAGGTGCTCGCGTTCTTCCTCGGCAAACTCCAGGAACACCTGCTTGCCTTCGGAGTCTTCGAAGCGCTCGCCATACTTCTTGAAGAACCGGTGCGAACCTCGTTCGCAGCGGATGCCGATGCGGAGCGCTTCAAGGTCGTCGACGCCGTCGCGACGCAGTTGATCGGCGCCGGCCGCGAACAGGCCGTTGGCGGCGCCCTTGAAAAACAGGAACGTCGGCCGCGACTCGAGGAGCGAATCTTTCTTCAGCAGCTCCTGGTAGCGCGCCTCGAGGGTCTTCAGGTGGTGCACTTCTTCGGTCGCGAGCTTGCGGAAGATCTCGCGCGCCCTCGGATCCTTGACCAACTTCACGCCGCGCCCGTAGAACTCCATGCCGCTGCGCTCGGTGGCAATGGCGATGCGCAGCGCATCGCGCGCGAACAGCAGTTCGGAATTGGACGACTCTTCGGGCGCCCGTCCCGTGCTGCAGGCCTCGCAGCTGCCATAGATCTGGACGACGCTCTGCCGCGCCGTGAACGCGCGCGCCGCCGCCACCTCCTCGACCAGCGCCTCGATGTCGGAACTGAGGAACTCGAACGATCGATTGCAGGTCTTGCAGATCAGGTGAAAGTGGCGCGGGTGCCGGTACGAATGCTCGAAGCGGAAGCGCCCTTCGCCGAAGTCCACCTTGCGTGCGATCCCCGCGTCCACCATCCACTGCAGCGTGCGGTAGACGGTGGCGCGGCTGATCCGGTCGTCTTCGCGCTTCATCACCGCGACCAGGTCGTCCGCACTCAGGTGTCCCTCCTGCTTGAGGAACACGTTGACGATGCGGTCGCGCTTGCTCGAGCGCTTGGTCCCGGCGGGGCGGAGCCGTTCGATATCCGGTATGGCCGCTGGGGTGGCCATGGAAGGCTCTACGCGCTGAACGATGAGCCGCACCCGCAGGTCGACGTCGCGTTCGGGTTCTTGATGGTGAACCCGCCGCCGGTGATGGTGTCGACGAAGTCGACTTCAGCGCCCTTGAGGTAGCTGACGCTGACCGGGTCCACGAACAGGCGGACGCCGTTCGACTCGAACAGCTGATCGCCCACGCCGCCGGCCTCTTCGATCATCAGGCCGTACTGGAAGCCCGAGCATCCGCCGCCCTGCACGAACACGCGCAAGCCGCTCTCGGTCTTGCCCTCTTCGTTGAGCAGCTCGCGGATCTTGCCCGCCGCCGCCTCGGTAACCGTGATGAGGTGGGTGGGCGCAAACGTCGGGGCCTGGGGCGTAACCGTCTGGGTTTCTGTCTGCATTGCTAGGTTCCTCGCTAATAGGACTGCTTTGGTCCTAGATTTTATCAGATCCCGGGTTTGGAGAGCGACGGCTTTAGCCGTCTTGGAGAGCGACTGCTTTAGGCGTCTTGGAGAGCGACGGCTTTAGCCGTCGCTGCCAGGCGGGGGCTAAAGCCCCCGCCCTCCATCCTGCTAAAGCCCCCGCCCTCCATCCTGCCAAAGCCCCCGCCATCCTGCTAAAGCCCCTGCCCTCCCACGTTTGCCAACTCAGCCAGATGAGCGGCCGAGGCCTGCTCCAGGTCCTTGTGCAGGCTGTTCCCGTGGGCGTCCATCGTGACAATCGCCGGGAAGTCCTTAAGCTGTAGATGCCACATGGCCTCTGGCGTTCCAAACTCCATCAGCGACACCCCATCCACCCGCTCGATGCAGCGTGCATAGAACTGCGCAGCGCCGCCGATAGCGTTGAGGTAGACCGCTCCGTGCTGCTTGAGGCCGGCCAGCGTCTTGCCGGCCATCCCGCCCTTGCCGATTACCATCCGGACGCCGTACTTGCCGATGATGTCGGCCTGGTACGGTTCCTCGCGAATGCTCGTGGTGGGGCCGGCGGCCGTCACGGTCCAGGAGCCGTCGTCTTGCTTCTTCACCACCGGACCGCAGTGATAGATCACCCCGCCACGCAGATCCACCGGCGGCGCGTGTTCGCTCAGGTGATGGTGAACGGCGTCGCGGCCGGTGAATGCCGGGCCGCTCAGCAGCACCACATCGCCGACCTTGAGCGCGCGAACCTGCTCTTCGGTGATCGGCGCGCGCAACGCCACTTCCGTGCCGGTGCGCTTGAAGCCGGCCTGGTCCATCATCGGAATCGTCGGCACCGACGGGTCGCGGTAGATCCACTCCTTGATCGCGCCGGTCGTGCCGTCGAGCACGACGCCCAGGCGGCGGTAGGCCCAGCAATCGTAGGCCACCGAGACGAAGAAGCTGGCCGGCAGGCGATTCTGCACCCCGACCTTGCAGCCGATGAGCGACACGCGGCCGCCGAAGCCCATCGGGCCGACGCCGAGCGTGTTGACGGTCCCCATGATCTCCGCTTCGAGTGCCGCCAATCGCGGATCGGGATTCACGTCGTCGAGCGTGCGAAACAGCTGCTGCTTGGCCTCGAGGTAACTGCTCGTGCGATCGCCGCCGATGCACACGCCGAGGGCGCCCGGCGCGCAGCCCTTGCCCTGCGCCTGCCACACCGCGTGCAGGATGCATTTGCGGACGCCCTCCAGCGTGCGATCGGCACGGCCGAGATGCGGCAGCTCGGTGGGCACGGAGTACTGGATGTTGGTGTTCTCGCAACCGCCGCCCTTGAGGATCAGGCGCACGTCGATGTCGTCGCGCTCCCACTGTTCGAAGTGGATGATCGGCGTTCCCGGCCCGAGGTTGTTGCCGCTGTTCTCGCCGGTGATCGAGTCGACGGAGTTGGGACGGAGCTTGCCGCGCCTGGTCGCTTCGGCAATCGCGTCCTTGATCTGCTGCTTGAGCACGATCTGGTTGACGCCGACGGGCGTCTTGACCTCGAAGGTCGGCATGCCGGTGTCCTGGCAAATCGCGCCCTCGACCTCGACGGCCTGGTCGATGTTCTGGCCGATGATGGCCAGCGCCTGCGCGGCGCGCGTGCCCTCCTGTTCCTGCGAGGCCGCGAATTTCATGGCGGCGCGAACATCAGGCGGCAAGTCGGTGGAGGTTTTGATGATGAGGGCAACAATCGAGTCGAGGAATTGCGGCAGCATCCGTCCAGTTTAGGCTGAACTTCCTCCCCTGCGCCATCGTCTCACCCTAGGTGAAACATTCCCTGCGACGCCTGCTCAAGGGCCCGGCCTTCACCCTCACCGCCCTGATCACGCTTGGCGCCGCCATCGGCGCCAACACCCTCATCTTCAGCGTCGTCAATGGCGTGATCCTGAAGCCGCTGCCCTACGCCGAGCCGGCGGCGCTCGTGGGCGTGTGGCACGTCGCGCCCGGGGTGATGCAGGGGCCGCTACAGCAGTCGGCCGCCACCTACCTGATGTATCGCGAGAACGCCACCGCCTTCCAGGACCTCGGGTTGTGGGCCGACGGTTCGGCGACGCTCACCGGCCACGGTGAGCCCGAACAGGTGGATGCGCTCAACGTCACCGATGGCACCTTGCCGGTGCTCGGCATCCGCCCGGCGCTTGGCCGCGGGTTCACGAAGGAAGACGATTCGCCGTCGGGCCCCGACGTGGTGTTAATCAGCCATCGTTACTGGCAGCGCGCGTTTGGCGGCAACGCCGGCGCCGTGGGCCAGAGCCTGGTCGTCAACGGCAAGCCGCGCGAAGTGATCGGCGTACTGCCGGAGGGCTTCCGCTTCCTCCGCGAGAACCCGGCGATCGTCCTGCCGTTCCGCTTCAATCGCGCCGAGCTCAATGCGCTGGGTTTCAGCTACCAGGGCGTGGCGCGGCTCAAGCCCGGCGTCACCATCACCCAGGCCAACACCGACATCGCGAGGCTGCTGCCGACGCTGGTCGATCGCTTCCCGCTGCCGCCAGGGTTCACGCGAGAAATGTTCGACGCGGCGCGCATGGGACCGCTGGTGCGTCCGCTCGACGTGGACGTGGTCGGCGACATCGGGAACATGTTGTGGCTCCTCCTCGGCACGGTGGGCCTGGTGCTGCTCGTGGCGTGCGCGAATGTCGCGAACCTGTTCCTGGTGCGGGCGGAGTCACGGCAGCAGGAACTGGCGATTCGGCTGGCCCTTGGCGCGGAAACCAGGCGCGTGGCCTGGGAGCTGATGTCCGAGTCGTTGCTGCTCGCCATGATGGGGGGCCTGCTCGGCATCGCCCTCGCCTACGGCGGCATCCAGTTGCTGGTCTACCTGCAACCGGCGCAACTGCCGCGGCTCGACGAGATCACGATCGATCCACTCGTGCTGCTCTTCACCCTGGCGATCACGTTCGTGGCCGGCCTGCTGTTCGGCGTCCTGCCGGTCCTCAAGTACGCGCGCCCGCAGTTGGCATCGGCCCTCAAGGACAGCACCCGCGGATCGAGTGAAGGCAAGCAGCGGCACCGCGCGCGCAACACGCTGGTGGTGGCGCAGGTGGCGCTGGCCGGCGTGCTCCTGGTGGCGTCGGGGTTGATGGTGCGCACGTTCCTGGCGATCCGTGACGTGCCGCCTGGTTTTATCAACCCGGAGAACGTCCTGACGTTACGGATTTCCATTCCCCAGGCGGTGATCGCCGACCCTGCGCAGGTCGCGCGCACGCATGAGGAGATGACGCGGAAGATCGCGGCCATCGGCGGCGTCGAATCCGTCGGGCTCTCATCGTCGATCACGATGGACGGCAACAGCAGCAACGACCCGATCTTCGTCGAAGACTTCCCGAGCCCCGAGGGCAAGATTCCGCCGATTCGCCGCTTCAAGCAGGTCGGCCAGGGCTATTTCGAGACCATGGGAAACCCGGTCGTCGCCGGTCGCGCCATCACGTGGAACGACGTGCACAACGCGAACCCGGTGGTGATGATCAGCGAGAACCTCGCGCGCGAATACTGGGGCGAGCCGGCCAAGGCCATCGGCCGCCGCGTGCGGCAAACCGACAAGAACCCCTGGCGCGAGATCGTCGGCGTGGTCGGCAACGAGCGGCAGGACGGCGCCACGCAACCGGCGCCGGCCACCGTCTATTGGCCGATGTTGATCAAGGACTTTTGGGGTACCGAGACCTACGTGCAGCGCTCGCTCGGCTACGTGATCCGGTCGTCGCGGCTTCAGTCCCCCGGTTTCCTGGCGGAAGTGCAGCAGGCGGTGTGGAGCGTGAACCCGAACCTGCCGCTGGCGCGGGTGCGGACGCTGCAGGCCATCTACAAGGAATCGGTCGCCCAGACGTCGTTCGTGCTCGTGATCCTCGGCATCGCCGCGTCGGTGACGCTGCTGCTGGGGATCGTCGGGATCTACGGCGTGATCGCCTACATCGTCTCGCAGCGGCGCCGCGAGCTGGGCATCCGCATGGCGCTCGGCGCGGGACGCTCCAGCGTGCAGCGGATGTTCGTGGGGCGCGGCTTGCGGCTGACGATGATGGGCCTGGGGGTGGGGTTGGTTGCGGCGGCGGCGCTGATGCTGCTGCTGTCGGCGCTGCTGTTCGGCGTGAGCCCGTTCGATCCGCTCACCTACGGCCTGGTGGCGCTCAGCCTTGGCGCGGTCTCGCTGCTGGCCACGTGGGTGCCGGCCCGCCAGGCGACGCGCGTCGATCCGGCGATTGCGCTGCGCGCGGAGTAGCTCGTGGCGGCCGCCGCGTATGTCAATAAATGCGTCCACGGATTCCACGGATTACAGGATTCGGAGTGAGGCCCGCCGGCGCCTGGCCTTGCCAGGCGCCACGTAACGAGCCCGAGATCCATTTTCGAGAGAGGAACTCAACCGGCACGGCCTCTCTCGAAAATGGATCTCGGGCTCGTTACTGCGGCCTTTGGCCGCAGCGGGCCGATCCAAATGCCTGACGCGGACCGGCGACCTGCAGTTCGAATCCCTGTAATCCCCGTAATCCGTGGATGAATTTGTGTTTTCAAATTTCACGCGACTCGCTCGCCTGTGGCTGACTGGGATCGTCCCACACTCGTCTTCGATACTGCAGGCTCGGCCCGCCGAAATTGATCAGCAAGCCCCTGCGAACCCTGGCCGCCTTTAAATAGTGGATCAGCTGCGCCTCGTCAGCTGGACCAATGGTCGAGAGCGCTTTTATTTCGACTAACACCGATTCGTAACACACGAAATCCACGCGATACGTTGTCGGGATCGGCCGGCCCTTGTACG
>JBDTMB010000250.1:0-8571 GCA_039934485.1 Vicinamibacterales bacterium
CAGCCGGGGCCGCAACCTGGTCCGCCGGGTCGACACCAACGCACCTGCGTCGATCACCGGCGGCAGCCGCACTGTCGCCGAGGCGGATTTGACGCGACCGATCGTGCCGGCGGCCGGCGGCATCCGGTTGCTGGAACAAGACCAGACCAGCGGCCACAGCCGGTTCGACGGGCTCTATGTGAGTGCGCGCAAGGCCTTCAGCCGCGGATTCGCGTTCGACGTCGCTTATACCCTGTCGCGCATCGAAAACGATACCGACGACATCAATTTCCGGCCGGTCGACAGTCGCCGTCCGGACGAGGAACTGGCTCCCGGTCTCAACGATCGGCGACACGTCCTGGCCGTGAACGGCCTGACGCGACTGCCGCTTGGAATTGATCTGATCCCGGTCCTCTTCCTCTCCAGCGGTCAGCCCCTCAATGTGACTACCGGCCGCGACGACAACGGCGACACCATCTTCAACGATCGGCCCGCCGGAGTGGGACGCAACACTGAGCGGACGGCGGGTTTCGCGCAGTTCGATTTGGGCGCGGCGCGCCGGTTCCGATTGCCGGCGGCGTCGATCGAGATCCGCGGCGAGATCTTCAACCTCTTCAACCGGACCAACTTCTCTGGCTTCTTCAACTGGGGCGCGAGCGGTGTGCGTCCGGACGAGCAGGGGACTCTGGCGTTCCAGCCGACGCAGGCGGGGCCGGCCCGGCAAGTTCAACTAACCGGCACAATTCGGTTCTAGCTGGCGGCCGTGTCGTGACGATGGCCCCCGCGCCTTACGCATCACTTTGCGCAAGCTGATGCACGCGCTGGTGCGACAACCCCAGCAGTCGTGCGGCATCACGAGCGCTCATCTTTAGCCGTCCTCCGCGCAACACACGCACGGCGTGCCTGGCCGCCAGCGCCGCGCGGCGATCTTCGCGTTCCGCCTTCTTGCGAAGTGTCGCGTAGGCGCGGATTGCCTGCGCGGCCCCCGTCGGCAGCTTGACGTCGTCTACGATTTTGGCCGTACGTGCATCGTCGACAAACAACCCCATTGCTTCGACGATGCGCCGACGGGCTTCATCGACCGTGCGGCCCTGGGTGTGGCAGCCAGGCAAACCGCGCACCGACGCAACCCACCAACCCGGCTCATCGCGTTCGAACGCGACTTTGTAGGTCTTCACCGGAACGCGCCGCAGATCCTTGGCCGTCATCGACACAGTTTACAAGTCAGATCGACAACCTGTCTAGCGACGTAGACGGATGTCAGCATCGGACCGTGGGCGAATCGAATGTGTTCCGAACCGAACCCAAGGGGTGTGGGGCACATTCCAGGGCACAGCTCTCGACGCGTGCATATCCGCGGCCATCGTAGACTCGCGATTTCAGGCGCATTTGACGACTGTGCCCAGGAATGTGCCCACGCAGTGCTGGCGTCCGGCATGCCTCAGGTTGTGGAACTTGTTATCCATCATGGGCTTACAGGACCTATAACGGTTTTTCAAACCGGTAGCACTGCGAGATTGTCGCCGCGAGAAATATTTGCAGGATCTGCAAGTGCTTGCGGGCCGTATACTTATAGGTCCGCTGGTGAGGTGGCCGAGTGGCTTAAGGCGGCGGTTTGCTAAACCGTTGTAGGGCTTTAAAACCCTACCCAGGGTTCGAATCCCTGCCTCACCGCCATCGGTTCGGCCTCCGGCCTCACTCGGCGGTTTCTAGCGCGACGCTCTGTTGCAGCCGAGATCCGCGCACGCGAGTTCGAAGAACATCAGCGAGCCGGCCGCCGCGGACGCGGCGGCGGAGGCGGCGATGACGCCGCGCTTCTGGTTCGCGGAATTCGCGTTGGCGATTCGGAGGTCGACCGCCACGGCGCCGGTGGTGCACGAGGCGATCAGCAATTCGTGCGCCGGCTTCACGGCGTCGGACGGCTTGATTGCCTCGAGGGTGCGGCGCAGCTCCTTGAGCTCCTCCGCCGCGGTGGCCAGGGTGGGAGGCGGGATCTCTTCGTCCGCATCAATGCTGACGACGATTGATCGCGGTGCCTCCATGCGCTCGAGCGCGCCGGATAGCTGCCGGCGATACCTCTGTATTTCTGACGCCGGCAGGCGCGGCCTTGCCGACACCTGCGGCGTCAACATCGGCTGCCGCGCCGAACGCGACGCCAGTGGCGCGGATGGAGGCGGAGGCGGCACGAAGGCGCCGGGAACGGCGGCCGGCGGCGCAACCGGCGTGGCACTTCCGGCCGGCAGGCGAGGCGCCGATATGCCAGCGGGCGCGGCCGGTGTCCGTCCGGATTCCGGGCCCACCAGGATCCTGATGCGTCCCAAGTGACGCGCCTCGGCGTCCACGCGATAGGTTTCCCGTCGTGGCAAGTCGAGCACCACTCGGGTGACATCCGGGTTGGCCGAGTACAGCCCGACGCGCGCCCGCGTGACCGCGCCACCAGCCGCGGTCTCTGGCGTCCCCTTGATCCTGGGCCTGACCCCGGAAAGATCGAGGTAGATCCTCGGTGGACTGTCCAAAAAATTGTGCGTCGGAACGGGAAGGGCACCATCCGCCTGGATGATCACGAGGGTCATGCCGCCATCAGCCACGGCCTGAACCGATTGCAGCACGGTCCCGGATTGGGCCGCGGCGGACAGGGGTGTCAGTGCCGCAAACGCCAAGACGACGAGCCACTCCCTCCCGGTGCTTTCCATAAGCGTCCGGGCCGGCTTATCGGCAGGTTTCGCCCCCTGCAACATCCGGCCCACCGTTGCACGGTCTCTCGATTCATCGGTGTACAAATGTCTCCATCCCGTCAGTTCCCTTGCGCTAGTGTCGGCTAGCCGCTAGGCTTCAACGACGTGCGTCAGTTCGCTCCTTTCATTTCCTCGGTTCGCGCCTGGTTTGCCGCCCATTGGGCGGTCGGCACGGTCCTGCTGAACATCGCCCTGGCGTCTGCCTCGTGGGGACTGGCGGAACTCGTGCTCTTGCCCACGTCAGGGGGGCGCGCCGTCACGCCGATCTGGCCGCCGGTCGGCCTGGCGGTGGCGGCGACTTACCTGGGCGGCTACCGGATGCTGCCGGGCGTCGTCCTCGGCTCGTTCGCGGTGAACTTTCCCCGCTACGCGCTGCCGTGGTCGATGTTCCTCGCGATCATCCAGGTGATCCAGCCGCTGGTCGCCGTGCGCATCCTGCGCGGCCTGAAGTTCGACGCCCGCCTCGAGCGCGTGCGCGACCCGTTGATCCTCTCGCTGGTCGCCGGCCCGGCCGGCGCCCTCGCCGCCGCGGTCGTCGCGGTGGGAGGCTCGGCGCTGGTCGGCTCGGTCGCCGCCGGCGACTTCCTCTACGACATCAGCTTGTGGATGCTGCGCGACTGGCTCGGCGTGATGATCGCCGCCACGTTGATCTTCTCGTGGGTCAAGGGCCGGCCCCTCGAGTGGCGCTGGCGGCAGGTGGTCGAGGCGCTGGCCCTGATGGTGGCCTTGCTGGCCGGCACGCAGTTGATGTTCGGGCTGTGGCGGTTCCTTGAGCGGCGCGATGTGCCGATCGCGTTTGTGTTTTTTCCGCTGATGGGATGGGCCGGCCTCCGCTTCGGCGCGCGCGGCGCCGCCACCGTCGCCACCGCGGTCGCCGCCTTCGGCATCACCATTGCCGGAATGGGCCTCGGTCCGTTCGCCACGTTCCCGCTGTCGTTCACGCAGTTCCTGCTCTTCATCTACCTCGCCATGGGGTCGCTGTCGGGCCAGCTGCTCGCCGCGATCATCGCGGAACGCGACGAGGCCCTCGCGCGGCGGCTGGTGCTCGAGGAACAGCTTCGCCACTCGCAGAAGATGGAAGCCGTGGGCCGCCTCGCCGGCGGCATCGCGCACGACTTCAACAACCTGCTGACGGCGATCATCGGCTACACCGAGATCGTGCTCCACTCGCTCGATCCCAAGGACGATCGCCGCGCCGACGCCGAGGAGATCGGCCGCGCCGCGATGCGCGCCGCGGACCTCACGCGCCAGATGCTCGCCTTCAGCCGGCGCCAGGTGCTGCAGCCGAAGATCATCGACCTCAACATCGCGCTCGGCAAGGTCGAGCCGATGCTGCGCCGCGTGATCGGCGAAGACATCGTGATGACCGTCACCGGGCGCGCCACCAGCGCGTTTGTGCGCGTCGATCCGGGACAGGTCGAGCAGGTGGTGATGAACCTGGTGGTCAACGCGCGCGACGCGATGCCGCAGGGCGGGCGCCTCACGGTGGAGACCGCCGACGCGGTGCTGGACGAGGCGGCGCTGGCCGATTCGCCCGACGCGCGGCCCGGCTCGTACGTGATGCTGTCGGTGTCCGACTCGGGCACCGGCATGCCGCCCGACGTGCGGGCGCGGATCTTCGAGCCGTACTTCACGACCAAGGACGTCGGCAAGGGCACCGGACTCGGCTTGTCCACCGCGTACGGCATCGTGCGGCAAAGCGACGGCCACATTTCGGTCTCGAGCGAGCTGGGCCTCGGCACCACCTTCCGCATCTACCTGCCGCGGTCCGAAGCGCCGGAAGTGGTGATCGGTGACACCGGCGTCGAGAAGCTGCCCGAGGGCACCGAACACATCCTGCTGGTCGAAGACGATGCATCGGTGCGGCGGTTGTCGAAGGAGCTGCTGACCCGCCTGGGCTACAGCGTCACCGAAGCCGCGTCGGGACGCTCGGGGCTCGCGCTGGGCAGCGACGACACGCGGCACTTCGACCTGGCGTTCTGCGACGTCATCCTTGGCGACATGAGCGGCCCCGCGGTGGCGGAAGCGCTGCGCGCGCTGCGGCCGTCGATCCGCGTGCTCTACATGTCCGGCTACCTCGACGACGCCATCGTCAAGACCGGCGTGCTCGATGAAGGCATGCCGTTCTTGCAGAAGCCGTTCACGCCGCTGCAACTGGCCAGGAAGATCCGCGAAGTGCTGGACGAGCCGGAGACAGGATTGTTGTGATCGGCCAGACCATTTCGCATTACAAGATCCTCTCCCGCCTCGGCGCCGGCGGCATGGGCGTGGTCTACGAAGCTGAAGACGCGCGGCTCGGCCGGCGCGTCGCGATCAAGTTCCTGCCCGACGACACCGCGATGCAGCCGGAGGCCGTGCAGCGGTTCCTGCGCGAGGCGCGGGTGGTCGCCACGCTCAACCACCCGCACATCTGCACGCTGTACGACATCGGCGATCACGACGGCAAGCAGTTCATGGTGATGGAGCTGCTCGAGGGCGAATCGCTGAAGACGCGCATCACGCGCGGGATGATACCGCTTGACGAGGTGGTCGAGCTTGGCGCGCAGCTCGCCGACGCGCTCGATGCGGCGCACGCCCAGGGGGTGGTTCACCGCGACATCAAGCCCCCCAACCTGTTCGTCACCCCTCGCGGCCAGCTGAAGGTGCTGGATTTCGGCGTCGCCAAGTTGAACCTGGCGCGCGGCAGCGGTCGCGACCCGGATCTTACCCGCGGCCACACCGATCAACTGACCACGCAGGGCACCACCATCGGCACGATTTCCTACATGTCGCCGGAGCAGGCGCGCGGGCAGGAGATCGACGGCCGCTCCGACCTCTTTTCCGCCGGCGTCGTGCTCTACGAGATGGCGACGCGCCAGTTGCCGTTCCCCGGCGCGACCCCGGCGACGATTTTCGAGGGCATCCTCACCAAGCCGCACGTGCCGCCGTCGCAGGAGGTGGCGGGCATTCCCACGGAATTCGATCACATCATCGCCAAGGCCCTCGAAAAGGATCCGGAGACCCGGTACCAAAGCGCCGCGGAGATGCGGGCCGACCTCAAGCGTCTTCGCCGCGCCACCGCTGCGGTGGCTAGCGCGGCCCCGGCGCCGGCGGCGGCCAAGCCGGTGGCGCGCACCAGCGCCGTGCGGGCGCCGCAGGCGCCGCCGCCCAAACCCGCTTCGTCCGGACGGAAGTGGAAGTTGGTGGGAACGCTGTTGCTGATGGCGGCGCTCGTCGGCGGCTTCTTCGTGTACCGCTCAATCACCACACCGGCGCTGACCGAAAAAGACACCGTCGTGCTGTCGGCCGTTGTCAACCGCACGGGCGACGCGATGTTCGACGACACGCTGGGCGAGGCGCTCGGGGTGCAGTTGCGGCAGTCGCCGTTCCTCAAGGTGGTGCCCGATCAGCAGGTGCAGGCGACGCTGCGGTTGATGGGCCGCGATCCGATGACGCCGATTACGGCGGCGATCGGCCGCGATCTCTGCCAGCGCGCGGGAGCCAAGGCGCTGCTTGGCGGCTCCATCGCGATGCTCGGCACGGCCTATGTCGTGACGCTGAATGCGCAGGACTGCGTGACCGGCAGCGTCCTTGCGGAAGAGCAAGTGCAGGCGGATTCGAAGGAATCCGTCCTGAAGACGCTCGGCGCCGCGGTCTCGACGCTGCGCGAACACCTCGGCGAGTCGCTGGCGTCGGTGCAGCGCTACGACGCCAAGATCGAAGAGGCCACCACGCCATCGCTCGAAGCGCTGAAGGCCTACAGCATGGGCCTGCGCACGCGCCAGACCACCGGCGATTTTGATGCGGTGCCGTTCTTCAAGCGTGCCATCGAGCTCGATCCGAATTTCGCGATTGCCTACGCGCGCCTGGGCACCGTCTACAGCAATCTCAACCAGGCCGACGAGGGCCGCAAGATGACGGCTCGCGCGTTCGAGCTGCGCGAGAAAGTGAGCGAGGCCGAGCGGCTCTACATCGAGGCGCGCTACTACACCCTGGTCAAACCGGACCTCCAGAAGGCAATCGAGGCTTATCGCCAGACGCTGGCCGTTTATCCCAACGACTACACGGCGTTGACCAACTCGGCGCTGTTGCTCAATCAGCAGGGCAACCAGGGCGAGGCGCTGCACAACCTCGAGCAGGCGGTGCGGGTGGCGCCGGATCAGCCACTGGCGTGGCTGAACCTCGCCAGCACCTACTTGCAGGCCCAGCGGGTCGCCGATGCCAGGAACGCCGCCGAGTCGGCGCTCAAGCTGCAGGATTCCTCGAGCGCCCGTTCGACGCTCTACCAGATCGCGATCGTCACCGGCGATCAGGCGCAGGCGGATCAACAGGTCGCGGCGATGCGCGGGCGGCGGGACGAAGTGGATTTCCTCGGCAATCGCATCCAGGGCGCGATGTACGTGGGCCGCCTCGAAGAAGCGGCGCTGCTCGCCACCGAATGGCAGGCGCGCATGGACCAGGCCAGCCGCGGGGCGCGCACCGGCGAGGCGATGATGAGCCTGGCGATCAACGAGGCGATTGTCGGGCTGCCCGACGCGGCGCGGGCGCGGATGGAGGGCCTTGGCGATCGCGACCTGCTCTCCCCGGCCACCCTCGACGAACAACTCGTGCTGGCCGCCGTGCTGCAGGATCCGGCCCTCGCGCAGTCGGCCCTGCCCGGCGCCCTCGACGAAGTGCGCAAGAACGGCGGCGCCGCCGACGCGGCCAGGGCCGATCGCCAGTTCCGGGCCCTGAACGCGCTCGCCGAAGGCAAGCCCGCTGATACGGTGAGCCTGATCGAACCGCTGGTCTTCGACCTGGTGCACCGCCAGGAGGTCACCATCTGGAGCATCGCGCAGCTGCGCGCCGGCCATTGGGTCGACGCCGCGAAGGGATTCGGCTGGCTGGCGGCCGCCGAGTCGGTCAACAGCTTTGACGCCTCGCCCGCCCTCTCGCTCGCCAACCTGGCGCACGCCCAGGTGCAACTGGGCCAGCCTGCCGAGGCCCGCAAGACGTTCGAGAAGCTCTTCAAGATCTGGAAAGACGCCGACGCGACGCTCCCCTTGCTCGTGCAGGCGAAGGAAGAGTTCGCGAAGCTCGGGCCTACCTAATCGTCTTCGGCGCTTTCTGTCCTTCCGGAATCAGCCACCGGGAAGGTCCAGCTGAGGTCGCCCACGTCGGTGGAGTGCGTGCCCTGCTCGGCGGCGCCCGAGGGCAGCGGCTCCACGCGCTCCGACAACGCCAACTCCGGGACGCCGCCGATGATGCCCTTTTGCGTGGCGCGCGCGAACGCCTTCTCGCGCTCGTCGAACTTCGGCGCGCCAATCTGGTCCAGGTTCTTCTGGATCACTTCGACGAGCGTGCGGACCGGCAACACTTCGTGCATGTCGGCGTCCACCTTTACTTCCGCCAGCCTGGTCCGGCTCATGCCCGCCGCCGACTGCGCGATCTCCTTGAGCCACACGAAATAGTCCTCGACGTCGGTGTGCTTGTTGGCGCGCAGGTAGTACCAGACTTCGGCCGCCGGCGGCACGACATTGGGCTGGCCGCCGCCATTGGTGATCACGTAATGGATGCGCGTGTCCTCCTTGACGTGCTCGCGCATGTAGTTGGCGCCGACGCTCATCAACTCCACCGCATCGAGGGCGCTGCGGCCCTGATAGGGGGAGACCGACGCGTGCGCCGCCAGGCCTTCGAAGCGGAATTTGGCTGAGACCATCGCCTTCGAGTAATCCCACGCCGCCCGCGTGAGATCGCCGGCGTGCCGAACAGTTTCACCGTGCCCTTGATCGCGCCCGAGGCCAACTGCTGCTTGATGGCGATCGCCGCGGCGGTGTTGGCCGTGCCAAACACGCTGTGCCCGCACCCGTGGCCGGCGTCGACCTCCGGCCGCGCCTTG
>JBDTMB010000251.1:0-8536 GCA_039934485.1 Vicinamibacterales bacterium
GGCGTCTTCCTGACCGGCAGCGACACCTCGTCCAACACGCTGTTTGGACCGCTGCAGGCCACCACGGCGAAGCTTTCCGGCCTCGACCCCATCCTGATGGGCGCCACCAACAGCTCAGCTGGCGTCATGGGCAAGATGATCAGCCCGCAAAACCTGTCGGTGGGCGCCGCCGGGGTGGGCGCCGTGGGCCGCGAGGGCGAGATTTTCTCCAAGGTCATCGTCCACAGCCTGATTCTCACGACCTTGATGGGCCTGTTGGCGATGCTGATGGCCTATGTCATCCCCTGGGTGGTTCCTGCGCTGTAGGCAGTCGGGAACCGGGAACCGGGAGTCGGGAACCGGTTCCCGCCTCGATCTAAGGATCTCCTAAGATCCGGCTCAAGACTCCCCGGGCGGCACGCGCTATCTTCGACGACGAACTGGAGGAGCGTTGCATGTCTCCCAACAAGAATGTCGTATTCAAGTAGTGCGGACGTGATCCGGTAAACCCGGTCGGCGGGTCGTGCAGTCCCCCGGGGCCTTCGCGACCCGCGCTTCCGGTCCAGTCGGCTAGAATATCCAGCATTGGCGTGAGCGTCGTCCGATTCGGCAACTTCATGCTCGACCCCGGCGCGCGTCTCCTGACGCGCGGTGGCGAACCTGTCCACCTGACGGCCAAGGCGCTGGATCTCCTCGTGCTGCTCGCCACCCGGCGGCCCGACGCGACGTCCAAGAAGGACATCCATCAACACCTGTGGCCCGACACCTTCGTGTCGGACGTCAGCCTGACCACGCTGGTGTTCGAGGTGCGCACCGCGCTCGGTGAATCGGCGCGCACGCCGCAGTTCCTCCGCACCGTCCATGGCTTTGGCTATGCCTTTCAGGCCGGCGCGGCGTCCAGCGACGATCGCTCCGCCGAATCGCCGTTTCGCATCGTCGTCGCGGACCGGGAAGTGATGTTGCGGTACGGCGAGAACCTGATTGGCCGCGCCCGGGACTGCGTGGTGCGGCTCGACGCCACGCGCGTCTCACGCCATCACGCGCGGATCACGATTGACGGCGACACGGTGTTGATTGAGGATTGCGGGAGCCGCCACGGAACCCTCGTCGGCGGCAAGCCGATCGAGGGCCGGGTGCGGTTGAAAGACGGGGATGCCATCGATATCGCCGGCGCCGAGCTGGTGTTCAGCCTGCTGGCGGCGTCGCAAGGCACCGAGACGAGTTTTTAGCGGTGGGGGCAATCCTTTAGGTTTGCCCGTGTCAAACCACCGGCGGCAGGTTGGCCTTCGGCCCTGGCGCGCCTTCATTGCCCACGAACCCGCAGGTCTTGTGCGTGCCGTCACAAAACGGCTTTTGCTTCGACTGGCCGCAGCGGCAGAGCGCAAACGGCTTCTTCGGCACCGCGTATTCGGCGCCTGTCCAATCGACCAGCTTCACGTCCTCGCCCTCGACCAGCAGCGAGCCATTCTCCCGAACTTTGATCGTAATCATTTAGCCTTTTTGCATGGCCGAGAGGAACTCGGCGTTGTTCTTGGTCTTCGCCATCTTGTCGAGGAGCAGCTCCATCGCTTCGACCGGCGACAGCGGGTTGAGGACGCGCCTGAGCACGTAGACGCGCTGGAGGTCCTCCTTCGAGATCAACAGCTCTTCCTTGCGCGTGCCGCTCTTGAGGATGTCGATCGCCGGGAAGGTGCGCTTGTCGGAGAGCTTGCGGTCCAGGTGTATTTCCATGTTGCCGGTGCCCTTGAACTCCTCGAAGATCACATCGTCCATGCGCGAACCGGTGTCGACGAGGGCGGTGGCGATGATGGTGAGCGAGCCGCCCTCTTCGATGTTGCGCGCGGCGCCGAAGAAGCGCTTGGGCTTCTGCAACGCGTTGCTGTCCAGGCCGCCCGAGAGCACCTTGCCCGACGCGGGAATCACGGTGTTATAGGCGCGGGCGAGGCGCGTCACCGAGTCGAGCAGGATCAGCACGTCCTTCTTGTGCTCGACGAGGCGCTTGGCCTTCTCGATCACCATCTCGGCCACCTGCACGTGGCGCTGTGCCGGTTCGTCGAAGGTGGACGAAATCACTTCGCCGTCGACCGACCGCTGCATGTCGGTGACTTCTTCCGGGCGCTCGTCGATCAACAGGACGATCAGGTAGATCTCGGGATGGTTCTTGGCCACCGACTGCGCGATGTTCTGCAGCAGCATGGTCTTGCCGGTGCGGGGCGGCGCCACGATCAGCCCGCGCTGGCCCTTGCCGATCGGCGTCATCAGGTCCATCACGCGCGCCGAGAGGTTCTCGGCGTCGGTCTCGAGCTTGACGCGTTCGAGGGGATAGAGCGGCGTGAGGTTTTCGAAGAAGAGTTTTTCGCGGGCCTGGTCGGGGGCTTCGAAGTTGACGGCTTCGACCTTGATGAGGGCGAAGTAGCGCTCCCCTTCTTTCGGCGGACGAATCTGGCCCGACACGGTATCGCCGGTCTGCAGATCGAACTTGCGAATCTGTGAGGGTGAGACGTAGATGTCGTCGGGACCGGGCAGGTAGTTGTAGTCGGGGGCGCGCAGGAACCCGAACCCGTCGGGCAGCACCTCGAGGACGCCTTCGGAAAAGATGAATCCGCTCAGCTCGGTCTGGGCCTTCAGGATCTGGAAGATCAGTTCCTGCTTGCGCATCCCGGTCGCGCCCGGCACCTCCAGGTCCTTGGCCACCTGGGTGAGATGCTGGATGGTCATCTCTTTCAGTTCGGTGATGTTGAGGCCGGGGCGCTTGCCTTCGGCGATGGCGTGCTCGGCGGCTTCGGCCGCGACGTCGGGCTGCGGAGGGGGCTGATGACCGCCACCGCGGTGGGGTCCGTGACGCTTGTGACTGGGCATGCGGGCTATTCCAAGGAGTTTCTGACTCGGGTTGAAGGTTCTTGGTGGGGGGCGGAGCGACGTCCGCTCGGACGAAACGGCGGCAAGGCGACTGAAACTGCCGTTAGTATAGCAGAAGTGCAGCGCTCCACCTTGCCCCTCCTCCTGCTGGCCGCCCTGACCTTCTTCGCCGGGCTCGGCCGAGGGGCCATCACCGATGCGGATGAAGCGTTTTATGCGGAATCGGCCCGCGAGATGGTGTCGTCGGGCGATTGGATCACCCCTCACTACAATTTCGAGCCGCGGTTCCAGAAGCCGGTCCTGTACTACTGGCTGACGGCGGCGACCTATACGATTGCCGGCGTCACGGAGACCGCCGCACGCTTCTGGGCGGCGATGGCCGGGCTGGGCCTCGTGCTGGTGACCGCCGCCTGCGGGCGCCGCTGGTTCGACGAGGCCACCGGCCTGCTGGCCGGCGCCATCGTCGCCACCAGCTTCGGCTATTTCTCCCTGGGGCGGATGGCGCTGCCCGACCTTCCGCTGACCTTTTGCATCACGCTCGCCATCTACGCGGGGCTGGTCGCCACGTTGGAGCAGGAACGGTCGCCGCGCCAGTACGTGCTGCTGGCCGCGATGGCGCTGGGCCTGGGCTTCATCACCAAGGGGCCGGTCGGGCTGATCATCCCGGCGATCGTGATCGTGCCGCTGCTGGTCATCGAGCGGCGCTCGATCGCCCTCACGCCGGCCGACCTGGTCATGGGGTTCCTCCTGTTCACGGTGATCGCGGCGCCGTGGTACCTGGTGATGTGGTTCCGTCACGGCAACGAGTACCTCCAGGGCTTTTTCGTCGGCGACAACTTCGAGCGGTTCGCCACGGATCGCTTCAACGACCCGCGGCCGTGGTGGTTCTATCTCCCGGTTCTTGCCGGCGGACTGTTGCCCTGGACCCCGCTGGCGCTGGTCTGGCTCGGGCCCTTCACCCAGTTCCTCCGCCGGCGTCGGGACGTCGGCACGATCGAGCTGCGGTTGATCCTGTGGGCGCTGTTGCCGCTCGCGTTCTACACCCTGTCGGTGGGCAAGCAACCGCGCTACATCCTGCCCGTGCTCCCGCCGCTGGCGCTGCTCCTCGCCTCGTCGATCATGGAACGCACGCAGGAATGGCGAAGCATGGAGGGCGCGCGCATCCGGCCGCGGCGGAACCTCGCCGTGGTGATGGGGACGCTGCTGAGCGGGGCGTTCTTCATGACGCTCGCGTTCCTGCTCTTTCGGGCGCGTCCGCTCTTGATCAACGTCAACCCCGCCTATGCGACGGGCGCCGCGGTGGTGATGGGCGCATGCGGACTGGTGCTGATCGCGTTGGCGCTCACCAGCGCGTGGCGGGCCGGGCCGGCGATGGTGGTCATTGCCGCCGCGCTGACGTTCCCGGCCCTGCAATACGGGGGGCTCTCGAGTGGCGGCGACGACACCGTGCGCCAGATGGCCCGGCTGGTTCAAGCCGAGCGCAAAAGCGGCGAGGCGGTGGGCACCTACGGTGTCTTCGTGCGCAACCTGGTGTTTTACAGCGGCACCCAGACCGTCGATCTGATTACCGATCAACAGGCGCAGGATTTCCTGGCCCAGCCGACCCGGGCCCTAATCGTCGCGCCGGCGGCGACGCTCGATCGGCTCGAGCGTGAACGCGGGATGACGTTCCATCGGATCGCAGAATTGCCCTACTTCAACGAGGCCGGTGTGCGACTGCGAACGCTGCTCTGGCCGGATCCCTCGCGCGATCTAACTACCGTCGTCTTGGCGTCCAATCGATAGGAGGGGGGATCAGGGATCGGGGATCAGCGGGCAGGTTGCTTCGGCCTTGCCGGCTTGGTCCGTGTCGGACCCTTGGCCACCGCGTGTTGCCAGGCCAGCGTCATGGCCTCGCCGACGGTGTCTTCCTTCGCCTGCTTCAGCACGACGCGTGTACTGCCGGCGCGGCCCCACGCGCCGCTCTCGGGCGCGAACACACCTGGGAAGTCGCGGACGAACCGTGCCTGGTGTTCGAGGGGCACCGTGACCATGCCGTGGAGGCCATCGCCACGCAGCGTCGCGAAGATGCGGCCGCCGACGCGGAAGTCGGGGTGGGCCATGTGCGCGCGCTCGACGGCGCCCTGCATGCCCAGCGCGATGCGCCGAAATGCCGCTGCCGTCATCGCATCGCGGCGACGCGGCCGTCCTTCTCAAGTGTCTTGACGAACGCGAACATCCGCTCGACGGCTTCCTTGAGGCGGTCGATGGAGGTGGCGTACGAGAGGCGGAAGAATCCCGGCGCATCAAACCCCTCGCCCGGGGTGACCGCGACGTGCGCTTCCTTGAGCATCACTTCGGCCAATTCGCCCGTGGACTTGATCCCGGTGGGCGACAGCAGATCGGCGACGTATGGAAAGAGGTAGAACGCCCCGCCGGGTTTCACGCAGACGAACCGGGGATCGGCGGTCAACCAGGCGTGCACCGAATCCCGCCGCTTGCGGTACTCGTTGAGCATCAGCGTGACGCTCTGCTGCGGCCCGGTAAGCGCCTCGATCGCGGCCTTCTGCGTAATCGAGTTGACGTTCGAGGTTGAATGCCCCTGGACGACGTTGCACTGGGTGATCAGTTCCTTCGGGCCGATGGCCCAGCCGCAGCGCCATCCGGTCATCGCATACGCCTTCGACGCGGCGCTGCAGATCACGGTGCGATCGCGCATGCGGTCGAAGAGGATCTTCACCAGGTTGTGCGGGACCGGGTCGTAGATCAGCCGCTCGTAGGTCAGGTCCGCAATCACCCAAATCCCCCGCGCCGCCGCGGCATCGGCAATCGCCGCCATCTCGCCCTCCGAGATCAGCGCGCCGGTGGGATTGCAGGGCGAATTGACGATGATGGCCTTGGTGCGCGGCGTGATCGCGTCGATGATGGCGCTGGCCTTGATGCTGAAGCCGTCCTCCATGTGGGTCCGGACGATCACCGGCGTCGCATCGGCCAGCTTGATCTGGTCGGCGATCGACGGCCAGAACGGGCCGTGAGTGATGACCTCGTCGCCCTGGTCGAAGAGGGCCATCGCGGTGTTGAACAGCGCTTGCTTGCCGCCGGCGGTCAGGATCACTTCTTCGGCCTTGATCGGCACGCCGTAATCGAGCTGGTAGCGCGACGCGACGGCCTCGCGCAATTCGAGCACGCCGGCCGACGGCGTGTACTTGGTGAAGTTGGCGTCGAGGGCCGCGTGGGCGGCGTCCTTGACGTTCTCGGGGGTGGCGAAGTCGGGCTCGCCGGCGCCGAGATCGATCACATCCACGCCCGTGCGGCGAAGCCGGTCGGCTTCGGCGGTGACCTTCAAGGTGGGTGACGCCGTCACCCGGCTCATGCGTCTTGCAAACAACATAACTGGTCTCCGTTGGCTTCAGGCTGCGGGCTTCGGGGGCTGCAGGCCGCAGGGGCGACAGGCTCCTGGCTAGATCTTCTTCGCGCGCTTCGCGTGAAGGCGTTCTTCGACGATCTTCGGCACCAGACCGTCGATCTCCCCGTTCAGCATGAACACTTCCTTGATCAGCCGCGAGCTGATGTAGGTGTACTGCTCCGCCGGCATCATGAACACGGTCTCGAGGCCCGGCGCCAGGTGGCGGTTCATCAGCGCCATCTGGAATTCGTATTCGAAATCCGAGATCGCCCGCAACCCGCGGACGATCACCGAGGCCTTCTTGCGCTGGGCGTACTCGACCAGCAGCCCATCGAAGGTTTCCACCTGCACGTTGGGCCGGTCCCTGAACACTTCCTTGATGATCGTGACGCGCTCGCGTTCGGAAAACAGCGGCTTCTTCTCGACGTTGGCGAGGACCGAGACGATGATCGAATCGAAGATCCGCGCGCCGCGCTCGATGATGTCGACGTGACCATTGGTGAGCGGGTCGAACGACCCGGGATAGATGGCGATGCGCGGTTCGCGGGGCTGTGTCATGAGTAAAACGTCAAGGCGCTGTCGCCGGACTTCACCGTTCGTGCAATCGTGAGGCCGGCCGGCGACGGTGGGGTCACGCGGCTGGCGTGTTCGAGGACGAGACGCGCGCCCGGGGCCCGCTGCGCCGCGGCCGCCTGCACCACGGCGGCCAGCTTCTGGTAGTCGTACGGCGGATCGAGCACGACGAGATCGAACGGGCCGCCGGCCACCGGCGTCAGCAGCACGCGATCGGCAGCGTCGCGGATGATAACACAGCGATCCGCGGCTCGACAGCGCTCGCGGTTCTCTTCAATCAGCTTGACCGCGCGCCGGTCGTGCTCGATGCAGGTGGCGGCCGCGGCGCCCCGGCTCAGGGCTTCGAGCGCCACCGCGCCGGTCCCGGCAAAGAGATCGAGCACGCGCGCGCCCTCGATGTACGGGGCCACGATGTTGAACAAGGTTTCCCGCAGTTTATCCGAAGTCGGCCGCAGCCCGTCCCACGAAGGGGCCTTCAAGACGCGGCCTTTATTGATGCCGGCGATGATGCGCATGCGCCTCAGCCGACCGCGATCAAGCCGAACTGGCGCTGCCACACACTGCGGACGTAGTCCTGCTGCGAGGCGGTGAGGCGGCCGCTCTCGATCCGCGCGCGGGCTTCGTTGAAGGCGAGCTCGAGCAGGTCGACGTCGCGGGTCAGGTCGCCGGCGCGCAATTGCGGAAGCCCGGATTGCCGCGTCCCGAAGAAGTCTCCCGGCCCGCGCAAGCGCAAGTCGCGCTCGGCGATGACGAAGCCATCGCTGGTCTCGGCCATCGCCTTCAAGCGCTCGCGCGCGTCGTCCGACCACGGCGCCTGGTACAACAGCACGCACGTCGAGTCGTGCTCGCCGCGCCCGATGCGTCCGCGCAGCTGATGAAGCTGCGACAGGCCAAAGCGTTCCGCATGCTCGACCACCATCACCGTGGCGTTGGCGACGTCCACGCCCACTTCGACGACGGTGGTGGACACCAACAACTGGAGCTCCCCCGCCGAGAAGGCGCGCATGACGCGTTCCTTCTCGTCGCCCTTCATGCGGCCGTGCAGGAGCGCCACCGCGTAGTCGGGAAACACCGCCGTCAGCTCCCGGGCCATCGCGGTGGCGGCCTTGAGATCGATCTTCTCCGACTCATCGACCAGCGGATAGATCACGTAGGCTTGGCGGCCGCGCTTGAACTCGTCGCGAAGCAGCGCATAGACCTCGTCGCGCCGCGCGTCGGCCTTGACGATCGTCTTGATCGGCTTGCGGCCGGGCGGCAGCCCGCGGATGACCGACACCTCCATGTCGCCGCATTCGGTCAGCGCCAAGGTTCGTGGAATCGGCGTCGCGGTCATCACCAGCACGTCGGGATGCAGCCCCTTCGCCGCCAGCGTGCCGCGCTGCAGCACGCCGAAGCGGTGCTGTTCGTCGATCACGGCCAGGGCGAGGGACTTGAACTTCACGTGGTCCTGCACCAGGGCGTGGGTGCCGACGACGAGGTCGATCTCGCCGCGCTCGATCGAGGGCAGCAGGTCCCGCCTGGTCGCGGCGGTGACGCGGCCGCTGAGCAGCGCAATGCGATAGCGCCCCTGCCCTGAGCGAGCGGAGCAAGTCGAAGGGCTGCCATCCAGCCATTTCGCGATGGTGCGATAGTGCTGCTCGGCGAGGATTTCCGTGGGGGCCATCACCGCCACCTGGAAGCCGTTTTCCATCGCCACGATGGCGGCCAGCAGGGCGACGATGGTCTTGCCGGCGCCGACGT
>JBDTMB010000252.1:0-8487 GCA_039934485.1 Vicinamibacterales bacterium
CCGGGCCGAGGTCTCGACGACGTCGCGGACGCCGTCGATGCCGGCGCGATGGCCCTCGACGCGCGGCAGGTGCCGCTGTCCCGCCCACCGTCCGTTGCCGTCCATGATGATGGCGACGTGACGCGGCAGCCGGTCCAGGCAAACCTGCCGGGCCAGCGCTTCTTCCGGGCTTCCTGGGGTGACCCACTCCAGCAATTGGTCGAGGCTCATGGAGTGAGTTGATGTTACTAGTGCAAAAGGCAGAAGGCAAAAGGCAAAAGGCGAAAGAAAAGGGCCGGCCCGGAGATATCTCCAAGCCGGCCCTTTGGCCTTGTGCCTTGTGCCTTATGCCTTTATTTAGTCGGCCACGGCACGCCCTGCTTGGCGGCCGTCACCGCGCCTTCGCCCTTGAAGACGAACTTCTGCAGGCGCTTGCCGGTGTAGGTTTCGGTCGTGTAGATGTTGCCCTTCGAGTCGGTGGCAATGCTGTGCACGCCGAGGAACATCCCCGGCTGGCGGCCGCCATAGCCGAAGTTGGTCAGCTCGGTCATCGACTTGCGGTCGAAGATCCGGATGTGTTCGTTGACGCCGTCAGCCATGTAGAGGTACTTCTGCTGCGCGTCCTTCGAGAAGGCGATGTCCCAAACCGAGCCATCGGCCAGCGTGCTCTTTTCGACGAACACTTCCTTCACGAACTTACCTTCCTTCGTGAAGATCTGGACGCGGTCGTTCGGGCGGTCGCACACGTAGACCAGGCCGTCGACGTCAATCACGGCGCAGTGCACCGGGTTGCGGAACTGCTTGGCCGGCTCGGTCACCGACGGATCATAGCGGCCAAGGTTCAGGTCGGTCGGGGGATTGCCGTAGGCGCCCCACATCCGCTTGATCTTGCCGTTGTCGAGGTCGATCACCGCGACGCGGTGGTTCAAGTAGCCGTCAGCCACATAACCTTCGTTGGCCCTGGGGTCGATGAAGATCTTGGCGACGCGGCCGAAGTTGTCCATGTCCATGCTGTTGGCCGCAAACACCGGCTTGTCGGCGGGCGAGGCGGGCGTCTTGCGCGCGCCGGCCTTGCCGTACTGCGCCACGAACTTGCCGTCGCGCGTGAACTTGAGGATGTGCGAGTCGGGACCGCCGTTGCCGCCAATCCACACGAAGCCCTTGTGGTCGATGACCACACCGTGGTTGCTCTCGGGCCAGGTGTACGACCCGTCCTTGACGGGACCTCCCCAGTGACCGACGAGGTTGCCCGCGGGGTCGAACTCGAGCACCGGCGGCGCCGGGTCGCAGCACTCGCCAACGCGAGGCTGGCCGGGACCGCGCACCGCGAGTTCCGTGGCCGGCAGACCCGCCGTGCCGGGGTCGTTGCCACGGTGGATGAGCCACACGTGGTCCTTGTCGTCGACCGTCAGGCCGATGGTCTGACCGAGCACCCAGTTGTTGGGCATCGGCTTCGGCCAATACGGATCTACTTCAAACTTCGGTGCCTGCTTGCTCTGGGCAGCCGCGTTGTCGAACACCATCTGTCCGAGTCCGAGAGTCAGCAGCATGGCAATGAATGCCGCGCCCACATACACCTTACGAGTCTTCTTCAACCGCTCCATCGTGGCTCCTTCCGAGTAGCCTTTACGCGGGCGCCAGTATACTTGGGGCGCATCACCGTGTCGAGCGCCGTGCATATAAAGAAAATATCCGTCCTGGCCCTGGTCGTGGCCCTGCTGATGGTCATGGGCACCCGGCCCAGTGCCCACGAGGTCCCCAACGAGGTCACCGTCCTGACGTTTCTGAAGCCGGAAGGGAAGACGCTGACCCTGCTCGTGCGGGCGCCCCTCAAGTCGATGAAGGATATCGACGTGCCGGTGCAGGGCGCCAACGGGTTCCTCGATTTCTCCAGGGTGGACAAGGCCCTCCAGGACGCCGCCACGCTCTGGATTGGCGATTTCGTCGAGGTCTACGAGAACGACGTCCGGCTGGGCAAACCGCGGGTGGCGGCCACGCGGGTCTCGCTGCCGTCCGATCGATCGTTTGAGGACTACGACACGGCCTACGCGTATGTGATGACCGGTCCGCGGCTCCCCGGCGACACGCAGATCTATTGGGAACAGGGGATGCTGGACGTGGCGTTCGAGTATCCCATCACGTCCGATCGATCGGACTTCTCCATCAAGAATGGACTCACCCGGCTGGGCATTCGGGTCAACGTCGCGCTGCGCTTTCTCCTGCCCGGCGGGCCGGAGCGGGTGTTCGACGTGCATGGTGACTCGGGCCTGGTGCGGCTGGATCCCCATTGGTATCAGGCGTTCTGGCTGTTCGTGAAGGAAGGCTTCTTTCACATCCTCGACGGCACCGATCACCTGCTGTTCCTGCTGTGCCTCGTCATTCCCTTCCGCCAGTTCCGCGCGCTGGTCGTGGTGGTGACGTCGTTCACCATCGCGCATTCGGTGACGCTCATCGCCTCGGCGTTTGGCCTGGCGCCCGACGGCCTGTGGTTCCCGCCGTTGATCGAGACGCTCATCGCCGTCTCGATCGTCTACATGGCGTTCGAGAACATCGTCGGCGCCAAGCTCGGGCGGCGGTGGATCGTTACCTTTGGCTTCGGCCTCGTCCACGGGTTTGGGTTTTCGTTCGTGTTGAGCGAGCGCCTGCAGTTTGCCGGCTCGCACCTGCTCGCCTCGCTCCTGGCCTTCAACGTCGGCGTGGAGCTCGGCCAGCTGCTGTGCCTGCTGATCGCGATTCCCGCGCTCACCTTGCTCTTCAAGTTCGTCATCAAGGAGCGGATTGGCACCATCCTGCTCTCGGCGCTGGTCGCGCACACCGCGTGGCACTGGGCGCTCGAACGCGGCTCGGCGCTCAGCCTGTACCGGATGCCATCGCTGGACTTCGCCGGCGCGGCGGCGGCGATGCGGTTGGGGATGGTGATTGTGGTCGCGGCCGCGCTGGTCTGGGGCTTTGCGACGTGGGTGGGAGGGGCGAAAGAGAAATCAGCCGTTTGAAAGTTGAAAGTTCACGGTTACGTCCTCAGTACTCAACCTTCCACAGCATCAACCCCTGGGCCGGCGCGGTCGGGCCGGCCTTCGCGCGGTTCTTTGACTCGAGGATCGCCGTCATCTCGTCCACCGCCGTACGGTTGCGGCCAATGTCGACCAGGGTGCCGACGATGTTGCGCACCATGTGGCGGAGGAATCCCGCGCCGGTGACCTCGAAGCGGATCAGGCGGCTGTCGGCGCGCGTGGTGTCGATGCCGACCGCCGGCAGCGCGGCAAACTCGTCATCGTGCACGTTGATCTCGCGAACCTCGAAGTCGATGAGGCGCCGCGTGGTCGTCTTGACGTCGCTGCCACCGCCCTGGAACGCGGCGAAATCGTGTTGGCCGATCAGCAGCCGCGCCGCGGCCGCCATGCGGCCGAGGTCCAGCGCGTGCGGCACGTGCCAGACGACGTGGCGGATGAACGGGCTCGGCGTCGAGCCGTTCCACACCGCATACCGATAGGTCTTGGATTTCGCGTCGCGGCGGGCGTCGAAGCCGAGCGCCGTCTCTTCAATCGATCGGATGCGGATGTCCCGCGTGAGCCGCGCGTTCAGCGCGCGCTGCAGGTCCTCGCACGTCACCGGATGCTCGATGGTGAGGCTGGCGACCTGTGCCGCGGCGTGGACGCCAGCGTCGGTGCGGCCGGCGGCGACAATGGGCGTGTGCCGCCCGACGATCGGGGCAATCTCGTCCTCGATCGCCGCCTGGATGCCCGGCCCGTTCTCCTGCCGCTGCCAGCCGGAATAGGCCGAGCCGTCGTAGGCGATCGTCAGTTTCAGGGTCCGGGGCATTCAGTCGATCGGCAATGCCGCGTGCTACTTGCTGCGCGACCCCGGCTTCACCACCGGCAGGCCTTGCGCGCACATCGGGCACGCATCGGGTTGATAGGTCGGCAGGTCGCGGTTGAGCAGCGCGTGGAACGGCACATCCAGTCCCTGTTTGCCGCCGCTCCGATCAACCACCGCGCCGGCGCCCACCACCACGGCTCCCGCCGCCCGCGCAACGTCCATCGTCTCGCGGGTCGATCCGCCGGTGGTCACGACGTCTTCGACGACGATCACTTTCTCGCCGGGTTCCAGGGCGAAGCCGCGACGGAGCATGAGCGTACCGTCCTGGCGCTCCGCGAAGATGGCGCGGAGGCCGAGCGCACGCGCCACTTCCTGGCCAATCACGATGCCGCCGAGCGCCGGGGAGAGGACGGTGACTGCGCCAAGGGAGGACAGTTTCGCGCCAAGCGCGGCGCCAAGCGCCTCGGCGTCGCGAGGATGTTGAAGGACGAGCGCGCACTGCAGGTACCCCGAGCTATGCAGCCCGGAAGACAGGCGAAAATGACCTTCGAGAAGGGCTCCGGAGCGCCGGAATAGCGTCAAAAGGTCGGTTTCGTTCATCGAACGGTAGTATAACGGGCCGCCTGCGGTCGAACCCTTACCGGGGCCGCCACGTCTATGATGGATGGGTTCCTGTCTTGGGTCGGCACCGCTTTTGCTCGGTACCCCTCAAAACTATCGATTGGAGTATCAGTGTGATGCGTCTTGATAAGCGTTTTTGCGCCCGGATGGTGATTACGGCCGGCCTCGCGGTTTCGGGTGTGTCCGTTTTTGGGCTTACCCCTGTTCACGCACAGACAGCTGGAGCCGCCGCGGCGCAGGGTCCGCTCCGGCGGTTGAGCATCGACGATGCAGTGGCGACGGCGATCGAGCAGAACCTGGATTTGCAGGTGCAGCGCATCAATCCGCAGATCCAGGATGCGGGCATCGGCATCTTCCGGGCCAACTACACGCCGCTCTTCGCCGCGCAGGTCAACCTCGTCGACCAGACACAGCCGTCGTCCAGCTTGCTGTCGGGCAGCAACACGAGCATCAAGTCCACCCGCAACACCTTTGACTTCAACGTCAACCAGCAAACCCCCTGGCACGGCGGCAGCTACTCGGTTGATTGGAGCAACGGCCGCACCACCTCGAACAATATCTTCACCAGTTTCGATCCGCAGTTGACGTCGACGCTCAGCGCTTCGTATACGCAACCGCTGCTGCGCAACTTCAAGATCGACGGCACGCGGCAGCAGATCCTGATCAGCCAGAAGAACAAAGAGATTTCCGATGTGCAGTTGCAGCAGTCGATCGCGATCACGGTGCGCAACGTCAAGAACGCGTACTACGATTTGATGTATGCGATCGGCAATCTCGCCGTGCAGCGGCAGTCCCTCGAGCTGGCGCAACAGTCGCTCAAGGACAACAGGGCCCGCGTCGAAATCGGCACGATGGCGCCGATCGACATCGTCCAGGCCGAGGCCGAGCAGGCGACGCGCGAGGAATCGGTGATTCTCGCGGAAGCGGCGATCGATCGTGCGCAGGACAGCCTGCGCACGCTGGTCTACAACCCGTCGGCGCCGGATTTCTGGACCGCGCGGATCGAGCCCACCGAAGCCGTGACGTTCCAGCCGACGAGCGTGGACCTCGATGGCGCCGTGAAGAACGCGCTCAGCCAGCGCACGGACATCAGCGTCGCGCGCAAGCAGCTCGAAAACAACGACGTCAACATCCGCTACTTCCGCAACCAGTCGCTGCCGGATCTCAACGCCTCGCTCAACTACAACGCGCAGGCCGTCGGCGGCGTGCAGCTGCAGCGCGGCCCCTCGAGCGGACTGACGCCGGGCCCGGTGATCGGCCAGGTCGAGAAGAGCTTCTTCAGCACCCTGGGCACGACGCTCGCCGGCGACTTTCCCGGCTGGAACTTCCAGGTCAACGTCGGCTATCCGATCGGCACCTCGACCAACGAGGCGCAGCTGACGCGCGCCAGGCTGCAGAACGATCAAGCGGTGAAGCAGCTCGGCAGCCTCGAACTCCAGGTCTCGAGCCAGGTGCGTGAATACGCCCGGCAAGTGACGACCAACGCCAAGCGGGTGGACGCCACGCGCTCGTCGCGGGTGCTGGCCGAGCGCCGCCTCGAAGCGGAAGAGAAGAAGTACCAGGCGGGCATGACGAGCAGCTTCTTCGTCCTGCAGGCGCAGCGCGACCTCAACGTGGCCCGCAACAACGAGCTGCTCGCGCTCACCGAATACGCGAAGTCGGTGGTCAACTACAGCGCCGTCCAGCAGGCGCCGCTCTTCTAAGCAGTTCGCGTACACTGTGACCGTGCCTGTGACGGTCACAGTGATTACCTTCAACGAAGCGGCCAACATCCAGGCCGCGCTCGAATCGGTGTCCTGGGCCGACGAGATCATCGTCATCGACAGCGAGAGCACCGACGACACGGTGGCGATTGCGAGGCGGTTCACCGACCGGGTGATGGTTCGGCCGTGGCCGGGCTACATCGCGCAGAAGAATTTCGCCGCCGAACAAGCCGCCCACGACTGGATCTTTTCGCTGGACGCCGACGAGCGGGTGTCGGCGCCGCTGGCCGCGGAAGTCGGCGCGCTGGTGGCGGCCGGGCCGGCCGCGCCCGGTTACCGCGTCCCCCGCGTGACGTTTCACCTGGGCCGCTGGATCCGCTCCACCGACTGGTATCCCGATTACCAGCTGCGGCTCTACGATCGGCGCCGCGCCCGGTGGACCGGGAAGTACGTGCATGAATCCGTGAAAGCTGACGGGCCGGTGATCGATCTGCGCGGGGAGCTGCTGCACTACGCGTATCGCGACCTGGCGCATCATCAGCAGACGATGGACCGGTATACGACGCTGGCGGCGCGCCAGATGTTCGAGGCAGGCCGGCGAGCGAGCTGGGTGGACCTGGCCATCCATCCGCCGGCGGCATTTTTCCGCAACTACGTCCTGCGTGGCGGCTTTCGCGACGGGGTGCCCGGCCTGGTCATCTCGGCGATGAATGCGCGTTACGTGGGGCTGAAGTTTGCGAAACTCTGGGAACTGTGTTCTCCCTCCACATCGACACCGCGCGCACCTGGCGCGGTGGACAACAGCAAGCGCTCCTGACGGTGCTCGGCCTTCGGGCCAGGGGTCACCGTGCGGTGCTGGTGGCGCACCCGGAGGGAGAGCTGTACCGCCGCGCCGCGGAAGGGCCGGACCTGGTGCCCCTGGCGCCGCGGAGCGAAATCGACCTCGCCTCGGCGTGGAAGCTGTCGCGCATCATCCGGCAGTTCGCGCCGGCGGTGGTCCATGCGCACGATCCGCATGCGGTGGCGATGGCCGCGCTCGCGTTGTCGTATGGCGCGCCGGCGCCGCGGCCGCGGTTGCTGAGCTCGCGCCGCGTCGATTTTCATCTGCAGGCCAATTCGTTCTCGCAGTGGAAGTACCGGCAGGTCGATCAGTTCATCGCCGCCTCCGGCGCGATCCGCGACATCCTGGTCGACGACGGCATCGCGGCGTCGCGCGTGGAAGTGGTGCACGACGGGATTGACGTCGAGAAGATCGCGCGCCTGCCGGCGATCGACGTGCATGCGGAGTACTGGTTGCCGCACGGCGTCCCGGTGATCGCGAATGTCGGGGCGCTGGTGGGCCACAAGGGTCAGCGTCACCTGGTGGACGCGATGCCGCTGGTGATGCGCGAGGTGGCCGACGCGCACCTGGTGATTTTCGGCGAAGGCGAGCTGCGCGCGCCGCTCGAAAAGCAGGTCAAGCACCTGTCGCTCGAAAAACGCGTCCTGCTGCCGGGCTTTCGTGAAGACGTGCTGGCGCTGGTGAAGTCGGCCGATCTGTTTGTGATGAGCTCGGTCACCGAAGGCCTGGGGTCGGCCGTGCTGGACGCGATGGCGATGGGCCTGGCCGTAGTGGGCACGCGTGCGGGCGGGATTCCTGAAGCGGTGATTGATACGGAAACGGGATTGCTGGTCGAGCCGGGCGTTGCCGAACCGTTAGCCGCGGCGATCGTGCGGTTATTGAGGAATCCGGCATTGAGGCGCGACTACGGCGAGGCCGGCCGCACCCGCGTCCGCGAGTGCTTTGGTGTGGATCGGCTGGTCGAAGGCACGCTCGCCACCTATCGCCGCTTCCACGAGCGCGGCGCCGCCGGGGGGAATTAGGGGTCGCGGCCGACTAGACCCTTCGAAACGCGCCGAGTCAGGGCGCGGCCTGCCTCAGGCTGTTCGCGGAAAAAACCGTGGGCAGGTGCCCCCGGGGAACCTCCAGCGATAGCGCCTCCATCCGGCGGTTTTTGGAGCGAATAGCCTGAGGCAGGACGCCACACGAGGACAGCCACCTGTAACAGCAATGCGGCCACCGAAAGGACGCTCAGCAAAGCCGTCTCGCTTACGAGCGGGCGTGATGCTCCAGTAACTCGACGAGTTCGGTGTGACCCTTTTCCTTCGCGAAGTCGATCGGGCTCTTGCCGGCGTCATTCACCAGCGTCGCGTCGCCGCCGTAGCGCAGCAGCAGTTCCGCCAGCTCGCGATTGCCGCTGGCGCCGGCCTCGTGCATCGGGCGGAAGCCTTCCTGTTGTTGCGCGTTGGGATCGGCGCCCGCCTCGAGCACGGCCCGCACAATCTCAAGATTGCGGCTGGCCGCCGCGGCGTGAATCGCCTGCACCTT
>JBDTMB010000253.1:0-8383 GCA_039934485.1 Vicinamibacterales bacterium
AGGCACCACCAACATGCAGTTGATGACAATCGCCAAGCAAATTTTAGGTGCCTAGAGTGCGTTCGGTGCCTAAGGTGCCAAGACCCGAGCGGCGGTGGCGCGCGACTGCTCCACCGTCTCGAGGACGAGCGTCAGCGTGCGCGCGTCGCGGCTCAGGCGTTCGAGCGGCGATCCGGCCTGGTAGCCGGAAGGTCCGACCACGCGAATCGCCGCATCCACGGCGCGCTCGGCGGCCATCGCGGTGAACGAGCGCGCGAGCGCGATAGAGACGACAGCCCCCGTTTCCTGATCCAGCTTCTGCGCCGCGGCCAGCGTCAGCAATCGCGCGGCGTCGATTTCGGTCGCCGCATCGGCGAGGGTCCAGTGGGGCGTGTGCTCGTCGCCGCCGGGCTTGACACCGCGTTGCTTCATCGCCGCCACGGCGTGAGCAACCGCGGCGCGGCCCACGCCGACCGCCACGGCGCACAGCACGAGCCGCGCGCCATCCGCGGCCACGCCCGTGACCTTCGCCGCCCCGCCCAAGGCGCGCTCGGCGCCACGCAGTCCGGGCCAGGCCACCGTCGACGGCGGGCTGGGGTCGGCCAGCCGGCCAAGGCCCACCACCGTGGCCAGCGCCGCACTCGCCACCGCGAGTTCTTCGACGATGAGCACGGCACTGACGGCATCCGGCGAGAAGGGATCGTCGAGCGAGGCCGCCTTGACCGCCTCGAGCCATGACGCCGGCACCACGCACGATTGCTCCGCGGACGCGGCCTCCGCGGCGACAATAACGGCCACGCCGCGAGCGGCGGCAGCTCGAACCTTTTGTTCTGGAGTGGGATCGAAGGTCATGAACGAAGTAAGAAATAGGTCGGGCGCGCCAGATAAGCCTGAGCGACGGCCGCGATAACTGCGGCTTATTATAGCCCGAGGCGAGGGCGCACGCCCTTGCCTTCCATCAAGACGCGAGGCGGGAAAAGACCGGACGGAGCCGGTCCGCGGTGCGAGGCAGCTCTTCGGGCAGCACGCGGACTTCGCCGACCACCGACATGAAGTTGGTGTCGCCGTTCCAGCGCGGCACCAGGTGCGTGTGGAGGTGATCGATGATGCCGGCGCCGGCGGGACGGCCGAGGTTCATGCCGACGTTGATGCCCTGCGGCTGGTATACCTCGGTCAGCACCCGCTCGCAGCGCTGCGTCAGCAGCCCCATCTCATCAAGTTCGTCACGGGTGAGGAGCGCCAGCGTCGCCACGTGGCGGCGCGGCACGACCAGCAGGTGGCCGGCGTTATACGGGTAGAGGTTGAGGATGACGTAGGCGAGCGGCGCGTCGTGGACGATGAGCTCGCGGCCTTGCGCGGTGACTGGTGCCGCGCAAAAAACGCAGTCGGGCGCTTCCTTATCGCGGGTCACGTAGGCGTGTCTCCAGGGCGACCAAATCCGCTCCATTGCGTCTTGGCTGAAGCCTGAAGCCCGGAGCCTGAAGCCTAGGGTTGGGCGAGGCCAGAGCCGCTGGCCGACCCATCGGAACCAGGGGTGCCGTCGATCGGCTCCCCCGTCTCCTTATTGATCAGGTCTTTCAATTCCTTGCCGGGCTTGAAATAGGGGACGCGCTTGGGCGGCACGTCCACCTTGTCTCCCGTCTTCGGATTGCGGCCCTTGCGGGGCTCGCGCTTACGGAGGCGGAAACTGCCGAATCCACGCAGCTCGATCTTCTCGCCGCGCTTGAGAGCGTCGATGATGCTCTCGAACACGGTGTCGACGATGACCTCGGAGTGTTTCTTCGTGAGGTCCGAGACGCGCGATACTTCTTCGACCAGTTCCGCCTTCGTCATAGTGTTCAGTAGCTTTTCACTTCCTACTTTTCACTTTTCACTTTCTACTTTTTACTTATGCTTCAAGTGATCGCCCAGCGTCGCGCCGCCTTCGCCCTGCGCCTGCGAGAACGACTCGTAGTCGGCGCGGTAGTTGGCGTTGGTCAGGGCTCGGATGCTCAGGCCGATCTTCCGCTCCGCCGGGCTCAGCTTGATAATCTTCATCTGGTAGCTCTTGTCCACTTCCAGTTCGATCTTCTCGCCGCCCTGCGAATCGTCGAATTCGCTCACGTGAATCAGGCCCTCGATGCCTTCGTCGAGCTCGACGAACGCGCCGAAGTTGGTCATCCGCACGACCTTGCCTTCGATGGTGCTGCCGACCTGGTGACGCGCGAAGAAGTCTTCCCAGATGTCGGTGGCGAGCTGCTTGAGGCCGAGTGACAGGCGCTGGTTTTCGGCGTCGATGCTGAGCACCATCGCCTCAACGGTATCGCCCTTCTTCAGCACTTCGCTCGGGTGCTTGACGCGCTTGCTCCACGACATGTCCGAGATGTGGATCAGGCCGTCGATGTCCTCTTCGACTTCGACAAACGCGCCGAACTCGGTGAGATTGCGGACCTTGCCGGTGATCTTCGTGCCGACCGGGTACTTCGCGGCCAGCTCGTGCCACGGGTTCTGCTCGACCTGCTTGAGCCCGAGCGAGATGCGGCGCGCCGCGGGATCGACGCCGAGGACCTGCGCTTCCACGGTGTCGCCGACGTTGAGGATCTTCGAGGGATGCTTGACGCGCTTGCTCCACGACATTTCGCTGACGTGGATCAGGCCCTCGACGCCAGGCTCGAGCTCGATGAAGGCGCCGTAATCGGTGAGGCTCACCACCTTGCCGCTCATGCGTGCGCCGGCCGGGAAGCGATCCATCACGGTGGTCCACGGGTCGGCCATCAACTGCTTGTGGCCGAGCGAGACGCGTTCGGTGGCCTGGTCGTACTTGAGGACCACCACGTCGATCTCGTCGTTGACCTTGAACAGCTCCGACGGGTGCCCGACGCGGCCCCACGACATGTCGGTGATGTGCAGCAGGCCGTCGATGCCGCCCAGGTCGATGAACGCGCCGTAGTCGGTGATGTTCTTGACGACGCCCTGCAGCACCTTGCCTTCGGCGAGCGTCTCCAGCGTGTGCTTCTTCTTCTCGGCGTTCTCCTCTTCGAGCAGCGCCTTGCGCGACAGCACGATGTTGCCGCGCTTCTTGTTGACCTTGATCACGCGCATGCGCAGTTCCTGGCCGCGCAGCGCGTCCAGGTTGCGCACGGGACGGACGTCGATCTGCGAGCCCGGCAGGAACGCGCGGACGCCGATGTCCACCGCGAGGCCGCCCTTGATCCGCTCGACGACGCGGCCGATGACGACTTTGCGTTCCGCAAAGGCGCGCTCGACCTCGTCCCAAATCTTCATCTTCTCGGCTTTTTCGCGGGACAGCACGATGTGCCCTTCGCGATCCTCGGTGCGCTCGAGCAGGACGTCGACGACGTCGCCTTCGCGGACGATCACCTGGCCGGTTTCGTCGAGGAACTCCTCCACGGAGATGACGCCTTCGGACTTGTAGCCGACGTCGATCACGACTTCGTTGGCGGTGACTTTGAGGACGGTGCCCTTGACGACTTCGCCTTCCGCGAGGTTGCGGAAGCTGTTATCGTAAAGGTCGAGCAAGCGGGCATACTCGGTGGGGTCGGTGTCGTCGTCGTGACCCCAGGGCGAGACGGTCTTCATTACGGGTTTGCCCGTGGCCCTGGTCCCCGGTGCGGAACTCGGTAATGCTGCAGCCGGAGTGTCAGTAGCCGGGTTAGTTTCGTCTTGCGAAATTGCCATGTGCGATGCGTGTCCTTTTTCTTCAGATTTGTTACTGTCAGCTCGCCGGGTCGAGTTACTCATCACTGGAGGGCGGGGGCTTCAGCCCTCGCCGGTGACGTGAACCAAATCCGACGCACCGCGTAACCGATAGAGGTTACGTTACTTAGCGCAAACTGTCAAGAATTCCGGAAAGGATTTGACATGGCCCGCAAGAAGCCCGCACGGCCTATGAAGTCTAAGGCTGCCACGAAGGCCAAGAAGAAGGCGGCGCCCAAAGCCGCCGCCCGAAAAAGCCCCAAAAAGGCGGTAGCGAAGGCTGCCAGGAAGGCAAAGAAGTCCGCCAAAAAGGCCGTCAAGAAGGTGGCGAGGAAGGCCGCCGGCATCAAAGCATCCGCCACGAAACAGGCCCGAAAAATCGTCAAGAAGGCCAAACAGTTGGCCGCCGGAATTAAGGCCGCCGCCACCAAAAAGGCGGCGGGCGGCAAGAAGCCGAACCTGGATCGTCCCCGCAAGACGGTGGCCGACGTCCACGGTATCCCCTCCAGCCTGGGCGGGATCGCGGCGGCCTCCTCGGCCAAGTCGGGCCGCGCCGGTGCCAAGCACCAGCTCCGCGAGCACACCTCGTCGAGCCCGGCCCTGACGGCCGGCGACGTGGACGCGGATTGGGAATCGGCCGATTCCACCGGCGACGAAGCGCCGGGCGGCGACAACCCGACCCCGGACCAGGATGTGGTGGACGAAATCGGCCGCGCGCTGGGCGTCGAGTACGCCGACGACGAGGAATTACAGGGCGGGTCGGAAATCGAAGATCGCGACAAGCATCGCTGGGAACTCGACCCGAGTTCGAAGGACGATTTCGAAGATACCGAATAGCAGCGACGGCTAAAGCCGTCGCTCTCCAGGGAGGGTGGCCCTCCAGGTGGCCCTCCAGGGAGGGTGGCCCTCCAGGGAGGGCGGGGGCTTTAGCCCCCGCCTTCTGGCAACACGATCGACACAAACTTCACGTCGAGATACTCCTCAAGTCCCCACTTGCCGCCCTCGCGGCCAATCCCGGAATCCTTCACGCCCCCAAACGGCGCGTGCGGCGCGGCGGGCAGGCCGTCGTTGACGCCGACGATGCCGTAGTCGAGCGCCTCGGCGACGCGGACCGCGCGGCCGAGATCGCGCGTCCACACATACGCGGCCAGGCCGTAGGGCGTCGCGTTGGCGGCGCGCACCGCGTCGGCTTCGTCGGCGAACGCGACCAGCGGCGCCACCGGCCCGAAGGTCTCTTCCTCCATGATCCGCATCCCGCGCTCGACGCCGGTGAGCACGGTGGGCTCGAAGAACAGGCCTTCGCGCGCGTGGCCCCCCACCACGGCGCGGGCGCCCTTGCCCACGGCATCGGC
Source organism: Vicinamibacterales bacterium (assembly GCA_039934485.1). GTDB lineage: Bacteria > Acidobacteriota > Vicinamibacteria > Vicinamibacterales > UBA2999 > 12-FULL-67-14b. The sequence continues at coordinate 5,028 of JBDTMB010000253.1, forward strand.
GACGTGCGCCTGCACCTTCTCGAGGCCCGCGCGATCGACGAGCGGGCCGATCTGCGTGGCGTCGCTCAGCGGATCGCCAACCCGCAACGCCTGCACCGCCGTCGAGAGGCGGTCAGTGAACTCCTCACGCACGCGCTCGTGCAGGTAGATGCGGTTAGCGCACACGCAGGTCTGGCCGGCGTTCCGGAATTTCGACGCCATCACCTGCTGGACGGCGGCGGGCACGTCGGCGTCCTGGAAGATGATGAACGGCGCGTGGCCGCCCAGCTCGAGGGAGACGCGCTTCATCGTGCGCGCCGCCTGCGCATAGAGGAGCTTGCCCACTTCCGTGCTGCCGGTGAAGGTCAGCTTCCTCACGCGCGCATCGTCGAAGAAGGCCGCCGAGAACGCCACCGGATCCGAGGTGGTCATCACCTGGAACGCCTCGGCCGGGCCGCCGGCCTCTTTCCATAATTCCTCGAGGCGAATGGCGGTGAGCGGCGATTGCTCGGCGGGCTTCAGCACGACGGTGCAGCCGGCCGCCAGCGCCGGCGCCACCTTGCGGGTGACCATCGCCGCCGGAAAGTTCCACGGCGTCACCGCATACACCGGCCCCACCGGCTGCGGCATCGCCAACAGGCGCTTGTTCGCGGCGTGGCTCGGCACGATGTCGCCGTAGGCGCGCTTGGCTTCTTCGGCGTACCACTCGACGAAGCCGGCGGCGTACTTCACTTCGCCGCGCGCCTCGACGATCGGCTTGCCCATTTCCTGCGACATCAATCGCGCGATCGGCTCCTCGTGCTTGAGGATCAGGTCGCGCCACGCGCGGAGCACGGTGCTGCGCTCGAACGGGGTCCGGCTTTTCCAGGCGGCGAAGCCGTTCACGGCGCGATCGATGGCCGCTCGCGCGTCGGCCGGCCCGGCGTCGAACACCCGCTCGAGCACGACGCTGGTGGCAGGATTGGTGACGGTGAAGTGTTTGCTCATGATCTCCAGCGACGGCTAAAGCCATCGCTCTCCATTTTCAGCGACGGCTAAAGCCATCGCTCTCCATTTTCAGCGACGGCTCAAGCCATCGCTCTCCATTTTCAGCGACGGCTCAAGCCGTCGCTCTCCAGCGGTTGGAGGGCGGGGGCTTTAGCCCCCGCCCCTGACTTCTTTCTGCATCAAGGTCCAGAGTTGTTCGACGTGCACGCGCTCGGTGAGTTCAGCGCCGATCGACACGCGGACCATCCAGCGTCCGTCAAGGATAGCCGGCGTGACATAGGCCTGGCCGGAGCGGTTGAGGCGCGCCGCCCAGTCTTGCGTGTGGCGATCGAGCGCCTCGCCGCTCAGCCCCTCCGGTTCGTGTCGCACGCACAGGGTCTGCAACGGCACGGGCGCCAGCACTCTCCATCCGGGTATCTTCGGAACTTGCTCCGCCAGCCACGCCGCGTTTTCCAGATCGCGGCGCAGCCGGGCCTGCAGGCCGTCCACGCCCTGTTCGCGGATCAGGAACCACAACTTGAGGGCGCGGAATCGGCGGCCAAGCGGCAGGCCCCAGTCGCGATAATTCTTCACCTCGCCGTCGGCCGCGGTCTGCAGGTAACTCGGGTTGGTCGACATCACCCGCACCAGGTGCTCCGCGTCGCGCACGAAATACAGCGAACAGTCGAACGCCGCGCCGAGCCACTTGTGCGCGTTCACGATCAGCGAATCCGCCTGCTCGACGCCGTCCCACATGTAGCGGCACTCCGGAAGAATCATCGCGGAGCCGGCCATCGCCGCATCGACGTGCAGCCACACGCCGCGGGCCGCGGTGACCCGGGCGATCGCCGCCAGCGGATCGAGCGCGGTCGACGTGGTCGTGCCGGTCGTGGCCACCACCGCGCACGGACGATGCCCCGCGGCCAGGTCGGCTTGAATCAACGCGTCGAGGGCATAGGCGCGCATCGCGTAGGCGGTGTCGTGGGGCACCACGCGCACATGTTCGCGCCCGAACCCGGCGAGCAGCGCCGCCTTCTCGACCGAGCTGTGACTATGCGCCGTCGCATAGACAATCAACGGCGCCGGCTCAGCCTGCAGCCCGCCGCGATTGAGTCCGTAATTGGTCGCTCGCTCGCGGGCGCAGATCAGCGCGACGAGGGTGCTGGTGGACGCGGTGTCCTGGATGACGCCGCGCCATTCACCGGACAAGCCGAGCATCTGCCGCACCCAGTCCGTGGTGACCTCTTCCACTTCGGTGAGCGCCGGACTGGATTGCCAGGCCAGGCCGATCACGCCGAGGCCGGTACTGAGAAAGTCGCCGAGAACACTGGCGAGCAGGCCGTTCGACGGGAAATAGCCGAAGAACCGCGGATGCTGCCACATCGTCATGCCCGGCATCACGACGCGATCGACGTCCTTGAAAATCTCGTCGAATGGCTCGGCCTTCCGGGGCGGCGCCTGGGGCAGCTGCGCCTTGACGTCGCCGGGAGCAGTGCGCGCCATCACCGGGCGCGATTCGATCTGCGTGCGATAGTCAGCAATCCAATCGACCAGGCGGTGCCCGGCCCGACGAAATTCCTCGGGTGTCATTGCAGTTTCTCGATCACCATCATCATCACGTGGTTGACGACCACCTCGATCGGCATCTCGGTGGTGTCGATGTAGATCGCATCCTTGGCCATGGCGAGCGGGGCCACGGCGCGGGTCGAGTCGGCGGTATCGCGGGCGACGAGGTCGCTCTGCACCGCGGCGAGGTTGCCGCCGGCGCCAGTGTGCGCGGTGTCGGTGGCGCGCCGTCGCGCGCGTTCTTCGGCCGACGCGTCGAGGTAGATCTTGATGTCGGCGTCGGGGAAGACCACCGTGCCGATATCGCGGCCTTCCATCACCACGCCGCCGCCGGTGCCCATCTCGCGCTGACGCGCGCGCAGCACCTCGCGGACCATCGGCAGGCGGGCCACCGTGGCCGCCGCCGCATCCATCGCCGGCGTGCGGATGTCGCGCGTGACGTCGTGGCCATCGATCGTGATGCAGCCATCCTGCTGGGCAAACACCGCGTCGGACGCCAGCGCCGCCACGCTCGCATCATCGTCCAACGCGCGGCCCTCGTGCGCGGTCTTCCACGCCACTGATCGATACATCGCGCCGGTGTCGACGTGGCGGTATCCCAGCTTCTCCGCCAGCGTTCGCGCGAGCGTGCCCTTTCCAGCGCCCGATGGTCCGTCAATTGCGATCACGAGGTTCTTCACAAGGGTTCCCATAGTACCATCCCCCCGTGACCCTCTCGCGCCGCGCCATCACGGCGACTGTCGTCGCCGTAGTCCTGGTCGCCGGCGTCGGCGCCCTGCCGTATCTCGACGCGCTTGGCTTCATCATCCGCGCCGCGGACCTGCCCGGCGCGCCGGCCACGGTCG
>JBDTMB010000254.1:0-8325 GCA_039934485.1 Vicinamibacterales bacterium
GGCGATCCTCTTCGAGCGACTTCAGCCGCGCCTCTTCCAGTTCCCGCACCAGCTGCTCGTCCGCTTCGCGTTGCCGCGCGGCTTCGAGCGCGCGCAATTCGCGGGCGGCCTGTTCGTCTTTCGCGCGCTGGTCTTCAAACGCGCGGAGCTCGCGTTCCATCGCCGCGAACTCATCGACGTCGTCAGGCCTGAGGTCGGTGCCGCCGGTGGGCCGTAGTACTTCGGGAACCTGGAGCGGCGCCTGGGCCACCAGCGGGACTGCGGGTGGTTCCGGCTCGTGGTCGGCGACCTCGCCGAGTTCGGCGAGGAGCTTGTCAAAATCGAAGAGTTCCTCGACGGCGACGGCGGGCACATCCGTAGGCTGGGTTTGCAACGGTGGCGCAATGGCTTGAGAGATGCGATCGACCGTGTCTTCGAGGTCGGCGTCATGACTGGCCAGCGCCAGCGCATGCCGATAGTGCTCGAGCGCCTCGTCCAGCCTGCCCTGCTGCTGACAGATTTCGGCCAGGCCGCGAATGGCGGCCATGTTATCTGGCGCGCTCAGGACGACGATGTCGAGTTCGTGCCTGGCGTCGTCCAGTTCGCCCAGTTCGATGAGCGCGCGGCCCAGGGTGACACGTGCCGACAGGTAACCTGGGTGCCTGGCAAGACCGTTGCGGCAAATGGTGACCGCTTCGTCATTCGCGCCGGCCCGGCGGCATTCCTCCGCGAGCTGCGCAAACGCAATCGACGCCGGGTCCGCTTGGACCCGGCGTCGGAGTTCGTTAATTCGTGGGTTGTCAACCACCCCCGTAGTTTACGCCGACGGCGCCGCCGCCTTACGGCACAACGACCACATTCGCCGTCTTGGCGTTGGTACGGCCCTGGCTGTCGGTCACGGTGACCGTGGCAACAAAGCTGCCCACTGCCCCATACACGTGGCTTTGCTGCGCGATCGCACCCGATTCGGCGGGCGACCCGTCGCCATACGTGAAGGTGTAGCTCACGATGGTCGAGCCCGCCGCGGCGGTGCTGGTCCCGGCGTCGAACACCACCGTCTGGCCGGGCTTCGGCGATGCCGGCAGGAACGTCAAGGCCGCCACCGGTGTACCCAGAGTCACCGTGATGGCCGAGCCGGCCAGTTGTGCCGTGCCCCCGACTTCGTCGGTGACGGTCAGGACGGGCAGGTAACTACCCGAGGCGCGGTAACGGTGGCTGGTGGTCACGCCCGACGCCGAGTCCCCGTCGCCGAAAGCCCAGCTGTAGCCCGTAATGGTGCGGCCGGGCGCCGGTTTCGACGCCGTCGCGTTGAAGAACACGTCCTGCCCGACCGAGACGCCACCGGTTGGCGACACGGTGAAGAGCGGCGTGGGTGGCGCCGCCGCCCCGACCGCGATGGTCTGGAACGTCGAGGCACGGAAGCCGGCCGCATCGACGACCGCGAGCGTGACGACCTTGCTGCCCGATGAGCGGAACTGGTGTGTGGTGATCAGTCCGGATCCGGTCGTGCCGTCGCCGAAGTCCCAGGCGTACGCACAAGCGGTGAGGCAGGCCGAGCCCCGGTTGGTGGTGGTCGACGCATCGAGGGTCGCGGTGTCGTAGGCGAGAGGCGCGGCCGGCACGACCGTGAAGCTCGGAACCAGCGTGTTGTTGCCGATTACCCCCTGCGGCAAGAGCTGGATGTCGACCGTACGGGTGTATTCGACGCCGTAGTCCGTGCTTTCGGGCGTCACGGCGATCGTGACGCGTTGCGCGGTCGGGAAGACCCCGGCCGGCGGCGCCGCCGGCACCCGGTAGGTAAACGTGGTCCGGCCGGACGAATCCGTCCTCGGCGTCTTGTTCGAGATCGAGCCGTAATCCTGCGTCGCGCCGTTGACGCGGATCTCCGCGCGGAACGAGAGGGCAATGCCGTTGCCGTTCGGGTCCTTGGCGGCGATCGAAATCGTCGATTCAGAGACGCCGTTTTGCGTGAGGACGTCAGGCGACGCCGCCAGGTTGAGGTCCTTGGCAAAGGTCGACGGACCGGCAAACGGCGGCGCCTCCACGCTCTTCACGGTGCAACTCGTGAAGACCGCAAGCGACAGCAGTCCGACGATTCGCCCAATTGATGTCCGCATAAGATAGCTCCCAGCCGCGTTCTTCATGGTCTTTCTAGTCGCCGAAATCGGCAAACGTCACGTCAAATGAACCGCTGACTGTGACTTCATTGCCGACCTGATCGCGCCCATAGAAGGTCACGTCGGCAATGGCGTTGATGAACCGTGCCCCGCCGCCTCCAATGAGGTTGCTGAGCGGCGGCTCTTCCTTGTTGGAGTGCCTGACGGCGTCAAAACCCACGTCGGCCGTCCCGGCACCGGTAAGAGTCGCGGTGGTCCCACCGTCAAACGCGTAAGGAACATCCACGCCTGGCACGTTGCGGCCGTCGGTACGGCGAAAGGTCACGTGATAGCGGGTGATGGTGATGGCGTTCAGATCCGAGGGCGCGGTCGGCGTGGCCACGGTACCCGGATTCTTGGGAACCATCCGGATGGTTGCCCGCCCGTTGTCGTTGAAGACCGTCGCCACCTGCGTGGTGACGCCGCCCAGCGTCACGTCCACGATGGTCTGGACGTCAGAGACCAGGTTCGACGTGAACGTGGCAGAGCCGGCGGCACTCCCCCTCGCCAGCTCGATCTTGTCGATGACGAGGATCATGGGAGAGCGGCTCGTGCGGGTCAGCGCGCTTCCACACGACGAGGACGCCACCGCGGCCACGGCCAGCGCGATGACACCGGCTATTCGACGAGAGACATTTGGCATGAACATAGCGCCCCTACTGCGCGATCCGCGGCGTAATGAAGATCAAGAGCTCGCTGTCGTTGTCGCGTTGCGAGTCCGACCTGAACAACCACCCCAGGAACGGAACCCGGTGCAGGACCGGCGTTCGATCCTGATTGAAAGTGGTCAAGCTTTCGAAGATGCCGCCAAGCACCGTGGTGTCGCCGTCGGCCACCAGCACCGAGGTGACCGCCCGCTGCGTGTCGATCGACGGGGTCGGCGCCTCGGGAGTGGTCTGCGTGTAGTTGGGGGCGGCCTTTTCCACAAAGATCTTCATGATCACGGTGTTTGAAGCGGTGATCTGCGGCGTGACCTTCAAGGTCAGCGCCGCGTCCTTGAAGGTGACCGTCACCGTGTTGTTGGAGACCGTCTGAATCGGAATCTGCGAGCCTTGCGTGATTTCCGCTTCAACGTTGTTCTGCGTGACCACGCGAGGGCTCGACAGCAGACGCGCCTTGCCGGTCCGTTCGAGCGCCCTCAGCGCGACGTCCAGGTTCAACGCGCCGTTGATCGATCCGAGGGCCAGCGAGGCCAGGGTTGGCGCGGCGGCGTTGATGGAGCCGGCCTCCGCTCTCAGCGTGCCGTTGTTCGGGAAGGCCAGGCCGGTCGAGGTCCCGAGCGCGGGGTCGACCCTGCCGCTCATGCCCCACTGAATTCCCAGATCCTTCGAAAAGGCACGCGTCACGCTGACGATGCGCGCTTCGATCTCCACCTGCGGTTGCGGCTTGTCGAGCTGGTTGAGCAACTCGACCGCGCCGGTCAGACGATCCGGCAGGTCGCGAATAATCAGCGTGTTGGTGCGGGCGTCAATCTGGACATCGCCGCGCGGCGACAGCACGCTCCGCGTGACGATCGCCACGAGGTCGGCGGCCTTGGCGTAGCTGAGCGGCACCGTCACCGTGCGAAGCACACCCGCGGTGGCCTCGGCATCAGCGAGCTTTCGCCGCTCTTCGTTCTCCTGCGCCAGGACGGTGGTCGGCACGATGCGGACGATGGTGCCGTCCACGCTGTAACCGAGCTTGTTCGCCCGCAAGATGATATCGAGCGCCTGGTCCCAGGGGACTTCACGCAGCGAGACATCGACGGTGCCGTTGATGGTGGGGTCGATGACGATGTTCAAGCCGCTGATTTCGGCGAAGGTGCGGAGCACCGCGCGCAGATCAGCACCCTGGAAATCGAGCGTCACGAGGTGCCCGGTAAACTGCCGCTGGATCTGGGAATTGGGTGGCGTCAGCGACTGCAAGACGGCTGGCGCGGGGGCCGGGGGCGGCGCCGGGACGGCCTGCAACACCGCGAGGGCGGACGCGACGGACACCGCGGCCGGCGCCGGCGATGCCGCAACGGAGGCGACCGCCTGCGGCGGCGTCGGCTGCATCTGGCCGACCACGGCGGGGGCTTCCACCGGCCTGGCCGGTTCGGGCGCCGGAGCGACTGGCACCGTCGGCGCGGCCGGCGCGACGGCGGCCGCGGTGGCGTCCACCACGCTCTTGAACAGCACGCGCAGTTCTTCGCCGACGGTTTCCACCGTGTACGGAATCTTGCGGGCGAGGTCGATCACCACCCGCGTGATGAGCGGATCGCGGCTGTTGGTGGCGACGCGCACGCGCTCGACGTCGCCCTCGTTGATGGCCGTGGTTGCAGGCACGCGACCGTTGCCGACACCGCGGAAGTCGAGCAGCACGCGAGCGGGCAGGTCCTTTACCTCTTCAATCGAGGAGGCGACGAGCGGACCATTCGCCGACAGCGTCACGGCGTAGCCGTTGGGCACCGCCCCGCCTTTCACCGATCGCAGTTCCGTGGCGGTGGCGCGGCTCTCCGCGGCGGCCGGTGTCGAACGGACGGCCATCGCGCGGGGTGCCGCGGCGGCCACCGCCGTGGCCGGGACAATCGTCATCGCCGGCGAGGCCGGCGCGCTGCGATCGACTTCGACGAGGATCATGTTGCGCGAGCTGCGCACACGATGCCTGGCCGCGTGGTCGAGGCTGACGCGGATGCGCGCGACCGGCGAACCGTCCGGCGCCGTGGCGTCTTCGAGCACGACGCCCGCGACCGGCGCCAGCGCGTTGATCGGCCGCGCCTCGAGTCCCGCCGACTGGATGTTCCGCAGATCGACGAGGACGGTCAACGGATTGGGTTGGCTTGTGAGATACGCCACCGGCTCGCTGGCTTCGATCAGCACGGTGCTGACGGCGCCATCGAGGCGTGACGTAATGGACTTGAGCGCTGGCAGATCCGAGCCCGCCCGTCCAACCGGGGAACCTCCGCTGGCCGCCAACGTGACGGCCAGGGCCGCCACAATCGGGGCGGCCATCACCAGTCGAGGAATGCGACCGAGCATCACTTGACCTCTTCTCCACCGCGCAAGAACTTGCGCACTTCGCGCTGTTTCTCGAGCGACAACGGATCGTTAACTTCCTGGAAAATCACTACTGCCTGCGCTGTAATCGTGCGGACGATGCCGTCGGCCAGCCGATCGCCCGCCCGCACCGTATAGACCTTGTTATCGGCGCCCGAGACCATCGCGATCCAGGCGCCGCGGCTCTGGATGATGCCGCGCACCACCAGTTCTGCCGTCTGCATCCCGGCGACGCCGTCGGCGCGCTTGACGGCGTCGGCCTTGGGCTTGCCGCGCGCTTCGGTGCCGCGATTCAGCAGGCTGACAAACGGATCGCGCCGGCCGTCGATGGTGTAGGCGTAGTTGGCCGGCGGCGCGGGCAGCGGTGGCCCCGGCGGCGTCGCCTTCGCCGGCGCCGCGGGCGGCGTCTTCGCCGCGGGAGCGGGAGCCGGTGCCTGCGCGAACGCCGCGCCAGCCGTCAGGCTGAGCGTCAGGGCCGCGATGAATCGTAAGCAAGTCTTCATGGTTATTTCGCCGGAGGCGCCGGGGCCTTCTTGACCACCTTCTTCTTGGTATCGGTTTCTGCCGGTCGATCCACCAGCACGAAGGTGGTCGCGGTACACGAAATGTCCATCGAGACGTTGCCCACCGGCGGATCCTTCTGCGTCAGCGTCAAGTTCCCGATGTTGATGATGCGCGGAAACTTGCTCACCCGGTCGAGCCACAACCCCAGGTTGTGATAGCTGCCCTCCAGCTGCAGGCTGATCGGCCACTCGGCATGCATTTCCCGCTGCGTAATCGCCTGTGGACGGAAGCCGCGAATCTGCAGGTTTGATTGCGTCGCCAGTTGCTGGATGCGGCGCAACAAGTCGCCGGCGTCCTTTTCATCCGGAAGAATCGGCTTCAGGCTGTCGAGGCGGGCTTCGAGCTCGCCCACCTGCTGCCGGAATTCCGGCAACTGCCGGGCCGTGGCGTTGCCCTTGGCCAGGCGCGCCTTGACGGCTGTCAGCTCGGTGTTCTTCTTCTTGAGCTCCACCTGCGCGGTGGTCTCTTGCAGATAGTAGAAGGCACCCGCCAGGCCGAGCGACACGGCGACAAACAGGGCCAGCTGGCCGTACCACGGAATCTTGGCGAGGGAGAAGCTAGCCACGCTTGCCTCCCTTGACCGGCGACAGTTTGCGCGCGCTGGGCGGCGCCACGTTCGTGTCGACGCCGGCCATCTGGAAGGAGCCGCGGATCTGGAACTGGATCAGGTCCGGACCTTCTCGTTCGCCCTTGACCACGCTGCTCTCGATAATCTCCACGGGACGCTTGAAATAGCGCGTCGCTTCGAGGTTGCCCACGAAATCCGAGAGCGACGTCAGCGAGAGGCACCGGCCCTCAATCGTCAGCGTGTAGGCGTCCTGGCGGAGCGCGGTCAGCCAGGTCATTTCCGGCAGGGACCGGCTGACCTGGTCGATCATGTGCACCGGCGCGTTCTGCCCCTTGCGGAGTTCGTCGATCAGCGCGACCCGCTCCTCGAGCTGTTTCTTGCGCGTATCGAAATCGGCGACCTGCTTGAGGATTTCGCCGAGCCGCTGCTCTTCGCGCTTGGCCTGGGCGATCTCGCGATCGAGGCGATCGCTCTCCTGGCCAAGCCCCCAGTAGCGCCAGCCAAGACCGGCCAGCGTGATCACGATGATCAAGCTGCCGATGACGGTGATCTTCTGGCCGGCCTGGAATCCCCTCGAGGCCGCCTTGGCGCCACGGCGTTCGGTGGCGAGCAGGTTGATGCGAATCATCGGTCCGCCACCCTTCGAAGGGCGAGCCCCAGCGCCACCGCGGCGACCGGCGCGATCTCCTCGAGACTCGCCACACCCACCTTCTTCGGATCGCACGAGACCTGGCGGAAGGGATCGAACGGCTCCACTTCGGTGCCGAAGCGCTCGCGCAGCGCGTCGGCAAAGCCTTCGACCCGCGACGCGCCGCCGCAGAGCATGATGCGATCGATGCGATCGCTCGAGGCGGTGGCCTTGAAGAAGTCGAACGTCTTCTCCACTTCGAGCAGCACGTTGTCGGTCATCGCCTTGAGCACGGCGCGGGCATCCTCGTAGGTCGCGCCGTCGACGTCCTGGCCCTTCTTCAACTGCTCGGCGGCGTCGTACGGCAGGTTGAGTTCCTTCTGCACCGCCTCGGTATAGGCGTTGCCGCCGATCGAGACGTCGCGGGTGAAGACCGACTGCGATCCGGAGAGGATGTTGATGTTGATCGCGCTCGCGCCGGCGTTCAGGATGGCGACGACGACGTTGGGGTCGAACCCGTAGTTGGCTTCGTAGGCGTTCTGCAGCGCGAAGGCGTCCACGTCAACGATCACGGGCGTCTTGCCGGCCTGCGTGATCACGTTGGTGTAGTCAGCGATCTTGTCCTTCTTGGCCGCCACGAGCAGCACTTCCATGCTGCCGTGGCTCTCGGACCCGGTGCCGGGGTCGAGGATCTCATAGTCGAGATTGACGTCCTGGATGTCGAACGGGATGTACTGCTCCGCTTCCCAGTAAATGGACTCGGAGAGTTCCGTATCGGTCATCGCCGGCAGGGTGATCTTCTTGACGATCACGGAGTTGCCAGAGAGCGAGGCGACCACGTCCTTGGCCTTGAACTTCTTGCTGGCAAAGAGCCGACGCACCGCGTCGGCCACGGCGCCGCCGTCGATGATCGCGCCATCGACAATGCTGTCAGGCGGGACCGACTCGACGCCAATGGCCACGACCTTGAAGCCCTTGCCGGCGGGCCGCAATTCAATGGCTTTGACGGAGCTCGACCCGATGTCCAGTCCGACCAGGGGTTTTTGCCGACGAAACAGCACTTTATGGTCTCTCCAGATGATGCGATCTGGCAAACGCGATACCAGATGATTTCCGCGACCAAAACTGACGAAATCGCCCGTAGAACGCCGGAAATGTTGTTCGGCCGGAGTCTTAGGTTATGTGGCCAACCTACAGATCTGCAAGTGAATTACAATTCTGCACTTGCCGGCCTGGCCCCGAAAGCTTCCCTGCCAATGGGCCTTATCGGACTAGCACGAGGGTGCCTACAGTGCGTACGGGGGCTTGGGTGCTAGGTGCTAGGGTGCTGGGTGCTAGGTGCTGGGTGCTAGGTGCTGGGTGCTAGGTGCTGGGTGCTGGGTGCTGGGTGCTGGGTGCTGGGTGCTGGGTGCT
>JBDTMB010000255.1:0-8309 GCA_039934485.1 Vicinamibacterales bacterium
GCTTCAACGCCGCCACCGAAGTGTTCGAGGACCTGGTCAAGGCCGGCGTCATCGATCCCGCGAAAGTCGTCCGCAACGCACTGCAGAACGCGTCGTCGATCGCCTCCCTCCTCCTCACCACGGAAGCGCTGATTTGCGACATTCCGGAAGAGAAGAAGGAATCGGCCGGCGGCGGCGGGATGCCGGGCGGCGGCATGGGCGGCATGTACTAGACGCCCACATCTTTTGATCGCGTGATCGGGTGAGCTTGTGATCTGATCGCGTGATCTTGGGATCTATTGATCGACGGCCCGGTGGCTCACGCTGCCGGGCCGTTTCTTTTGTACTGCGCGTCGACGGCGAGCTCGTCCCGGCCCTCGGGCGACACGTTGAACATCACCATCGACAGCAGGTCCGCGGTGGCGAAGAGCTCGGTCCGCCAGCCCCAATCAGGCCCGGGTGGCGCACCGTAGGAGCCGCGCGCGTCCAGCGTGCCGTCGTCGCGGACACTGCCGGTGAGGACCATTACGCGGTCGCTGTTGTGCCAGCTGTCGATCCACGCCATCGTCACCACACCCGTGGACTTCTCCCAGCCGACAAGCAAGGAGCCTTCCTGCGGTGTGCCCTTATCGGCCCAGGTGTAGTCGACGCGCACGAAGCGGCGGCCCAGCACCCGATGGACGTGCGCGGTCGAGTCGGAGTCTCCTGAGATCGCACTGGCCGGGTCGCGCAATTTATAGATGGCGTGCCACGTGCCGGCGGCGTTCAGCAGGTCATCCAACGCGCCCATTTACGGCATCACGGTCAGAAGTTTCACGTCGGGGTTGTTGCGCGCGCAGTAGTCGAGCGCCCATTCGGTCTCAAACAGCATCACCCGCCGGCCCTCGCGGTCGGTGGCGCTGCGGGTGCCGGCCGAGGAGGCGGCCATCGCCGCAATCTTGTCGGCCGGTCCCACCACCCAGCGAGCGGCGGTGTACGGCAGCGTGTCGACGTCGCAGGACACGTTGTATTCGTCCTGCAGGCGCGCCGCCAGCACTTCCAGCTGCAGCGGCCCGACGGTGCCGAGGATCGGCTCGCGCCGCCCCACCGTGGGATAGAGGACCTGCATCAAGCCTTCCTCTTCGAGCTGCCGAATCCCATCGTCGAACTGCTTGAAGCGCACGTCGCGCAGCCGCGCGATGCCGAAGTGCTCGGCGGGAAATCTCGGGATGGCGGGATACTTCAGTTTCTGCCCCGCGTAGAGTGTGTCGCCGATGCCGAACTGGCCGGGATTGACGAGGCCCACCACGTCGCCGGGAAACGCCCGCTCGATGGTCTCGCGTTTGCCGCCGAAGAAGCGGTACGGCCGCGAGGCGCGAATTTCGGCGCCCTGCCGCTCGTTGGTGATGACCATGTCCTTCTCGAACACCCCGGAGCAGACGCGGAGGAACGCCACGCGGTCGCGATGTCGGCGGTTCATGTTCGCCTGGATCTTGAACACGAAGCCGCTGAAGTTCGGCGAATCTGGAGCAATCAACCCGTGGTCGCTCATCCGCGCGGTGGGCGGCGGCGCCAACTCCGTCAGCGCCTTCAGGAACGGCTCGAGCCCGAAGTTCGACAGCGCGCTGCCGAAGAACACCGGCGTGTGGCGGAACTCCAGATAGTCCTCGCGATTGAAGGCGGTGCCGGCGCCGGTGACGAGCGAGGTCTCATCGATCAAATGCTGCGTCACCTCAGGCCCGAGCAGCTCGACGAGGTGCGGATCGTGCGCCGACGAGACCTCGACCGGCGCCGGGTGCGCGCTCCCCTTCCGCTCGTAGAAGTGGACGCCGCCACCCTGCAGATCGAACACCCCCTTGAAGCGATCGCCGCTGCCGATCGGCCAGTTCATCGGCACCGCGTGAATGCCGAGCACGCGCTCGATCTCATCGAGCAGGTCGAAGGGATCGCGGCTGGGCTGATCGAGCTTGTTGATGAAGGTCAGCACCGGCAGCCGGCGCAGCTTGCAGACCTCGAACAGCTTTCGCGTCTGCGACTCGATGCCCTTGGCGGCGTCGATGACCATGACGACGCCGTCCACGGCAAACAGCGTGCGATAGGTGTCTTCGCTGAAATCCTTGTGGCCCGGGGTGTCAAGCAAGGTCAGGTGATACGGCCCGAGGTCGAACTCCACCGCCGCCGAGGTCACCGAGATGCCGCGCTCGCGCTCGATGTCCATCCAGTCCGAGACGACGTGCCGCTCGGTCTTGCGGCCGCGGACGGCGCCGGCCAGCTCGATGGCCCCGGCGTACAGCAGGAGTTTCTCGGTGAGCGTGGTCTTGCCCGCGTCGGGATGCGAGATGATCGCGAACGTGCGCCGGCGTTCGACTTCGGCCTTGAGCGCGGGATTGGCGGTAACGGTCTGCAATGGACTGACGATACTTTCTGCCTTTTAACTTCTAACTTCTAACTTCTAACTTACTGAATCTCTGACAGGAATTTTACCAGTTCCGGGCCCCAGATTGCCGGAAGTGAATGCGTCCCGTGGCCACGCGTCTCATCGGTAATCGGCAGCAGCACGAACCGCCCCTTGGGCACCTGCGTGATCAGGTTCTGCATCATCGGCAGTTCCGGGGGGTTCACGAAGTCGTCCGCGGAATTGATGGCCAGCAGCGGCGCCGTGATCTTGGCGAGGTACGGCGACGGGTCGTAATCCTCGATGGCGCGGTAGTAGTAGATCATGTCGTTGGCGTCGGTGTTCTTCGATCGCGACGCCAGCTGATCCGCCAGCCACGCATCGGCCGCGGCGCGGGTCGGGAACTGCTTCTGCCACTGCAGCGGGACGCTTGTGGCCATCAACAGGAAGCCGATGGCGCTTTGCAGGCCGTGCGGCGGCTGGGTGTATTCGCCGTTCTGCCACGTCGGGTCGGTGGTAATCGCGTCGAGCAGGAGCTTGCGCCACACGCGATTGCGCCCGCCCACTTCAACCGGGTTGCTGGCCAGCGGCATCAGGCCGGACGCGAAGTCCGGATAGAGGTAGCCCCACGTCCACGCGTGCATCGCGCCCATCGAGGTGCCCATCACCAGCTTCAGGTGCGTGAGGCCGAGGCCGTCCGAGACCAGCGCGTGCTGCAGCTTCACCATGTCGGTATAGCCGTAGCGCGGGAATTTCATGTGCAGCCCGTCGCTCGGCTTGCTCGATTGGCCGTGCCCGATATTGTCGGGCAGGATGATGAAGAACTTTTCCGCGTCGAGCGGCTGCCCCTTCCCGAACAACCGCCCGCCGTAGGCACTCCCCAGGAACCCGCCGCCCGTGCCGCCGGTGCCGTGGAGAATCAGGACGCCGTTGCGCACGACGCCATCGGGATCCTTCCTCGGCGTCCCCACCGTTCGATAGTGAAGCTTCACCTCGGGCAGGCGATCGCCGCTGGCAAACGCAAAGTTGCGGACCACGAAATCGCCCTCCACCGGCGTGGGGAACGCCGCCTGCGCCGCGGCGAAACTGGCCTGGATGACGACAAAGACCGCGAGAGTGATGATGCGCGTCATGCGCGCCATGGTAACCCGAAGGAGCACTAGCGGAGGGTGAAGGTCAGTTCAATCGTGATGATCA
The DNA here is from genome assembly GCA_039934485.1 of Vicinamibacterales bacterium. GTDB lineage: Bacteria > Acidobacteriota > Vicinamibacteria > Vicinamibacterales > UBA2999 > 12-FULL-67-14b. The sequence continues at coordinate 3,551 of JBDTMB010000255.1, forward strand.
CCGGCACCGGCTCGCCGAGCCGCATTCCCGGTGAAAACCTCCACAGCTTGGCCGCCTTGATCGCTTCCTGGTCGAGACCGAAGATCGGGTCGAGCGAGCGCGTGACCTTGACGTCGCCCACCGAGCCATCCGGCATCACGATGCACTCGAGCCACACGGAGCCCTGCACCTTGGCGCGCATCGCGTCGGCCGTGTAGGCGGGCTTCACTTCGCGGAGGACCCGCGGCAGCGTGATGCCGGCGCCCGGACGGAACGCGCCACCGCCGGTGCCGCCGCCAAAGCCCGGGCCGAGACCCGACCCCTGTCCCGATCCCACGCCGGGACCCGTGCCGGTGCCGGCGCCGCCACCGCTACCCGAGCCCTGCGACTCGGTATTGGTGGGCACGGGTTGGATCACACCAGGCAACTGCTGGGTGGCGTCGGCCATGTTCTTCGCCGGAATGGTGAGGTCTTCGGGCGGTGGTTCCTTGGGCTGCTCGACCGGGTCCGGCTTCTTCTCCACCGGCACGGTGATCTTTTCCTTGCCTGGGGCCTCGGCTTTCCGTGGCGGGTCAGGCGCCTTGTTGCCGCCACCTCCGCCACCGCCGCCTGGGCCGGGAACATTCAGCCAGACGATGTCATTGAGCGGGGCATCGGGGAGCAATTGATAGGGATCCGGTTGGGGCGCAAAGCGAATCGCGAGAAGGGCGAGGACCACGAAGCTGATGTGCGCCGCCACCGACGCGGCAACCCCCACTTTCGACTGCCGGTGCTCGAACTCAAACGACAGGTCTACCGGCCTGGCATTCAGGTGCAGGGGCGCCGATCGTGAATCCGCCGTCAGGCCGGGTGTGGAAACCGCCATGCAGTCCTAGAAGCTTACCCAGCCTCATTCTGACCGACGGCAGGAGGCCTGACAAGCGCAAAGCCAAGGGCCTGGCAAGGCTTGGTGCTACAATCCGGCTTAGGGACATCGCTTGTTGGTGCCCAAGGAGTACTCAATGGAGGTGCTTGCTTTGTTTGGACCCATTGGTTTGCCGGAGATGCTCATCATCCTGGCCATCGTCATTCTTATATTCGGGGCCAACCGCCTGCCCGAGCTCGGCAAGGGCATCGGCGCGGGCATCAAGAACTTCAAGAGCTCGATGAAGCAGGGCGAAGAAGACGACAAGTAATCGCGACGAGCACGAGGCGGACATGCCTGTTCGTCTCGTGACGCCCCTCCTGCCGGCCACCCGAGTCAGACGAAAATCAACAGATCCTCCTCGACTTCGCCGATCTCGACGGCGGCGTCGGTGACGCCCGTCACGCCGAAGCGGTAGAGGCCGCGAGGCGCTGGTCCAGAGAGCCGCGCGCCGTCCTCCGCCTGGAACGTGCTGTTGTGGCACGGGCAGATGTAGACCGCGTGATCCACGGCGTGTCCGATCTCGTCCTTGACGTCCTGCGGTAACGAGTTCGGGTCCGGCACGAAGTCGACGTCGCACCCCTCGTGGGGACAGCGGACGCAGATCGCCGTGAACGCGGCCGGCAGGTGGTCGCCGGCGGAGGTTCGCACCACCATCCCACTAAGACGGATCGGCTGATTCGGCGTCGCGGCACTCGACAGCGTGACGGCCTCCGCCATGAACGTTTTCGCCCGCCACGGGGTGGTCAGGTCCGCCAGCGGTACGACGACCGGGCCGGCCAACCGGCGATAGCGGCGCGGGACGGCCTGCGCCCACAGGCGCCGCCCCAACCCGGCGAGCATGAGCATCAGTCCCTGGGCCAGGAACACGCGTCGCCGAACGGGCATCACTTGCCGCGGACCCATGCGGCGAGCGCTTGCCATTCCGCGTTGTCTTGCGATGACCAGTGCTTGCCGCCGGCGTGCCAGTGGCTGCCGCCCGCCTCCTGCTCGAGCGGATTGGTCAACAGCAGGCTCTTGAGCGGTTCACCGGGAACCACGAGGCGCGAGACGCGCTCGAAATTCCGTTGCGACTGCTCGTCGGAATACGTGGTGCTTCCCGGCGCCAACGGTTCGAGGTAGGCGTTCCCGCCGCGCGAGTGGCACGCCGTGCATCGGGCGTGGCCCTTCCGCGCGGTCGTCAAGATGGGCTGCACCTTCGAGCGGAAGACCTCGTAGCTCAAGCCGGGCGTCGACGGCGCAGCGGCGATCGCGCCACGGCTCTTCACCCACGCGGCCAGGGTCTGCCATTCCGGGTCGGCCTGCGACTGCCAGTGCTTGCCGCCCGCGTGCCAGTGACTGCCGCCGGCCTCGGGTTCGAGCGGATTGGTCAGCAACAGGCTCTTGAGCGGATCACCAGGCACGACGAGCCGCGAGACGCGTTCGAAATTCCGCTTCGATTGCTCCTCGGTGTAGGTGGTGCTTCCGGGAGCCAGCGGTTCGAGATACGCGTTGCCGCCGCGAGAGTGGCACGAGGTGCACCGGGCGTGGCCCTTGCGGGCGCCGGTCAGGATTGGCTGCACCTTGGTGCGGAACACGTCGTAGTCGAGCGGCGAGTCGACGCCCGCCGCCGACCGGTCCTGTTGGGCGATCGAGCGCGCGCCGAGTACCGGCGCGGCTGCCGCGCCGTAGACGACCATCGCCGCCACGGCGAGGAAGGATGCTGCGTGACCCATGCGTCGCCCTCCCACTACTGGGTGCCCATCGTTGACCACAGGAGCATCGCCGTCGCATTGCGCTTCGGCACGGGTCCGACCTTGATGCGGGTGATCTCCTTGCGCGCCACGACATCGACAACCGACACGGTGTTGTCGTGGGCGTTGGCGACATACAGCTTCTTGCTGTCCGGCGAAAACGTGATCCAGTCGGGCACCTTCCCGACTTTCACTTCCCCGAGGTAGGTCACGTCGGGCAACGCATACGCGTAGACGGCGCTATTGACCTTGCTCGTCGACCAGAGGGTCTTCTTGTCGGGAGACACCAGGATGCCGTGCGCCGGGGCGCCCTGCAACCCCTCGGTGTTCCGCTGCGCGACGGGAATATCCGGCAGCTTGATCCGCCCCACTTCCTTGCGCGTCGCCCAATCGACGATGGCAAACCCGTGGAGGTTGGTGAGCTGGGTATACAGCCGCTTGGTCGAGCCATCGGGGTTGGTCTCGAAGCAGAACACCCGCACCCCACCTTCGAAATGGATCGACCAGACCGGCTGCTCGGTTTCGGTATCGATCACGGTGGCGACGTTTCCGGCCGTCGAGCCGGCGACGACGTACTTGCCGTCGGGCGTGATGATGGCATTGTGCACGCCGCGGAGGACGCGGATGAACTTGACCTTCTCCATCGCCACGGTATCGATGATGTCGATGCCCCCGTCGTTGGTTTGGATGGCCGCATACACCCGCTTGCCATCCTTGCGAATCGCGACGTTGTTCGGCCCTCCGGTGAGGGGAATCCTCTTGACGAGCTTCTGCGTGCGCACGTCGATCACGTCAAGCGTGGCGAGCGCCTCGTTCGTCAGGTAGATGCGGGAGCCATCCGGCGCGACGGCCACCCCGTGCACCGCTTCTTCGTCCGGAATCTCGGCCACGACCTTGTCGGTGGCCGGGTCGATCAACTGGACGCTGTCCCCGGCCGAGAGGGTCTGGACGACGAAGACCTTGCCGGCCTGCGCGGTGAGCGGCGGCGCGACCAATGCCGCCACGACGACACCGATTCCCGCCGGCACGAGGGACCATCGACGCGTTCGCACGATAGACAATGGCATGGCTCTCGAGTCTCCTTGGATACTTCCGTTGACAGGGAACATCACCTAAAACTTCACTTGCGCCGAGACCCGCAGCAGCCGTCCCTGGAGAGTCTGTTGCGGCTGTCCGAGCGATGAACCGTAATTCTGGTTTTCCTGCAACACGGTATTGGCGTTGAGCGAGTTGAAGATGTCCAGCCCGCCATCGAGACGCGTCTTGCCGGCCTTGACGATCTTGTGCAAGCTCAGGTCGAGTTGGTTCCAGCGTGGCAGGAATGACGTCCCTGGGGCAATCAGGTTGACCGTCACCGACTGGGTCCGCTGGCCACCCGGAAACACGCTCGCCGGCACCGCCCAGTTCACCACTTCCATGGCGCCGGCATAGCTCTGAAGGGTCGCGCCCATGGAAATGCCCAAAGCCGTCGATTTGGAGGCGTTCGATCCTCATAGCGCGCCGATTCCCAGCAACTGCTCGAGTGCTCGCCCTTCCGCGTCGGCGAGCAACGCGCCAAGCTCGCCGTCCTCCGGCAGACTTGGACCGAGGTACTTCTTCGCCCGAGGATGCCCGTACAACGACCCAAGCTGCTCGCGGAGCGCAGCAAGCTGCACTGGGTCGGACTGGATGTCATCGACTAGCCGAAGGAGGTCGCCGACGAAGTCGCCAGCCTGGCGTTGTTCTTCGCGGTCAAACGCCGGCCTGGTTGTTACTTCCACTCGTTCGCACCAGCCAAACGGATCGCCACGCGACCAACCATCATTGATTCGTGCCCGGAGTGTGGCCGAGAAATCGCCCTTGTGGGTGGCGGCGTGGAGCGGGCCGCGCCCGGTCACCGTCACGCGACAGACGACATCTCGCCCTTCCGCATCAAACGCGACCGCGACTGCTGAATCGATGGCATCGATGAGATCATGATCGGTCTCGAGGTCATCGATTTCGACGGTCACCTGGGCCCAGCGCACGACGCTCACATCGTGGAACGTCAGTCTCACCCCGCGGTCCGCTCCGACCTCGACGAGATAGACGCCGCGTTCGCCGGTCTCCACCGGGTGACGTCCCTGGGGATTGCCGGGATACACGATTACGGGCGCCTGTTGGT